>JAJYBH010000002.1 GCA_021779135.1 Deltaproteobacteria bacterium
GGAGATCGGTCAACCTGCTGGAGAGCATCAGTGCCAGCAGGCCAAAGGGGAGGTTTATGTAGAAGATGGATTGCCAGCCGAACCATTCGACCAGAAAACCGCCCAGCGGCGGCCCCATTAATGTGCCGGCAGCCACGGAGCCGGAAACCATCCCCAGTGCCCAGCCGCGGTGCTCTTTGAACGTGGCGGCCGTCATGCCGGGGACCAGGCCGACAATGCCGGCCCCGGCGATCCCCTGCAGAAAGCGTAGAGCAACCAGCGTATGGAGATTGGGGGAAAAGACCAATATCTGGGAGATGATGGCAAAGGCGGCCAGGGAGAAGCGATAGACCTTGACGGTACCGACTTTACCGGCCAGGGATGAAAGCGGTAGAAAAGCGAGCGCCGCCCCTATCAGGTAAAATGAGGAAGCACCCTGGACGGCGGCGGCATCGGTATGGAAGTGGGCCGCCAGGGAGGGGAGCGCCAGGTTGAGGGCGCTTGAATCCACCGTGGAAAGGATCACCCCTATCAGCAGAGCAGCCAGGCGCAGGTCGTATTTGGGAGTTTCAGAGGCCATGGGAACTGCAGTTCTCCTGTTATGGACCGTGAAGAGACTTCAGATATGTTTTGATATGGCTATTTTGCAGGCAGGGATTCTCCCGGTCAAGGGATATGAGGGCAGAGCGGGCATTACAGCGTGCGCTGGGCACAATTGGTTGTCGATGTGGTTAATTGACAGGCGGGTATTGGCAGAGTAAGGTGAGAAAATTTTATTGATCAGTGTGGGTGATCAGGTGCACTGGAAACAGCAGAAGATGAAATGGATGGTTTTTTAGTTGATTTCCAGCATTCTGCTTGTTGTGGCAAGGTTTTTAATGATCACAGTCTAAATGTTCAAAAAGGGTAGATGAGCGGTTCACGCGCATATGCGCGTGAACCGCTCATCTACGAGTTATATGGATAAAGGATTATGAATATATACAACTGGCTTCAGTATAAGGATGAGTTCGTATGTGACGGTAGTTATCGCGATATTTACGTGTTTAATACAAATGTCGCTATCTGGCAGCAGTTTCTTGACTTCCTAAAATCGAACAACATTGCCCACTACTTTCGCGGTGAAGAAAAAGTGGAACAACTCAATGACCTTGCTACGTTCTTCAAGGAAAGGGCGGAGCATGGTTCGCTGATACTCTCAATTGACATTAATGGTGTTATTTTTAACTGTCATTTTTTCACTGAGACCGAAATTGATTTTGATATTGACCCGAAGGAAATTACAGACGAAACCAAAGCGATTGGCGTGTTTAAATTCATGGAAACAATCGGTGAAGCTCTTTCTTTACCGGTGTGCATGACACCAGAAAATACGGACGAAACCCCGATTTTTGAATACACACCAGTGGGGCGTACCTGGAGTTACTTCCCGTATTATGGAAATATCACATAACAAGGCCGCAGGACCTTACCGATAAAACCGTCAGGTCAGCGCCCACGACGTTGGTCGCATATATTCAATACACTATTCAAAATCGACCGAGGAATGAGATATGACTTTGAAAAGATCCGTTGAACAAAAAGAATCCAATACAGCTGGCTATACTTGTTTTTGCCGCGCTTGTGCTCATCTGGAAGAAGATGAACTTTTTCGCGGTGCAGATAATATGGCGAGTGTTTTCCTACCGGAATCAGTAAAGAGTGCCCTTGGGGTGCCGTCCCAGCGCAAGTTGATAATTAAAGACAGGATACCCTTGGGTATTTATGAATATATCATGGCGCGCACTAAACTATTGGACGGCATTTTCCTGGATGCCCTGAAAAACAAATTCAAACAAATTGTTTTGCTCGGAGCAGGTTATGACAGCCGGGCCTTACGCTTTCGTGAACACAATCAAGGGACGCGGATATTCGAACTTGATATTACACCTACTCAAAAGCTCAAACGTGAAATTATTGACAGAGAACAGATCTCACTCCCCAAGGGACTCATATTTGTTCCTATAGATTTTAATCGTCAAAGCTTATCGGAAGTGCTTTCAGCAGCAGGTTATGAAAAAGATCAAAAGAACTTATTTCTTTGGGAAGGCGTCAGTATGTATCTGACACAAGAGGCAGTAGATAATACCCTATCTGTCATTAACAGCACCTCGGCTTCAGGGAGCTTGGTCGCTTTTGACTATATTTTCGCTTCGGTTCTCCGTCGAGAGAATCGTTATTTTGGTGAACAAATTCTTTATGAGACGGTGTCAGCAGTTGGAGAAGGTTTCACATTTGGCGTAGAAGAAGGAATGATCGGGGAGTTCTTGGCTGAACGGGGTTTCAAGGTCGAGCAAAACCAGACTGCGCCTGACCTAGAAAAACACTATCTTTCAACAGAGGATGGGAGCCTCTTTGGTCGAATCAATGGTATCCATGCAATTGTTGTTGCATCTTGTCTTTAAGAGAGGTCAGCCCTTGAAAGTGGAATAGTTAGAAGAAGCGAGTCCCAACTCACCGTTGGACACCGACCGGGCGACAAGGAAGGCTGAGGGGACGTACTGGAAGGCTGAGGGGACGTACTTAAGGAAGGCTGAGGGGACGTACTTAAAAAGTTTACCAACTATGTCCCACTACAAAATTACTTAAGTATATTAGAACGTCCCTGCAAGACCGTCTTCTCCTATGCACTTCCCACGAGCAGTCAATGCCCTACCAAAGGAGGTTTTATGAAGTTTCTCATGAAGGTTGCAGAACGGCGATGTAGTATCCTGGCGTTAATGCTGTTAGTCGCGACACTCACGTTCAGTGTGACCATGTCGCCTGCTTTAGCCGACAGCGACAAACGCGTGGTGAAAGTCATGACGCAAAACATGGATGCGGGAACAGATCTGCTATTCTTTTTTGTCACAGATCCGATTTCTGCGACCAAGCTTACCTATGAAGAACTACAGGCCGCCAACTTCCGTGGTCGCGCAGAGCTGCTGGCGGACCAAATTGTCAACCAGCAACCCTATCTGATTTCTCTTCAGGAGGTAACGCTGTGGCAGACAATTTCTGTCACCGGGGAAGTCGGAGTCATGGCCGACCAACTCGACCTGATTATCCACGCGCTTGCAGCCCGTCACCAACAGTACAAAGTTGTTGCCTCCCAGAACCTCACCGATATCACGGCGCCGTTAGGGGACGGATCCGCTTTGCGCTTTCTCGACCGTAACGTGATCCTGGCGCGAACAGATCTCAAACAGTCAGAACTGGCCCTGTCAAATGTTCAATCCGGAATTTATCAGGCGACCATTGCCCCCGTGCCCGGTTTTCCCGAAGAGCTGAACGGCTGGCTTTCGGTTGATGCCAAAATCCGAGGCAAGAGTTTGCGCTTCTTCGCCACCCATCTGGAAAGCCCTGTCAGTCAGAATGACCCTACCCAAGTGCTGCAGGGACAGGAACTGATCACGATCATGCAACAATCCAAACTCCCGGTGATCCTGGCGGGAGATTTTAATTCGGACGCCAGCGGACTTGGCCTTGGCCCGGACCAGACGCCAACAGCGGCCATGATCGTCGAGGCTGGGTATGTCGATGCCTGGCAAATGCTCCACCCGAGGGATCCGGGCCTCACTTGGCCGTATTACCTGGAAGATATTTATGCCGGCCCGTCATACCCATTTGAACGGATCGATCTGATCTTCGCGCGGGATCTGGAAATTTTAACTGTAGCGGTTGTCGGTAACAATCCACCCTTTCCGTCAGATCATTCGGGCGTGGTGGCAACCCTGCAAATAGAAAAATAGCCAAGGACTTAAAACCTGAACAGATCTATTTTTAGTTCATTAGCAGTAAATAAATCTGTCCCGAATTATCTGCTGGTTGATCTGGAGCGCAACTCTCAACTGCGGGTTGTTTGATGGCGATCTGGGCGCGGCGCGCATTTGCTCAGACCTTCCAGAACAGAAAATCAACTTCTTGCAGTTCTACAGAGCCTTTGCGGCTACCGGAAGCCGAGCATTATCCTGGGCAAACGGAAGGGGTTAAAACCTCATGACCGTCAGGATCTCTCCCGGTTGGCGCTCTATGGTCACCACCCGCTGCACGGGATCACAGGTATAGGTGAGATAGCAGAAGGATCGCGGGTCACTCAGCACCATCGGCGTGAGTGCAACCAGGTTGGTGCCGCCTGCATGGCGGGCGGAAGGGGCCAGCAGGCCCGGATGACCTTCCTGGTGAAGGCGTTCGCCAATCTGCTGGGTGAAACCGTAATCTTCGGCCGCCAGCCCGGGAAACGCCTTGCCCTTGCCGGACAGATCAAGCAGCAGCGCCCGGCAGTGCACCAGGTAAACCGCCCGGTCTCTCATAATCGGCCCGATGTTGCCTTCAATTCCGGCCTCTTCCTTCACCATGTGGAAGGCGGTCTCAAAGATGGTGGTATCCAGTGCCAGCGCCCCGTACCAGACGCCGAACGAGCCGTTGCCGTAGCGGGTTTTCAGGTATGGTTCCTGTTCGAAGGGATAAGTGATGGAGGTGGTGTAGTGGAAGCCCCGTTGCAGAACACCGGAAGGGATCGCTGACTTGACCTTCATCTCGGCCGCAGCGGCGATGGCGCTCAGCTGCTCGTCACCGTCCGAGAGATCGGAAAACAGGTCCTCCGACTCGCGGAGCGAGACGATATTTCGGTAGGCATCTCCGTCGAAGTCGCGGGTCTTGTCGAAGAGCGCTGGCTTTGCCATCACCGCCCCCGGTAGAAATCAAGGTAGCGGGCGACGCGGGCGATCCCGATGATGCCCTGTTCCTTCATGACCTCCAAGGGGGCAAGATTGTCAAAGGCGGCGTTGCGACGGTTCACCCAGGAATAGCGGATCTCTTCGTTCCTGGGGTACAAAAGCCGCAGTGCCTTGTGGATGGCCAACAGCCACCCCACGCGGTCGTACATGTCACGGGTGGCCGGCAGCGCCTCGCCCCTGGCGTATTTGGAGAGCATGGACCGGCTTTTGGGGCTGAGGCCCAACAGGTCCAGCTGATCGGACGTGCTCAAGCCCCACAGCTGAAACAGCTTTACGGCAAGAGCGGCAAGCCCCTTGCGGGATTCGGTCGATTCCAGGACGACTTCATTGATTTTGAGATTTGTTTCTGCCATGTTCGTTTAATCCTCTCCGTTTATAAATAAACTTTATTTGTTTACTTGACAACAGAATTTTATGCAATGTCACTACTTTTGACTGCTGAATCAGGAGGAAATGATGTTCAAGAGAAGAACAAGGATTTGGATTTTGTTGTGCGGAATAGCCATCTTCACCGCTTACCCGCTGTGCCACGCCCAGGACACCGAAACGCAATCTGTCGTGAAAAGACCGCAGGAAACAGTATCGCCGGTTTTGTTGCCGGAGACTATAAATACTCCACTCCCGTTGACTGCAGAGGTAAAGCCTGCCAAGAGTAACTCGGAAGTGTTTTGGTTATGGCGATTACTGGAAGGGCTTACTATGGGTGCCGCGAGGTATAACACGGAAAAACAGAGCGATGGTCGCCCCCAGGCGCCTGGCAATTTCCGGTAAAACCAGCAAGGACCCACTATGAATAAACCGACAGAGAATGAGATGCGTTATTACCCCAAGGAAAGCCTTTGCCTCACGGCTGACGTCCCGGGAGCTCGGCAATGGGCCGTTTCCCTCGATCAGACCATGTTGACTTACTTTGAGGTTGATCCCGATTGCCGGTTCGAGAGCCATAGCCATGCAAGCGAGCAGATCACCATGGTTCTGGAGGGGGTGCTCTATTTCGAACAAGGGGAGAAGGTTGTCGGCGTCAAGGCGGGCGAGGTGATCGCCATACCTGCCCATGCGCCCCACGCGGTCTTTACCAGAGAGGTTGCCGTAAAGGCCGTGGATGCCTGGTCGCCGGTCATGGATAAATATAACCAGAGAAAAATATAGAAGGGGGAACTCATTATGACCACAGCACTCATCATCATAGATATTCAAAACGACTATTTTCCAGGCGGCCGTATGGAGCTTGTCGGGGCTGAGGCTGCCGCTCAACGAGCCAAAAAGGTGCTCGCCAGCTTCCGCGACCACAACCTGCCGGTTATCCACATTCGGCACATCTCAACCCGCCCCGCCGCCACTTTTTTTCTTCCCGGGACCTCCGGCAGCGAAATTTACCCCAGCGTGGCGCCGTCGCCGGGCGAAGCGGTCTTCGTCAAGAACTTCCCCAACAGTTTTCGCGAAACGCCACTGCTGGAGCATCTGCGGGGTTTGGGCGTCGATAAGTTGGTCTTGGCCGGCATGATGACCTCGATGTGCGTGGACGCCACGGCCCGCGCCTCCTTCGATCTCGGTTTTCAGAACGTCTTGCTGCATGACGCCATGGCGACCCGCGACCTGAGTTTCAATGGCGCAACCATCCCGGCAGCTGAGGTGCACGGCGCCTTTCTGGCCGCCCTGGGGAGTGTGTATGGCCGGATAATAGGCGTGACAGAGTTTTTGGAGGAGTTGGAAGCCAGTCCCGATAAACCGGAATAGAAACTGCCTGGTATTGCAGTAGAAAGTGCAGGAGGGGACGCAATGAAAAAGATCGGCATCATCGGCGGCATCGGGCCGGAATCGACCCTGGACTACTACCGGGGGATCATTGACACATTTCGGGAACTTAACAAAGGTACGCATTATCCCGAAATTATTGTCTACAGCGCGGATCTGACCGAGTTACTCGAAATAGTTGAAGCAAAGGCCCTGGATAAGCTGGCGGAGTGGCTTTTAACCAGGATAGAGGCACTCCGTCGCGCCGGTGCCGAGTTTGCCGCCATCGCATCGAATACCCCGCACGTGGTCTTCGACGAGGTGGCAAAGCGTTCGCCCCTGCCGCTCATAAGCATCGTGGAGGCCTCCTGCACAAAGGCCGGGAGTCTGGGAGTGAAGCGTCCCGGTCTGCTGGGAACGCGTTTTACCATGCAGGCGGATTTCTTCCAACGGCCCTTTCATAAGCACGGCATGGCGGTCGTTGTCCCCACAACGGAGGAGCAGGAGTTCATCCACGAGAAGCTCTTTTCCGAGATCGAACTGGGGATCATTAAGGATGAGACCAGGCTGGCGCTCCTGGCCATCGTCAAGAATATGATCGAAAGGGACGGAATCGACTCCCTCATCTTGGGCTGCACCGAGCTACCGTTGATCCTTCCCGGTCAGGCACACGGTATCCCCTTTCTGAACACCTCCGCCATCCATGTGGAGGAAATCGTCAGGCATTGCCTGGGGGAGTAAATTAGCGGTGTTATCAGTCTCGTTCGACTAAGACCGTAGAAGAATCTTTTCTGAAAGCTATTGAAATGGCCAATATACTATTCATTTACGCAACCACCGATGGCCAGACCAAAAAGATCAGCCTCCGGCTGCAAAAGGTGATTGAACAACAGGGACATAAAGTTACGCTTTGTTCCATCACCGAATGTTCCGGCCTTGATCTGCAGTCATTCGACAAGATCGTGATCGGCGCCAGCATCCGCTATGGCAGACACAGCCCGCTGGTGACCGATTTCATCAACAGGAACAAAAAGCTGCTCGACAGTAAATCCAACGCCTTCTTTTCGGTAAACGTGGTGGCGCGCAAACCGGAAAAGAGTCGCCCGGAAGCCAATCCCTACCTGCAGAAATTCCTCAGGCGTATATCCTGGAACCCCAAAGAACTGGCGGTCTTTGCCGGCAAGATCGATTATCCGAGTTACCGTTTTATCGACTGGCTGATGATCCGGTTGATTATCCATCGCGACCCCCGCTTTTCCCGCGATAAGCCCCCCTACAAGAGTACCCTCTGGCTGACTTTCAAACGGCCGCTTTCGGACTGGCAGGACGCCCCGGCTTTTTTCTTCGAGCTGGGCGCGGACAGCTGGCGCTACGGCATGGGTTTTTACTCCGCCTCCAAGGAGACCATGGACAGACTGCGGCAGCTGATTGAGCGGAAACCGGTCGAATTTGAGCAAATGATCGCCTTCCTGGCCGACCAGGACCGCTTTATCGTTGAGGGAGAGCAATACAAACGGCTGATCAACCCGGCCGTCTCTGAGCATCTGCGTCCCTGGCACCAGCGCAAGAGCGTCTATCTGGCCTGCAATCGGTTGAGTGACAGGCAGCTTTTCGATAAGGAACTTTTGCGAGAACTGATCACCGGTTTCATGTATATCGGCCCGTACTCCGGGGAAGGTCCGACTATCGAGAGTCTGCACGCTTTTATCCGGAACAACGGTCATGAGCGGTGCGGCAAGCATCACGAGATCTACCTGAGCGATCCACGCCGGACCGCGCCGGAAAAACTGAAGAGCATCATAAGGCAGCCGATGCAGTGAAAAGAAGGCTTGACGTTCAGTCGCATCCACACAAAACATCAGTAGTCTTCGATGAGGTGGCAAAGCGTTCACACATGCCGCTGATTTTTCCCGGACAGGCCCACGGCATCCGCTTCCTGAACACAGCCGCTATTCATGTAGAGGAGATCGTAAGGCGTTGCCTGAAATCGTGAGTTATCGTGGCGTAGGGCTGTTCAGTAATTTAATCACTTCCTGTGCAACGAAAGTTCTGTTTCGCTGCCGTCCTCTGGTGCGTACAAGTATCCCTGATTCCTCAAGCCTGGCCAAGGCATTGTTGGCTGCCGGGAATGAGACTCCGAGAATGGTTTCCACCTGGCGGGCGCTGACAACCGGTGACCCGATAAGCAGTTCAGGTAGTTTGTTAACCGCGGAATCAGATCTGAGACGAAGGCCGGAAATCATTTGGCGCCATCTGCCGAGGATAGCTTCCAGTTCATTTGCAGTGTTAATTGATTCTTTTACGGACTCTTCCACGGCAGCAGCAAAAAAACTGATCCATTCAGACCATTTTTCTTTTAACTGCACACCTGCCAGGTTGTCGTAATACATCTGTTGGTTGTTCTTCAGAAAACCGGCGATATATACCGGCGGATACCCTTCCGCGGCAAGCATAAGAGTCAGCAGGATCCTACCGACACGTCCATTGCCGTCAACAAAAGGGTGAATCGTTTCGAATTGTGCATGGGCGATGGCCATACGGATCACGATCGGGACTTCGTACATATCCTCTTCCCGCGGAGTTTCCTGCAGAAACAGCTCCAAATCACGCATGCATTGGTCTACACATTCAGCTGGCGGCGGAACAAAACGGGCCTGGTAGATATTAAAGCCCCCGATCCAGTTTTGATTCTCCCTGAACTGTCCAGGATTCCTCTGGTCGTCAACGCCCTGCATAAGATGCCCGTGCAATTCTTTGATCAAATCGCTTGTCATTGCTTGCGGTCCACGCTCCCGGACTTTTTTCAATCCATATTCTAGCGCTTTAACATAATTAAGCGTCACCACTACATCGGGTGGAAGCCCTTCGTCACTTCCCGTCGCCTCGTAGGTTAGCAGTTCATCCACATCTGAATTTGTGCCTTCGATCTGGCTGCTTCTAACCGCTTCCCGGCGGTCTAAAGATCTGGTTACCAGGTCAGGGTTTGGTAGCCTGGCCGTAGATATTTTGAGCGTTCCCAATGCTTCATGAGCGCGGGTCACTTCACTCAATATGGTCTTGGATTTAATTGAACGGGGCGGTGGAGGGGGGGACAAGCGCATACGCACCGGAATATTTGGCAACGGGAACGAGTTGGTTCCGCCTGTTTTGGCTAAGGTCTGTTTTTTCCATGCCTTATCCTTTAACAAGATTCCAGCTTGTTAAAGCATATCACTACATCCTTTAATAATCAAGCGGGTAATTAAAGGCTATTCGAGAGTAAGGCAAACCAGCATGTAGATGACTAAGGGACCGACGATCCGAAGAAAGTACTGAAATTCACCGACTGGCAGCAGATTGAGGAGTGCGGGCAGTTGATCGCGTTTGTATCGGATCATGTCAACTGTATTCAGCCAGCAGCGGCTGCCTACATCCAACATTCATAACCCTGCCTTTGGGAAGTAGCGAATATCGGAGATCCCTTCGAAATCATTGTCCTGGGTCCAGAGCACAGCAGCGTGAACCCGTGCCGTTGCCAGGATAATGCTGTCAGCCATCGGAGTTTTCAGATCCAGACTCAACTTTGCCGCCAGAAGTGCTATGGACGAGGAAAGTTCAATAACCTTGCCCTGCTGCATCATCGCCACGGCCTGTAGCGCCGCATCCTCTCCCTGCTGACGACAGACTATTTTGAACACTTCGTACAGGGTGATGGACGGAACCAGCAATTCGTCACTCTTCGCGAGCGGTTCTGCAAAAAGGTCGGCATTCGGCCCGTCAGCGAAATACTCCAGCCATCCCGATGAATCCACGATGTTCACAGGCGGTCGTCCTCACGCTCCACGGTTGTGTCGATACCCTTCAGAAATCCTCGCATCTCGGCGATATCCCTGATCGGCAGCAACTCAATCCGGTTGCCATAGGCTATGACTTGCATCATCTGTCCTGGTACGAGATGAAGGCTTTCACGAACATCACTCGGTATTACAACCTGATATTTTGGTGATATTTTAACTGCTCCCATGGCGTACTCCGATCGATCAATATATCGTTTAACAAAAACATATTCGATGCCGGTTGTAAATGCAAGTAGGAGATCCAATGAAAAAAATCGGCATTATCGGCGGTGTCGGACCGGAATCGACTCCCTCATCCTGGGCTGCACCGAGCTGTGTTACACCATATCATGCTCCATGGCGTACAGCCAGACCAGCACCTCTGCCACTGCCCGGTACAATTCCGGCGGGATATCCTGATCCGTATCCACCTGCATCAGCAGCCTGACCAGATCCGGTGATTCGTGTACGTAAACCCCGGCCTCATGGGCACAGGCGATAATCGCCTCGGCCAGGACTCCCTGTCCGCGGGCCATTACCACCGGGGCATAGTAGCCCTGCTTGTAGGAAAGCGCCACGGCCCGGCGCCGGTCATCACTGTGGCGGGTCATGCCGTATTCCGATCTCGGCCGGGGTCAGTCCGGCCTGTTGCAACTGTTCCACAAGGCGAGGCAGCCCGGTATTCAGTACCGCCAGCGAGTCGTTTTCGCCGGTTCTAATATCAACGCTGACACGATTCCCGTCCAGCTTCAACCGGGCACTGATGGCCCCCAAGCGGGGCATGTCAAGCTGCAGTGTCGTATCCCAGCTGCGTTCCCGGTCATCATCCCCCTCGCGACGGGCCTCCCGTTCGCTGACCGACCATTCCAGCTGTTGCCCCGGAAAAAGCTCACCCCGATAGAGTACCTGCCCGGCTTGCAGGGCAGCCAGCTGTTCCTGGACCACGGACAGGGTTCGCGGATCGGCAATTCCGTCCTGCGGCAGGTTTAATCCGTTCCTGGGCGAGAGTTGTCCCTGCGGTTCATTCAGCAGCTCTTCCAGGGGGTAATCTCCGGCAAACCAGCGCGCCAGATGCGACTCGTAGAACAGGCCGCTACCCCGCAAGCCCTGCCGAAGCATCTCTCCCGCCCGGACCGGATCAGCCGGCAGTTCGTCGAGGAGTGCCCGCAGGATGCCCAGGCATCCCTGGGTATCCTCTTTTCCTGCCGCGGCTGCCAGGAAATCGCTCAGCCATCGCCCGGTGTCGCTCACGGCAGCGGCGCTCTGGCCCGCCGCACCGGGAACGAGTGCGAAGGTCGGGCGTGGAGTTGCCGTGACAAAGGTCAGGTCCAGGTTCTGTCCCGGACGGACCGCCATCGGCAGCTCCAGGTTGAAGCGTTCCGTACCGATCTGAACCTGCGCGCTGTTGTTGGCGAGTGTCGTCAGTACCTCGGCCCGTACCCTTTGACCGGGAACCAGGGTGGTTCCGCTGCGCGCATCGACACCCTGGTCGGCGCTGACAATGGAGAGACCGGATGCCTTGGAGAGCAGGTTGAATACCTGCTGGCGGATGTCAGTGTTTATGTTCATGAGGGACGTCCCGCACTGCTACCCCCAGGTCAGATAGCCGGACTCATAGACGTTCCCCAGTTCCTTGTGGCGAGGCATGACGCGCAGCATGAAGCCGTGCCGTCCGCAGAAGCGGCATTCCATCTTGCCGCCGAACTGGTGGACGCCGTTGCCCAGGTCCTCCAGATGGTCAAGCGGCACAATCTCGCCCCCCTGGATATTCCCCTTGGAGTCGAGTACACCGAAATAACCCTCCACCGAGACCTCATCGGCCGGGATGTCACCCAGGGCGACCCGGGCCGAAACCGGGAAACTGCTTCCCAGGGCCACGGCATCGCTGACCTGCGCATCGGTCTGCTCGATACGGACCTGAGGCCACGACCTGAAGATGCGCGCCTTCCAGCCGGCCAGATCCCGCGCCAGCGAAAGATCCTTGGCCACAAAACGGCTCCACTGGCGGTAGGAGGGAAAATACGACATTTCGGCGTATTCCTGAACCATGCGGGCGGTTGAAAACACCGGGCAGAGGCTCTGCATGGAGGCCCTCATGGTTGCTACCCAGGCTCGGGGGATATTATCGCTGCTGCGGTCGTAGAAAAGCGGCACGACTTCCTTTTCCAGCAGGTCGTAGGTGGCACGGCTCTCGATCTGATTCTGGTACTCCACATCCGCGTAAACCTCTCCCTTACCGATGGCCCAACCGTTGTTGCCCTGGTAGCCTTCACACCACCAGCCATCCAGGACACTCAGGTTGAGGCCGCCGTTGAAGGCCACCTTCATGCCGCTGGTGCCGCTGGCCTCCATCGGCCGGAGCGGGGTATTGAGCCAGACATCGACGCCCTGGACCAGGTGTCGGGCGACCTCCATGTCGTAATCCTCGATGAAGACGATCCGGTGGCGGAAACGCTCCTGATGGGAGGCCTGTACCAGTTGACGGATCAACTCCTTCCCTTCCTGGTCCTGGGGATGGGCCTTGCCGGCAAAGATGATCTGCACCGGCATTTCGGCGTTGTTGAGGATGCGGGAAAGCCGGTCCAGATCGCGCAACAGCAGGGTGCCGCGCTTGTAGGTGGCGAAACGCCGGGCAAAGCCGATGGTCAGTACCTCGGGGTCGAGCACCTCCTCGGCCGTGGCGATCTCCTTGGTGGTGGCGCCGACCTTGATCAACTGGGCCTTCAGACGCTTGCGGGCAAAGTCGACCAGTTTCTCGCGGCCGCTCAACTTGGTGCGCCACAACTCGGCATCGGGAATCTTGGCAATGCGCCGCCAGACAGTGTGATCGGTGGGGTCTTCCATCCAGCGGGTGCCCAGGTAGCGGATCAGCAGGCTGGCCATGTGATTGGACATCCAGGTGCGGGTATGGACGCCGTTGGTGATGGAGCTGAGCGGAAGCTGCTCCTCGGGCAGCTCCGGCCAAAGACCCTTCCACATGGCGCGGGAGACCTCGCCGTGCAGCTGGCTGACGCCGTTGGCATGCCCGGCCAGCTTGATGGCCAGTACTGCCATGCAGAAGGTCTCCTGCTGGTTGCGAACGTCCTGCCGCCCCAGACCGAGGAACTCGTCACGCGACAGGCCGAGCGACCGGTAATAGCGGCTGAAAAACTTCTCCAGCAGATCGGCCGGGAAGTGGTCGATGCCGGCCTCCACCGGTGTGTGCGTGGTAAAGACGTTGCCGACGCTGACGATCTCGCGGGCCTCGGCAAAGGTGACTTCGCGCTTCTCCATCAGCAGGCGGATGCGCTCCAGGGCAAGAAACGCGGCATGCCCCTCGTTCATGTGGCAGACGTTGGGTATGATCCCCAGGGCGCGCAGGGCGCGGATGCCGCCGATCCCCAGCAGGATCTCCTGGATCATGCGCATTTCCTTATCGCCGAAGTAGAGCTGGGCCGTGATCAGGCGGTCCTCGGGCGAGTTCGACTCAAGGTTGGTATCCAGCAGGTAGAGTGGTACCCGCCCAACCTGGACACGCCAGATATGCACCCGGAACTTGCGGCTGCCGAACTCCAGTTCGATCTCCAGCGGCACGCCGTTCTCATCGCGTTCCAGGGTCAGCGGCAGGTTGTAGAAGTCGTTCTCGGGGTAATACTCCTGCTGCCAACCCTCGTTGTTGAGGTATTGGCGGAAGTAGCCCTGGCGATACAGCAGGCCGACACCCACCAGCGGCAGACCCAGGTCGCTGGCGGATTTAAGGTGGTCACCAGCCAGGATGCCCAGACCACCGGAGTAGATCGGGATCGACTCGTGCAGGCCGAACTCCATGGAAAAATAGGCCACCTTCAGCTTGGAATCGCCGTTGGCATTCTTCTGGAACCAGGTCTTCTCGTCCAGGTATTCGCTGAGTTTTTCATCGACCATCTTCAGGTGGGCCATGAATCCTTCATCCGCCCGGAAGGATTCCAGCGTGGTCTGCTGGAGGACGCCCAGCATCTCCACCGGGTTGTGGCGGGTGGTTTGCCACAGGTCGGGGTCCAGGCGGCGGAAGAGATTGATGGCGTCCGGCTCCCAGCACCACCACAGGTTGTAGGCGATACGCTGGAGAGCTGACAGTTCTTCGGTCAACGAGGGTACGACGGTGAATTTATGCAGCATCTTTGTGAAATCCATAGGGACGTCTCCTTTGAAGAGGGTTACTTGATCAACTGATTCATCTCGAAGATCGGCAAGAGTACCGCCATGACGACAATCCCTACCGCCACCCCCATTGCCAGCACCAGCAGCGGCTCCATCAAACCCATCAGGCGGGTCAGGCGGGAATTGAATTCCCGCTCATAGGCGATGCCGGCCTTGAGCAGCATCGCTTCCAGGGCGCCACTCTTTTCGCCCACGCCGGCCAGATGCACGAGCAGGGGAGGAAAGAGCGGGCTCTTGCGCAGGCTGCCGGACAGGCTGCCACCCTGGGCGACCTCTTCCATGACCTCCCGCAGAAAGCCGCGGTAGACCCGGTTGACCAGCACCTCGGAGGTTATTTCCAGGGCCCGGATGATCGGCACACCGCTGGCGAGCAGCAGGCCCAGGACGCGGGCGAAGCGCGACAGGATCAGGCGCTGCAGCATCCCGCCGGCCAGGGGGAGCTTCAGCAGCAGTTCGTCGCGCTTCAGGCGCAGATTGTCGCGCAGCATGGCCTTGCGGTAAAGCGGCACACTGGCGATGGCCATGCCGGCCGGCAGCCACCACCAGCCGCGCAGGAAATGCGAGAGCTTGATCAGGGCGATCGTGATCAGCGGCAGGGCGGCCTTGCTGTCCTCGAAGATCACCACGATCTTGGGAATGACCGCGGTCAGCAGGAAAAGCATCACGCCGCCCCCCACCAGCACCATCAGGATCGGGTAGGCCAGGGCCGAGGTCACGCGGCCGCGCACCTGTTCCTGCTCTTCCAGGAAATCGGCCAGACGGTCCAGGACCGCATCCAGGGCCCCGCTGGCCTCGCCGGCGGCCACCATGCTGACGTAGCTTTCGCCGAATACCCGCGGTTCGGCCGCGAAGGCCCGCGACAGGGAGGCCCCCTCGGCGATGCGGGCGCTTACCCGCGCCAGCACCCGTTTGAGCGCCCCGTTCTCTTCCTGCTCGTGGAGCGAGCCCATGGCCTCGTACAATGGTACCGAGGATGCCACCAGCGTAGCCAGACGACGGGTGAAGAGCGACAGATCGGCGGCGGAGACGCCGCGCTGAAACGAAAAAGAAGTTGCGGCAGTATCTGTCGCACCTTCCTCGTGTGCCTCGCGGGGCAGCAGGCCCTTGCCTTTGAGCTGGGCCAGGGCCTGACGTTCGGAGTCGGCCTCGATGGATCCCGAGACCGTTGCACCGCTGGCGTTGTAGGCCTTATAACGGAACGTCGGCATAGTCGTCCTGGGTCACGCGCAGCACCTCTTCGATGGTGGTGAGGCCGGCCGCCGCCCTGGCCAGGCCATCATCCCGCAGGGTTTTCATGCCGCGTGAAACGGCGTATTCCTTGATCTCCCCGGCATGCGCCCGGCGGATGATCATCGAGCAGAGTTCCTGGTCGATCGGCATGATCTCGTAGATGGCGGTCCGCCCCAGCGTCCCCAGGCCGAAACATGCCTCGCAGCCCCGGCCGCGGTACAAGCGCTCCGGCAGGCTGATGCCGGCGTACTGTTCGACCGGCCTGTACTCTTCGCGGCAGTGCGGGCAGATTACCCGCACCAGACGCTGGGCCAGCACGGCCGACAGCGAGGAGGCGATCATGAAGGGCTCGATGCCCATGTCCACCAGACGCGTCACGGCGGTGGCCGCGTCATTGGTGTGCAGGGTCGAGAGCACCAGATGCCCGGTCAGACTGGCCTGGATGGCGATCTCGGCCGTCTCGGCGTCGCGGATCTCGCCGACCATGATGATGTCCGGGTCCTGGCGCAGGATAGAACGCAGGCCGGCGGCAAAGGTCAGCTCGATCTTGGGGTTGACCTGGATCTGGCCGATGCCCTTGATCTGGTACTCGATCGGGTCCTCGATGGTAATGATGTTCTTTTCGCTGGAATTGACCCGGTTCAATGATGCATACAGCGTGGTGGATTTGCCGCTGCCTGTCGGGCCGGTCACCAGGATGATGCCGCTGGTGCGGGTCAGCATGCGCTCCATGAGCTGTACGCCCTCTTCACCCAGGCCGATATCTGCCAGGGAGAGAATGCCCTTCTTTTTGTCCAGCAGGCGCAGCACGGCCCGTTCGCCGTAAAAGGTCGGGATGATCGAGACGCGGATATCCACGTCGCGGCCGGCGACGCGCACGCGGATGCGGCCGTCCTGGGGCAGACGTTTTTCGGCGATGTTCAGGCCGGCCATGATCTTGACGCGGGAAATCAGGGCTTCCTGGATGATCTTGGGGGGGGAGAGCTTCTCGTAGAGCAGACCGTCGATGCGGAAGCGCACCAGCAGGTCGCGTTCGTAGGGCTCGATGTGGATGTCGCTGGAGCGCTCCTTGACCGCCTCGGACAGGATCGAGTTGAGCAGGCGGATGACCGGCGCCTCATCACCCAGGTCCAGCAGGTCCTTGGGGTCGCTGAACTCGGTGGCAATGGTGGAGAGGTCCTCGCCCTCCAGCTCCTGCAGGACTTCGCGGGCCGTTCCGGACATGCCGGCATAGACGTGGTTGATGGCATCCGTCAGGGCGGCGGCCGGGACGAGCACCGCCTCGACCGGTCTCCCGAAGGTCAGGCGCAGTTCATCCAGGGCCAGCAGGGCGGCCGGACCGGCGATGGCCACCCGTACGGCGCCGTCATGCTCGACCAGGGGCAGGACCGTATTGGCGCGGGCGAAACTGAGCGGCACCCTGGCCAGCAGGGTGGCATCCACCTCACCCGTGTTGATGGAGGCTTGACAGGCAATCCCCAATCGGCCGGCAATGGCTTCCAGTTCTTCCGGGAGCGGCATGTCACTCATTTCCCCGATATCTCCTTCTGCACATCCATCGGCTTGAGTTCTTTGGAGGACTCGCCGAAGGAGGCCCGCTGCTTATCGGTGATGCTGGCCAAGTCGGAGTTGTCCTTGATGATATGCGGGATGAGAAGGATCATCAGGTTGGTCTTGGAGCGGGACTTGTTCGTGGTCTTGAAGAGCCATCCCAGGCCGGGGATATCTCCCAGGAAGGGCACTTTGCTGATCGTCTCGTTCTCCTGATCCTGGATCAGGCCGCCGATCACAACCGTCTCGTTATCCTTGACCACGATGCTGGTCTTGGCCGAGCGGGTGGTGGTGACCAGGTCGATAGCCTGTCCCTTGCTGGCTTTCACCGCGGATATCTCCTGGTTGATGTCCAGGCGGATGTAGTTTCCCTCGCTGATCTGGGGCTTGATCTTCAGGTTGATGCCGATATCCTTGCGCTCAACGGCCTGCGTCGTGCCGAAGGTGCTCTGCGTGGTCGATCCCACCAAGGGGACATTCTCGCCGACCTTGATCTCGGCCTCCTTGTTGTCGGAGGTCAGGATGTTGGGGGTGGAGAGCACGTTGACCAGACCGTTGGTGTCCAGCGCCTGGAGCAGCGCCACGGCGGTCACCGGCTTGGGGTTATTGGTCAGTTGATTGCCGATCAGCGACGATATGCCCAATCCGGTGTTGCTCGCGGATGATGATCCGAGAATCTGGCCGAAGGCGCCGAAGGGGTCGTACAGGCCGCCACCCTGCAGATACTTGCCGAGTACCCCCGCCGCGACCGCGCCGGTTTGAACACCCAGGTCCCGGGTCTTATCCAGGGAAACCTCGGCGATCACCACCTGCACAAAGACCTGCTTGCTGCGGCGGTCCAGCTTCTTGATCACCTGGGTCAGATTGTTGTAATCGTTGAGGGAGGCCATGATCACCAGGGAATTGGAGGCCTTGTCGGGGGTAATGGTGATCTTGCCGCTTTCAAAGGGGGAGGTCTGCGGCGCGGCGGCACCCGGCTGACCCGTTGCAGTGGCCTGGGCGGAAATGCCCTTGACCACGCCGTCCAGCACCTTGGCCATCTCGGTGGCATCGGTGTTCTCCAGGTAATAGACATTGACCTTGCTGCTGGCCTCGGGTGGCTGCACATCCAGTTTTGCGACCAGTTCCCGCACCGACGCCTTGACGTTGTCATTGCCGAAAACCAGCAGGGCGTTCAGGCGGACGTCCGCCAGCACGGATCCCGTGGTAGCGCTTACGGCGGTCGCCGGCTGGCCGGCCGGCCTGGCGGTTTCGTTGCCGGAGAGCCACTGTTTGACGGTTGCGGCGGCGCTTTCGGCCGAGGCGTATTTCAGATAGATGATCTCAAGCCCTTCACGGGAGCGCTCGGTGTCGATGGTCTGCAGGATGGCCTGCAGCTTACGGATATTGAGGGAGGAGTCCACCATCAGGAGCAGGTTGCCCGGCCCGAAGGCGGAAATGTGGCCATCCTTGGAGATCATCGGCTGCAGAAAGGCCAGCGCTTCCTGGGCCGAGATGTTTTCCAGCTTGTTGACCTGGGCGATATAGTTCTCGTTGATCGGCGCCTGCTGGCCGGAGGGGAGCAGGGAAAAGCCATCCTGCTTGGCGCCGGCCGAGGGGACGATCTTGCCCACCTTGCCGGTCTGCACCACCCGGAAACCCTTCAGCTCCAGCACCGAGACGAATACGTTGTAGGCCTCTTCGTTGGAGAGCTTGGAGGGGGAGAAGACCGAGATCTTCCCCTTGACGCGATCATCCAGGATAAAATTCCTGCCGGTCAGGTCGCTGATGAATTTCACCATGGTGGAGATATCCACCTCGTTGAAATTGAGTACGACCCCCTTGCCGGCGGCCAGGGCCGGAGAGGTGAACAGGGCCCCTGTCAGGAGCAGGGTACATACTATGCGCAACAGGTATCGTGTCAAGTGTGCCTCCAATGTGCCATTCTCCGCTCCCCGAGCGGAGCCGAAAGGATGTTACCGTATATCGTAGTTGAATGTTACCGGGTGCCCGTCCCGGATCATGTCCAGCTTGAGGCGGTTCTGCCCTTTCAGGGCGATGAACGATTGCAGCGCCTTATCGGGTGAGTCGATCGGAAAGTCGTTCAGACGCAGCAGCACATCGCCGTTTTTGATGCCGATCATGGCAAAAACGCCGTTGGGCTTGACCTCGGATGCCCGAAAACCCTCCACCTTGCCGTCCTTCTGGCTGGGGAGCAAGCGGGCATCGGTCATGGCCTGACCGATGTTGTCGAGAGCGGCATTAAGCGCCCGCTGGTCGATGACGTAACTTCCTGCGCCGGTACTTGTCACGCCCGTCGTTGCCTGCGCCTCGGGCTGCTGCGACGGCGCGCTGCCCGCCGGCGGCGACATGGGGGTCAACAGCTCGACCTTTTTCCCATTCACCACGATAAAGGCCTTGTCACGGGTCACCTGGACCAGACGACCGGCATCAAAGACCATATCTCCCAGGCGGAAGACCCGTTCCTCCTGCTTGGCATTGTTGCGTATCAGGGCAAACGTCTCGCGAAACGACCCGGTGGCGGTTCCCAGCAGCAGCAGCTCGGTCGGCGCCGTGAGCGGAGCGGCCTGAGCCGTTGCCGGGGTGTTCACAATGGGTGTAAGTTGTCCCTGCGCGGGTTTTCCGAACAATCCGTTGACGAGTATCGGGGAGTAGTAGGCCAGATCCGCCGTTTTCGGGGGGAGGGGTGGCTGGTTGGCAATGGTCCTGCCTTTTTTGGGAAGCAGGGCCAGGTCAATGTTTCGGGAAAGGCCGTTGGCGACAATATTCGCCAGAAGTGCTACCGCAACAATCCCCAGGATGATGTTTACAATGCTGATCGATCGTGTCATGGGACCTTGTGAATTAACGTCGTGAAAAAAACGGATGATTCCCTGCCGAAGTCCTAAGTTATAACCCGCCCAAAGGTAATTTGCAATCCTGCAGCCGTTTGCGGCCTGTCAGCGCTGACGTCCGATGTTTCGCGTGCCGTTTTTCAGTGCACTACGAAACTCCCAGGGCGGGAGGGGGTTGCTGTCGCGCCACAATCCGGCCCGCCGGGCGCGGGCACGATCCTCGGCCTGCAGGTATTCCGAGGCGTACGGCCCCTGCAGATACTGGCGATAGGCCCAGGCCATCCCTTCGGCCACCATCTCGCGGTTGATGTCGCGGCCGGCGTAGCGGATGACCGCCACCGCCCGCTGGTACTGGTCGATATCGACGACCTCGGCGGAGACCCTTTTCCCCATTATCTTGGCCTGGAGCATCCTCCTGGAGGCCTGGCCGAACGGTTGTCCCGGCTGGTCGGGCTTGGCGGTTTCCGGGGCGTCGATGCCGTACAGACGGGTCTTCAGCCGGCCTGATTCGCGGGTCACCAGCAGGATCGTGTCGCCATCGTAGACGGCCCGCACGATCCCTTCGATTGTGTGGGCGGCATGACTATCCGCTGCCGCAAGCAGAACCAGGGCGCAGATGGCAAGCAGCAGCCTCATCAGACCAGTTCCGTGGCGTAGTTGAACTCCGTTGTGCCGGGAAGCGGCCGCCCGGTCTTGAAGGCCCCGATAATCTCACTCCACGTCTCCCGCGGCGCCTGGCGCAGGTCGATCAGGAATGACCCGCACCCCTTGCCGCGCAACTCGTTGTGCCGGGCGGTCAGGGAGAGGGGGGTCGCGGCCGTGATGGTCTGCAGGCCGTCCCGGGTCGTGACACTATACGCCTCTCCCCGGTCCGAGTGAAGAGGAATGTTGCTGTGGACATCCTTGATGCGGATCTTGGTGGTCATGACCGGCAGGGGGGCGTAGACGATCACCCGCCGTTCGATGTCGATATCCGCGGCCAGCAGTGCCGACAGGTTCGCGGCGTCATCCTCGATGTAGAGCGTGGCGGTTTCGACCCCCAACTCCCGCCAGGCGGCCAGGGCCTGCGAGTTCAGTGAAAAGCAGCGATGCCAGGCCGAGATGTGCAGACCGTCCAGTCCGCGCAGCAGGCCAAAATGCGACAGATTGGCCGCCTCGAAGTGCCGGAAGCCGGCCCCGTGCAACTGGCGGATCGTATCGCGGTAGAGCGGAATGTCGCGGTCGAAGATCATGAAGGGCAGCTGCCAGATGATCTGCCTTTCCATGTCGCGCATGCGGGGCACGACGGAAGGGATCTGGTGGATGGCGGCCTTGGAGAGCGGCAGTATGGTGATGTCGGCACCCTGCTGGAGGGGGAAACGCCAGTCGCGGGGGAGATCCATGACCACGGCCAGGCGCTCTCTGGCGGCGGGGCGGGCGGCGGCGGACTGTATGGACTGCACATCGCGGAGCGCACTGCCGCGGGCCGCCGCGGTCCGTTCGCGGGCCACCTTTGTCACGGATTCATCCAGATAACGATAGAACTGGCGGCGCAGCTCCTTGAAAACAGCCGAAGGAATCATGACAGCGGGGAAATCTGGGGCCTCCAGTGCTTCCAGCCTGAAGGGCGTACCACCGGTCTTGGCAAACTGGCTAGCCAGGACACCCGCCATGTCGCTGCTGCGGGAGGCCTCCAGCTCGCCCAGCGGGTAGCTGAATTCGTGTCGGGAACCGGCCACATCGGCGGTGATCAAGAGTGTGTTGTTGTCCATCCGTACCTGCAGCCGGCAGGGCTGCTTGCCAGCTCCCTCGATAGACTCCAGTCTGCGCAGGCAGGAGTTCTCGCTGAGGGTGAAGGCCTCCTTTGACGAGACCTTGTAGATGGAATCGCCCACCTCGAAGCAAAAGGGGGTCTCCACCTCCACCGTGCTGCCGGCCCTGGCCTCCATGGTCTTCCGGCTGTTGACGTAGATCTCGCGCACCGTCCAGGCCTGGCCGGCCATGTCGGTTTTGGGCTGCGCCCGCAGGCGGTCTCCCACGCAGAGGGGATCGCGGGTGTCGAAGGTCAGGCGCTTGCCCTTGATGCCCTTGATCTGGCCGACATAGCGTCCGGTGCCCCCCTTCTGCCAGGGGTTGGCGATGTCATCGGGTTGCTGGGAGGCCAGGAAACCCTTGGTCGGTGTGCGGCCGAAGGAGTATTTCAGGATCTCCTTGGCAGCCGTCAAGGCCTCTTTGCGGCTGCGTTCCGGTGCGTCCAGCACCAGCCGGTAGGCCTCCACCACGCTGGCCACGTATTCAGCCGACTTCATGCGCCCTTCGATCTTGAGTGATTTCACCCCGGCGCGGACCAGGTCGGGCAGCAGGTCGATGGCCGAGAGGTCGCTGGTCGAAAAGTAGTGCCCCTGCTTGCCGCGATGGTCGTACAATCGGCGGCAGGGCTGGGCGCAGCGCCCGCGGTTGCCGCTGTGACCGCCCAGGTAGGAGGAGAAGAAACACTGGCCGGAGATGGAGAAACAGAGCGCCCCATGGACAAAGGTCTCGATCTCCACCGGCGTGGCCGCGGCGATCGCGGCGATCTCATCAAGGGCCAGCTCGCGTGCCAGAACGGCCCGCTGAAAACCGAGCTCTGCCAGCATCCGGACCCCGGCCGTATTGTGGATCGTCATCTGGGTCGAGGCGTGCAGGGGGATGGCGGGGAAGTGGTTGCGGACCAGGCGGGCCACGGCCAGGTCCTGCACGATAACGCCATCTACCCGCATTGCCTCCAGACTTGCCAGTGTATCCACCAGCTGCGGCAGTTCGTGCTCCTTGACCAGGGTGTTGAGGGTGATATAGATCTTGCGGTCATGGGCGTGGGCATACCCCAGCATCCGCTCCATCTGGGCCAGGGTGAGGTTTTTGGCGCGGGCCCGGGCGGAGAAATCCCGCAGGCCGGCATAAACCGCGTCGGCCCCTTTTTCCATGGCGGCAAAGAATGATTCCAGTGAACCGGCCGGGGCCAGGAGTTCGGGTTTGTTCTTTTGTTCGTTCATCTCGACTCACATTCCGTTACGACGTACTGATTAACTCTATCTGCCGGCACAACGAATAGCAAGGGTTTCGCGGCCCATGGGGGCGCTACGAAAATGGCATCCGGGCGCTGTAGTTAACTTGCCGCGGATGCCAAGGCTTTTTTCGGTATGACAACAGGCTGCGGGGGACTATACGCCCTCGCTTAGCCGCTTCTGCTTGTAGTTGAGGCGGTTGAGGGCGTGGACGTAGGCCTTGGCCGACGCCTCGATGATGTCGGTGGAAGAGCCCTTGCCGACGACGACGTGGTTACCCTCGGCCACGCGCACGGTCACCTCGCCCATGGCATCGGTACCGCCGGTGATCGAGCCGACATTGTACTGCATCAGTTTGGCCTTGGTCTTGGTCAGTTTCTTGATGGCCTTGAGGGTGGCGTCGACCGGACCATCGCCCAGTTCGGCGGTGCGGACCGGCGTGCCGTCGATCTCCAGCTGCACGGTGGCAGTGGCCACGGCAAACGAACCGCAGGTCACGGTGATGTGTCCCAGTTTGAACTTCTCGTCCTCGCGGGATTCATCGGCCACGATCGCATCCAGGTCTTCGTCGAAGACCTCCTTCTTCAGGTCGGCCAGGGTCTTGAAGCGATCGAAGGCCCGGTTGATCTTTTCGTCATCCAGGTCATAGCCCAGCTCCTCCAGACGTTTCTTGAAGGCGTGCCGGCCGGAGTGCTTGCCCAGCACCAGGGCGCTGGCGGTCAGTCCCACCGACTCGGGGGTCATGATCTCATAGGTGGATTTGTCCATCAGCATGCCGTGCTGGTGGATACCGGCCTCGTGGGCAAAGGCGTTGGCGCCCACCACGGATTTGTTGGGCTGCACCCCGATGCCGGTGATGGTGGAAAGCAGGCGGCTGGAGGGGGTCAGTTGTTCCGTGGCGACGTTGGTGTAGTAGGGCAGGATGTCGCCGCGGGTCTTGAGGATCATGACGAACTCTTCCAGGGAACAGTTGCCGGCCCGCTCGCCGATGCCGTTGATGGTGCACTCAACCTGGCGCGCGCCGGCCTGGATGGCGGCGATGGAGTTGGCCACGGACAGCCCCAGGTCGTTGTGGCAGTGCACCGAGATGATGGCCTTGTCGATATTGGGGACGTTGTCCTTCAGGTACTTGATGATGTTGAAGTACTCGAAGGGGATCGTGTAGCCGACCGTGTCCGGGATATTGACCGTGGTCGCGCCGGCGGCGATGACCGCCTCGACCACCTCAGCCAGGAACGGCAGGCGGGTGCGGACGGCATCCTCGCAGGAAAACTCCACATTGGGGGTGTAGGAGGCGGCCCGTTTGACCGCCTTGACCGCCGAGGCCAGCACCTTGGCCGGTTCCATCTGCAGCTTGTATTTCATATGGATGTCGGAGGTGGCGATAAAGGTGTGGATACGCCCCTTTTCACCGGCGTATTTCAGCGCCTCCCAGGCCCGGTCGATGTCCTTTTCGCTGGAGCGGCACAGGCCGGCGATCTGCGGACCCTTGATGGTTTGCGCCACCAGTTTGACCGCCTCGAAGTCGCCGTCCGAGGCGATCGGAAAGCCGGCCTCGATCACATCCACGTTCAGCTTCTGCAGCTGTTTGGCGATGCGCAGCTTCTCCTCGATGTTCATGCTGTTGCCGGGGGCCTGCTCACCATCACGCAGGGTGGTGTCAAAAATCCTGATGATCTGCTTGTCGTCCTGTTTCTGCTTCTTTGCCGGTGTCTTTGCCATGTCCTTTGCACTCCTTTCGTGCTGTGGTCCTGACCCTGATAAACAGGATAAGTGCGTTAACGAAGTTATTTTCTGCCGGAACATAACTTCTAACTTGCTAAAAATAAAAATGCCTCCGCCCCAAACAGGGGCGAAGGCATGAAAGCGTTCGCGGTACCACCCTTTTTACCTGACAGCTTCTGTCAGGCCTTATTGCACCCTTGACGCGGGAGAACGGCTCCGGCTACTCTGTTCACCGGAACGGCTCCAAGGCGAGTTCATCATCCGTGCTTACCGGTTCGCACCACCCACCGGCTCTCTGGAAAGCCCGCAACGACTACTACTCCTCTTCACAGCCTTTAAAATTATTGATCAGTGTAGAAAAAACGTTTGGATAAAGTCAAGCTGTTTTATTTTTTACTTAAAAAATTTCAGTTGACCAAACACCTGCTCTTGGACCAGACAACAAAAAGAAGGCTTGTTTCGAGGTTTGAAACCATCTATCCTGTTTTCCGCATTCATATCAACCGGCAACAACCACCGGACAACGAGGTTATTATTCATGAAACAAACCGTTAGATCGATCCTGCATGCCCTGCTGATCTGTTCACTTTCAGCCTCGGCTTTTGCGGCGGAAGCCGTTTCCGACAAACAAGCCCCAGCGCTAACCCCGCAGCCGGTCGCGTCTCAGCCTGCCCCCACGTCGGCTCAAAAACCGGCCGAGGCAGCCACTGTAAAGCAAGGCGTGCGTCTGGGACACGTGGATATCGCCCGGGTCGCTGCCGAATCGGAGATGGGAAAAGCCGGCCAGGCGGAAATGCTCGACTTGAAGAACAAGCTGCAGGGTCAGATCGAGGCCAAGCGGAAACAACTGGAGAAACAGCAGGCGGCCATCGAGGCCAAGTTTAAAACACTCACCCCTCCGCAACGGGCAGCCAAGGCCAAGGAGTTTCAGAAGAAGGTCGACGAGTTCCAGAAATTCGGCTTGAAATCCGAAAAGGAACTCCAGGCCAAACAGGAAGAGTTCGCCGACAAGCTCTTCAAGGCCATCGAGCGGGCCAGTGCCGAACTCGGCAAAGCCAAAGGGCTTGCCATCGTGGTTATCAAGAGGGAGCTGCTCTATCTGGGCAGCGGTGTTGATGCCCAGGATGTCACCGACGACATCATCAAAATGATGGACAAGAAATAAGCAATTTCAGTAAGTTCTCGGGGAATACCGGCAACCTGCCTTGTGCCGCCGTTTTCGACAGGCTTGAGACAGGTTGCCGGACAGACTCCGATCACGTTTCCGTAAAGGTGTAGCGATAGCTGAAGCCCTTGGGGTCGTAGAAATCGAGTGCCTTCCCGCCGACCTCGGCATAGGGGTATCCGAAGGTGTTCAGCGGCGCCCCTGCCTGTGGCGGATTGAGGCGCAGGTCGCGGCCCCTGGCCAGCACAACCCGATACGCGTCAATCCCTCCCCAGAAGTAGGCTCGATACTCCCCGGTCTTCGGGTTGTCCAACCCCAGCTTTTCCACCAGCATCGCCTTGCGCACATCCGCCGGATCGGCGGTCACCCAGCCGTAACCCGGGACAAAGAACTCCGCCCAGCAATGCTGGTAGGTGGTGATATCCTCTTGCGGCTTCTTGCCGAGCCGGATGCTGAATACCTCGCGGGCCGGCACACCGGCCGCGCGACAGAGCGCAATGAAGACCGACGAGATATCCGTGCATTTCCCGCCCGGCTTCTTCAGCAGCAGACAGACGTCGCCCCGTCCGCACCCCTTGGTGCCGGGGTCACGATACATGTTCTCCACGCTCCAGTCGTAAATGGCCCGGGCTTTCTCCAGATTGGTCAATTTTGCCATGGTGATCTTGTCCGCCAAGGCCTTCACATCGCCGTCAAGCGGCCCGAGGCTGGTCGGCCGCAGGTACTCGGCATAATCGCCGGGGTTCCAATTCGGCTCTTTGGACGGCAGGTCCCGCTGGGCGATCTCCTTGCGTTTCACCCGGAAAGAGAAGACCAGTTTCCTGCTTGCGGCCGCCTTGGTCCACTCGGCATACAGCATCGGCGTGCCATGGGTCAGGTCGGTATAGACCCCGGACGCAGCATAGTCACCCGTAACCCTTATGTCACTCAGCTCCTGGTTGCGATCGCTGACCGGATAGGGTATCCACAGCCTGGCTTCCTTGCCCGCCGCCTGCGCGGTCAGGTCCACTTCCAGGGTAACGATGCCCGCCCGTTGGCCGGCTCCCCAGGCGCTTCCCGCCACCAGTCCACAGATCACACTTACTGCACACACAATCCTTCTCATATTCACTCCCTCGTCATGATTTCACCGCCTCGCCGCAATGAAACAGCCGCGGATCACAGTCCCCCGGATCTTAGCCCGATTCGTCCGCTGAGACAAACGGGTAGATCCGATGGTCGTGGCCGATGGTATCGTCAAAACCGATCCGTTCACCTTGCCGCCGGATTTAATTCACTCAAAACCCGTACATTTTGCCAAAACGCTACCACTTGTCATCAATTATGGTATATATCCAACGTTCGGCATCCGAGTCTGGCTTGCAGGGGGAGAACATTCGATGGGCTCTGACAAACGGGAAGATCCGCGCCTGAAAAAACGTCTCACGGTGCGCTTTGGTATTGAAGAGACGAACAGGGTGGCCTTTACCGAGGATGTTTCCCGCACCGGCATGTTCATCAAGACACCGAATATATGCAATCCCAACACCAGGATCAAAATCACATTCGAGATAGCAACCGAGAAGGTGGAGCTTGAGGCCCGCGTCATGTGGGCCAAAAAGGTTCCGCAAAACCTTTTTCACCTTGTCAAAAAGAGCGGCATGGGGGTGCGCTTCCTCCGTTTTCATTCAGGAGAAGACCCCTTTAACAGTTACATTGAGAATCCAACCGGCTAGACGGCATGGTCATATAACAGGGATACAAACGGATATGTGCAAGAAAATCTTCATCGGCGCGACCGGACAAAACTGCGGCAAGACCACAATCAGCCTGTCGCTGATGCATCTGGCCCGCAAGAGATATGCCCGAGTCGGCTTCATCAAGCCGATCGGACCCAAGTGCATTGTATACCGGGGTCTGACCATGGATATGGACGCGGCCATGATGGCGAAGGTGTACAACCTCGATGAGGATGCGCATCTCATGTCCCCAATGACCCTTGTCCCCGGCCTGACCCGCCGGTTCCTGGATGGAGAAATCTCCCCTGATTATCCGCGCGATGTCATACTCAAGGCAATCGAACAGCTTGAAAAAAAGAATGATTTCCTGATCATCGAGGGCGCCGGCCATGGTGGCGTGGGTTCGGTTGTCGGAATGAACAATGCCTGTACGGCCTCCCTGACGGGTGCACCGGTACTGATGGTGACCGGCGGCGGTATCGGCAATGTCATTGATGCCGTGGGGCTCAATCTGGCCTTGTACAAGGAAGCCAATGCCGATGTACGCATGATCATGGTCAACAAGCTGGTGCCTGAAAAGCGGGAACGATCACTGGCGTACATCCGCAAGGGCTTTGCCGACAGGAAGATCCTCGTAACAAGCGCATTCGATTTTTCGCCAATTCTGGCCGACCCGACCCTGCAGCATGTGGCTGAATTGCTGAAGCTGCCGCTGATGGGCGACCCGTCCGAACGCAGCCGCATCTGCCATACGATCCAGCTTGGCGCATCGTCCTCGCAGCGCGTTATCGATCACCTGGAAGATTCAACGCTGCTCATCGTCACCAGTTCCCGGGATGAACTGATCGTGACGGCATCGTCGCTGCACCATATTCCCGACTTCAAAAAGCGCCTGACCGGTCTGATCATCAGTGGTCACGCCCCGATGTCCAACATCACCAAGCAGATTCTGGAAGACAGCCGGATACCCTACATACGGATAGAGGAAACCTCGTCGGTCGTTTTCTCGCTCCTGCGTGAACACGTCTCCAAGATCGGACCCGAGGATCAGGAAAAGATCGATCTGATTAACTCCATGGCCGAGCAGTACATCGATTTCGATACCATCGACGCCATGTTGTAATTCCCGCGACAACGCTTCCACCTTGTCTCTAATTAACGCCCTGCAGTACCCGGTAACCCATTCCGCCAACGCCTCGACTCTCCCGGAATTCAAGTATGACGTATTATGTCACGACCATGTGCTACCTTTTCTGTAAAGAACAGGGGGTATCACATGGAACCGATTGTGCTGATGGGGTTGATAGTCGTTGTGTACGGAGGATATGTGGCCTTGGAGGATCTCCGGAAGGATCTGTCAGTCTGTATTCCCCGGCGTGACGTCAGGATTGCCGACCGCTGCGTCCAGCGGGGGCGGAACCTGAAGCCGCCCATCGAGAAGATGGCGGGGATGCACATTTGATAGCGCCTTGAGCAGGCTGTTTTTTACGTGCGGTATATCCTTCTGCAGCTCGCTGAGCAGGCGTTTCATCCGCTTGCGCTGCAGGTCGGCGCTGCCGCAGACCGGACAACGGCAGCAGACCACCGGCAGGTGCGCTTGTCGTGAAAAATCGATGATGTCCTGCTCCAGCACATATACCAGCGGCCGGATGACGGTGATGACGCCGTTGTCTGCCAGCATGGAGGGCGACATGGCCTTCAGGGAGCCGACAAAGAACTGGTTCAGCAGCAGGGTCTCGATAAAGTCGTCCTGATGATGGCCCAGAGCCAGCTTGTTGCATCCCAGTTGCTGGGCGGTCTCATACAGCGCCCCTCGTTTGAGTCGGGCACAGATGGAACAGTAGGAAGAGCCGGGGCGGCGTTTCTCCTGAATGATGGCGTAATGCTCGGTGGGCACCATGCGGTAGCTGAAACCGTTATCCCGCAGAAAGCCCTCGATGACACCGGTCTGATAACCGGGATATCCTGAATCGATGTTGATGGCAACCAGTTCGAATGATACGGGCGCCCGTCGCCGCAACTCTTCGAGTATCAGCAGCAGGGTGTAGGAGTCTTTGCCTCCCGACACGGCCACGGCGATACGGTCACCGTCAGCGATCATCCCGAAATCGCCGATGGCCTTGCCGACCCCGTGGCGCAACCGGCGCCATAACGGATCGGATTTCAGGTCATCCAGAACAGGGGACATCGTCAATGATGCAACCGGGCCAGAAAATCCCGTACCAGGGGGGCAAAGGTTTCGTGTTCCAGCAGGAAGGCGTCATGGCCGTAGGCCGATTCGATCAGGTGATACTCGGTGACCTTGCCCAATCCTTTCAGGCAGGTAACCATCTCTTCGGTCTGGTAGGGGGGGTAGAGCCAATCCGAGCTGAATGCGTAAAACTGAATCGGGGCCGTTACCGGACTGAATGCCTCCGCCATGGATTCGCAGCCCCAGGCAACGTCATACAGGTCCAGCGCCTTGGCCAGATACAGGAAGGAGTTGGCATCAAAGCGGTCAACGAAGCTGTAACCATTGTAGTTCAGGTAGCGCTCCACCTCGAACTGCCCGAAAAAATCGAACAGGCCATCCTTGGCGGAAAATCGCCGGCCGAACTTGGCGTTCATGGACTCATCGGATAAGAAGGTGATGTGACCGATACCGCGAGCCAGTGCCAGGCCATCCTTGGGATTGTGCTTGTATTCGCCCTTGCGCCAGGTGGGGTCGTTGAAGATCGCCCAGCGGGCCACGGCGTTCAGGGCAATCGCCTGTGGAGAGGGGGGCGGGGTGGGGGCCAGCACGATTGCCGAGGCAATCGATTCCGGGTGCTGGGTGGCCCACTCCAGGGCCTGCATGCCGCCCATGCTGCCGCCCATCACGCACAACAGGCGCTTGATACCGAGCGAGTCGATCAGCAGCTTCTGGGCCCGGACCATATCCCGCACGGTAACGACCGGGAAGGTCAGGTTATAGCGCTTGCCGGTTTTCGGGTTGATGGAGGCCGGCCCGGTCGAGCCGTAGCAGGAGCCGATCACATTGGCGCAGATGACGAAATAGCGGTCTGTGTCGAGGAGTTTGCCCGGACCGACGATGGCATCCCACCAGCCCGGTTTGGGGTCATCAGGGTCCAATTTCCCCGCCAGGTGGGCATTCCCGGTCCAGGCGTGTTCTACCAGGATGGCGTTGGATGCGTCCGTGTCGAGAGTCCCGTAGGTTTCATAGACGAGGGTGATTGGTGCGAGGATTCGTCCGCTGTCCAGCCGGATACCGGCGTCGAAGGTTTTGGATTGTTCCGTGACAATGCCGACTGACATCAAAAAAGCCCCTTCGCACAAACAGAGAAGGGGCTGAAACAACACAGGTCGCAGCGCACCTCTCATCTTTGCCTTTCGGCAGGAATTAGCACCTGACGCCTCATTGGCCGGTTGCTGTGGTTTCGCAGGGCCTTTCCCTCCACCACTCTCGATAAGCAGGTTTTATGCAGCAAGGATACGAAAGAACGTATCTGTTGTCAATCAAATATGCCTCCATAATATGCGGCCCAGGCCAGCCCCGCAGCCCGCAAATTGTCTGGAAAACAGGGCCGGCATCTGCTATAAGAAGGAATCAAAAACGGCATTCCATGCCGTCCGCAAGGGGGCTACATGAAAAGACTTCTGCTGTGTGTGCTGCTTACCGCCGTAGTCACGGGCTGCTCACAGAACCACTTTAATATTCCCACCGAGAATTTTGCCGAAAAAGTCCGGGTGCTTGGTATCGCTCCCATCATTGTGGATGCGGACTCAGACTTCAACTACCCGCAGAAAGATCTGCTGGTCGCGCTGCTGGCGGAAACAAATCGCAAGTACGAGCAGCAGTTTGTCCGCAAGCTCAAGGCAACCGATAATTTCAAATCGGCTCTGCTGCTGGATGGCGATCCCCAGGCCATCTTTGGCAAGCTCTTTGCCCGACGTGAAAAGCGTAATGACGCTGCGATCTTCTACAACAAATATTTCTGGAAGACAGACGAACTGCGGAATTATATCCAGAAGAACAACCTGGACGCCGTCATGTTTATCGTAGTCAGCGGCCTGACCAAGCCGGATACGGTAACGTCCATCGGGCAGATGAAATCGATGACCACGGACTTCAACTACCTGATCATGACCGCCCAGATCCTGGATGCCAATGGCTCCATCCTCTGGGAATACCCGAACTTCCGTCAGCGCCTCCTGAGTTACGACCCGCTGATCAACCTGGAATACCCCGATTTCAACGAAGCAGAAGCCAACCTGGCCACCGGTACACAGGTTAAATTCAAGACCCTTGAGGGGATCAGGCGCATTTTGGAGCAGAAACGCAAGGATGTACTGCTGCGGGAAACCCAGGAACCGGTGGTGTACGGAAAACAGTTCGATGATATGATTTCACTGTTGAAGTACGATCATGACAAGGGAAAGAAGCCGACCGTCTCCGTCAGCGAGCCGCCCAAGACGCCGCAACCTGTTGAGCAGTCTCCCGCGTCACCCGCCGTGGCACCGGCACCCGCCAGTAGCACCCCCCCGGCTGTGAGCGTGCCGGAGGTCACACGGGTTCCCGTGCTGGAACAGCCGCCGGCGCCCACGGATGAAATAGTTCCCGCCCAGGGCAGCACCCTCTGACGATACGTGTTTCCATTGACAAAAGACCAGCGCCCTTCCGGAATTCTCCGGAAGGGCGCTGGCGCGTTTCATGCCGCAATAGTGGGATTGGCGTTACGTGTGGACCTCTGCCCGTTTTATGATCATCAGCGACAGATAGTCCGGTGAATGAGCGGCCATCTCGGCCAGACCGGTCAGCACCTTCTGCCGGGAAGAGCCGACCCGTTCCACAAACACCGTACTCCCTTGTCTGCCCATCTGCCTGAGCACCTCAAGGATCTCTCCAAAGAGCGGCTTGACCTTCAGCAAAACCACCGTATCGTAGCTGGCCAGCGCCTCTATGACCTTCTCCAGGCCGGCCGTGGCAGGGATGATGGCGATCCGCTCGTCCGCCTCGGCCAACGGGACACAGGCCACGGCAGCAGCAGTATTGATGCTGGAGATACCGGGGATGATCTCCACGGCCATCTGCGGATAGGACTCGCGGAAGATGCGCAGCAGGTAGATGAAGGTCGAATAGAGCAGCGGGTCACCGATGGTGACAAAGGCGACATCCCTGCCGGCCAGAACCTTCTCGGCGATCAGCGCCGCTGCTTCCTGCCAGGCCGGAAGCAGCCTCGACCGGTCGGAGGTCATCGGGAACTGGTGGATGATGATCTCCTGGCGCCCTTCATCCAGGAATTCACGAATTGTTTCCAGCGCCACACTGGCTTCGCCCGGGTTGGATGCCGGAGCCAGGACGACATCCGCCTGGCGCAGCACGCGCTCGGCCTTTCTGGTCAGGAGTTCCGGATCGCCGGGACCGACCCCGACCGCATAGAGCGTTGCCACTACTCGTTCCCTTTCCAGGCGGCAATGATATAGACCGGGTTCTGAGCCTCGAACATCTTGTATTCGGTCAAGCGGCGGGTCTTGGCAATATTGACGCAGGTTGCCTCCACGGTGTAGCCGTGGTCCTCCAGAAACTCAACCGCCTTGGTGAGGGTGTCCAGCGTCACCGCATTCAGCACGATCATCCCGTCGGCCTTGAGGCGCTTGTCCACGGCGTCGATGATCTCTTCCAACTGCCCGCCCGCGCCCCCGATGAAGACCCGGTCAGGATCGGGAAGATCCTCCAAGCCCTCCGGTGCAAAGGCCTCGATCAGCTTCACATTGCGGGTGCAGAACTTCTTCAGGTTTTCGCGGATAAAACCGACACACTGCGGATTTCTTTCCACGGCAAAGATGCGGCCGTTGGGCATCAGATTGGAGGCCTCGATCGAGACGGAACAGCTGCCGGCGCCGATATCCCACATGGTCAGATCATCCTGCAACTGCAGCTTGGAGAGGGTGACGGCCCGCACTTCCTGCTTGGTAATCAGCTTCTTGGTGGTCTGGAACTCATCGTCGTCAATGCCGATCAAAGGATACTGAACCAGATTTGGCTCGTAGGTCCGGATCAGGATCAGGATGTTCAGGTCGGAGGGCGTCAGCTCCAGCAGGCCGCGCAGGTCGCAGCGGGTGAACTTTTCCGTGGGCAGCCCCAGGTCTTCGCACAACCAGGCCTCGTACCCTTCGGCGCCACGGTCGATAAGCTCACGGGCAATGGCCGCCGGTGTATTGACCTTATCGGTCAGGACGCAGGCCTTCTCGGCGGCAACAATCTTATCCACCGCCGCATGCATCCCGCGACCATGGACAGATACGAAGATGGCGTCATCCCAGGGTTCCTTGATGCGGGAAAAGGCGTATTGCATGCTGGTGACGTTGGTGAATATCTCGATGCGCTCCTTAGGCAGGTTGCGCAGCAGGAAACGGGAAATGCCGAAAAAGGTAGGATCTCCCGAAGAGAGAATTGCAACGCGCTTGTCTGTCTTCTGGAGAAAATCGAGGAGTTCCGGCAGCGGGCCCAGTTCGGTTTTCTGGCCGCGGAAGTCGGGAAAGATGGCCAGGTGCCGCTGATGGCCGATCAGCACCTCGGCTTTACCGATGATCTCCAGCGCCTTGGAGCTGAAACCCTCCCAGCCGGCCATGCCGGCACCTACCAGGTAGATCTTCTGCTGTGCCATTTGAAGTACTCCGCTGTGTAATTGTGAACCATTCCGGGCAGAACTATAGCATCCAACCTGCCAAAAATCACCTGATTACTTCCTCTGCGCCGGCATCGTCCATTTTATGCTGTTCAGGGTCGTGTTGCTCAGCATGATGACGAAACGTACGCGACATCCCCGCACCTCGTGACGAATTTTAGTCAAATAACGCACAAAGTTTGCGTCGCTAGATTTACGCAAAAAACAAAAGCACATAATCTTAGCTAGTTACGGGTGGCAATAATCAGGCATGAAAAATGCTATTAAAAATGTACCGCTAAATAACGAGACACACGATAATACTAAACCATCCGTGAGGATGGGACGGAAAGCCCAAGGGTCTCCCCCGAGACAGCCGGGTCGCCGAAATATCTCAACGATATGGTGACCCGTTTTTTTTTGTCGCCGCTTCGTTGCGCAGTGATGCGCGACGCACCTGAAAAGGGGGAGAGATTATGAGCGCCCGGCTGCTGAAGAACCTGAAGTACTCTGCTGTATACCCCATAGTCGTTTCCCTGTTCATGGTTGCATCGGCCCCGTCCGTCCGGGCGGAAGCGCTCTACCTGCCCCGTCCCGCCGAAACGCCGAAACCGGCGGGCAGCCACCACACTAATAAGCAGAAAATACAACTGAAGCTGGATGAAGGTGGTGATCTGCTGATTCAGTGCGGTTGTGCACGCTTCATTGTTGCGTATAATTCACCGACAGATCAGTTCAAGGCATCGGAACATCCGCAGAATCCCCAAGCTGAGCGCAATGCAGCCATCAACGGTATCAGTCTGACGGCCAGTCTGTCGTTCTGAGATAATATTTTCCGTAAGAACAGAAAGAGCCCCCGGCGTTCGCCGGGGGCTCTTTCTGTTCTGGTGTCTGTAAGGATCAGGTTGTCACTTGGCAGCGCGCTTGCGTCTGGTCGGATCCAGTTCCTTCTTGCGCAGGCGGATCGAGAGCGGTGTGACTTCCACCAGTTCGTCGTCATCGATGAACTCCAGGGCCTGTTCCAGGGTCAGGAGGCGTGGCGGAGTCAGCTTGATGGCATCGTCCGTGCCCGAGGCGCGCACGTTGGTCAGCTTCTTACCCTTGCAGGGATTGACATCCAGATCGTTGTCCTTATTGTGCTGGCCGATGATCATGCCGCCGTAGACCTCGACGCCGGCCCCGATGAAGAGGCTGCCGCGCGGCTGGAGGGCATCCAGCGAGTAGGCTGTGGTCTCGCCATGCTCCATGGCCATCAGTACGCCGTTCTTGCGGCTGGGGATTTCACCCTTGTAGGGGGCGTATTCGTGGAAGGTATGGGTCATGACCGCCGTGCCGCGGGTGTCGGTCAGCACCTCGCCGCGCAGCCCGATCAGGCCGCGGGCCGGGATGATGAACTCCAGACGGACCATCTCGCCCATGGGTGCCATGGCCACCATTTCGCCCTTGCGGGGACCCATCTTCTCGATAATTGCGCCTTGAAACTCGGAGGCGACGTCCACCACCAGATATTCCATCGGCTCGGTCTTGACACCGTCTTTTATACGGATGATGACTTCCGGTTTGGAAACGGCCAGTTCGAAACCCTCGCGCCGCATGTTCTCGATCAGAATCGAGAGGTGCAGTTCGCCACGCCCCGAGACCTTGAAGGTATCCGGCGAATCGGTATCCTCGACCCGCAGGGATACGTTTGTTCGCAGCTCTTTTGTAAGGCGTTCGCGGATGTTGCGCGAGGTGACCCACTTCCCTTCACGTCCGGCAAAGGGAGAGGTGTTGACGATGAAGTTCATCGAGAGGGTCGGTTCATCGATGGAGACATAGGGAACCGCGATGGGGGTCTCGGCCGATGCCAGGGTCTCGCCGATGCTGACGTCTTCGAAACCGGCCACGGTGACGATATCGCCGGTACCGGCTTCTTCGATATCGACCTGTTTGAGCCCTTCATAGCCGAGCAGCTTGGTGATGCGGCTCTTGGTCACCGAGCCGTCGGCCTTGATCATGGCGACGGTTTCACCGGCCCGGACCTTGCCGTTGAAGATACGGCCGGTTGCCATGCGGCCAATATAATCGTTGTAATCGATGTTGGCGATCAGCATCTGGAAGGGGGCATTAATATCACCTTTGGGGGGGCGGACGTTGGATTCAATCACCGCAAAGAGTGGTTCCAGGTTGGTGGATTCAACGGTAATGTCCAGCTTGGCATAGCCCAGCTTAGCGCTGGTGTAGACTACCGGAAAATCCAGCTGGTCGTCGGAGGCATTCAGCTCGCAGAACAGGTCGAAGACCATGTTGAGGACTTCGTCGGGGCGGCTGCCTGGGCGGTCGATCTTGTTGATGACCACGATCGGCTTGAGACCCAGGTCGAGGGACTTCTTCAAAACGAAACGGGTCTGGGGCATGGGACCGTCCAGGGCATCCACCAGCAGCAGGACGGAATCGACCATCTTGAGTACGCGCTCCACCTCGCCACCGAAATCGGCATGGCCGGGGGTATCGACGATATTGATCTTGTACTGGCCGTGGTGGATGGAAAGACTCTTGGCCAGAATGGTGATGCCGCGTTCCTTTTCAAGATCGTTGCTGTCCATCACGCGCTCGGTGATGGCTTCGTTTTCGCGGTAGACACCGGCGTGCTTCAGCATGGCATCGACAAGCGTTGTCTTGCCGTGGTCGACGTGGGCGATAATGGCGATATTTCTGATACGCTCCTGCATGGGTAAAACTCCTCAATCTGGCAAAATAAAAGGACGGGCTCGCGGCCCGTCCTAAACTGTCGTGCATAATGACAGGTTTCCGTTGTTCTGGCAAGCATTTACTGACATTCTAAATCATGCTTTGCTAATTTATGAAAAAGCATTATATTAAATCTTAATAACAAAACGGAGGATCGGCATGAGCATATCGAGTGGGTCTGCGTGGAAATCACTACAGCAGGCCGTATGTTGCGCCATGTTGCTGGCGGCGGTCGCTATCCCCGCTGAAAATGCGGCCGCGGAATCCATTATTCTCGCCGGCTCAGGCTCCAACCTTCCTGCCGTAAGGATCCTCGTCAGGGCGTTCCAGCGCTCCCATCCCGCTATCCGCATCGCGGAGCCGACCAATATCGGCTCCGCCGGGGCGATCCGGGCGGTTGCCGACGGAGCGATCTCGATTGGCCTCATCTCCCGTCCCCTGCTCGGCGACGAACAGCATCTCGGCCTGGCCGTCGTTCCCTACTCCCGTTCGGCGGTCGTAATCGGCGTTCATCCCCTGGTCAAGGATGATGACATCACCTTCAAGGAACTGAACAGCATCTACCGGGGAGACAAAATAACTTGGCGGGACGGGCACAAGATCATCGTGCTGAACAGGGAACCGGGGGAGAGCAGCATCTTTGTCCTGGAGGAAAATGTCCCGGGATTTCGCGAGGTCTACGCGGACAGCATAAAAGCCAATCGCTGGGCGATTATTCTGAAAGACGAGGGGATGAACCAGAAGATCGAAACTTTGCCCTACTCGATCGGTTTTTCGGATTTGGGCGCCATTATCTCCCAGAATCTGAAGATAAAGGTACTCAAACTGAACGGCCTGTATCCTTCGGCCAAGAACTTGTCAAGCGGCGCCTATCCCCTCTACAAACAGCTTTCCTTTGTCTACCGGCCGGACAGACTTACCCCGGACATGCAAGCCTACATGTCCTATGTATGCTCTCAGGACGGGGCGAAAATCCTTAAAAACAACGGTTATATACCGTTCTGCACACAGGCAAAATGAAAACGGGCAAAGAAATACAGATCGATCTGGGGCAGTTCCTCTCCAAGCGCCTGTATCCGCTTTCGCTGGGTATCGGTCTCGTTATCTCCTTCTGTTTCCCCATCACCTATTATGTTCTGGAATACAAGGGGGGCCAGCGCACCGCCTCGCATTTAGCGGATAAATCCGCCGATAAACTCAAAGATGTCATCATTGCGTCACCAAATCTCTGGAAATATCAGATCTACAGTTTTACTGAAATCGAGCGGGAAATGTCCCAGGGTAGCGATGTCCTGTCTCTCCGGATCTTGGATGGAAAAGGCGCGCCAATACCAAATTACCAGTATCAACAGCACTCCTGGGAAAAAACTGTCTGGTGGAACAGATGGGCACCCAAAGGCTCCGCAGATATCCTTTTCAATAATGAAAAGGTCGGCCGGATAGAGGTCGTCATTTCGCAGAGGATCATCCTGCTCAAGACCCTCCTGCTTTTCCTCGTTTCCGCCAGCGCAGGCTTGTTGCTGGCGTTTCTGTCATACAATTTTCCCCTCAAGATTGTCCAGAGGCTTGAGGCCGAACTTCAAGAGCAATTCAACAATATACAGCAGGCCTACAAGGAGAGTGACCTTCTTCGGCATCTGGCCCAGGAATCCGAGAAACGGTTCCGGGACCTCGTGGATGGACTCGACGCGGTCGTCTGGGAAGCAGATGCGCAGAGCAGGCGGTTTACTTTTATCAGCAATCAGGTCGAGAACATGTTCTTGATCCCGATGGAAGAATGGTTGTCGGCTGCTGATTTCTTTAAGGAGCAGATCGAGCGCGGCGACCGGGAAAGGGTACTCGCGGCCTATCAGAGGTCTGTCGAGGAAGAGGCCGGTTGCCGGCTCGAATACCGTAGAATCAGTAATGATGGCACCGTCGTCTGGGTGCAGGATAACATTAGAATCGTAAGTGACGAGGAGGGGAAGAAACAGCTACGAGGCGTCATGGTGGATGTAACGCACAAAAAGAATGCCGAAGAGGCGTTGAACATGCTTAACCGGGAATTGCAAAACTCGGTTCATCAACTGCAGCAACGCAACCTGGAGGTCTCTACGTTCCACGAACTGAGCGAGATGTTCCAGCTGTGCCGTGAGCGCGAGGAAGCCTACCGGATCATCGGCGTGGCCGCGCGAAAACTTTTCCCTGAGGATTCAGGCGCCTTCTACATACTGGACTCATCCAGAAACATGCTTGTTCTCTCGAATACCTGGGGTGAAACCGTACAGCATGAGGCGCAGTTTTCACCCGAAACCTGCTGGGCCCTCCGCCGTGGAAGAAACCCCCGCTTATCGACCAACAATCACCTGTTTTGCGAAAACATCGGTAGTGAAATCAATCCCCGATGCTTCTGTATACCGATGTTGTCTCAAGGCGAAACCATAGGTGTCTTCCACATGGTGCCTTCGTGCGCTGCAACAGCGCCAAACGAAGCAGGCCATGACGACAACGAGGAAAAATACCAGCTGGCGGTTTCCATGACCGAGAACGTAGCCATGGCGGTCGCGAACCTTTCATTGCGGGAGTCGTTGCGATATCTCTCGATCCGGGACCCGCTTACCGGCCTCTTCAATCGTCGATACATGGAGGAGACGCTCCAGCGTAAATTAATGTTCGCCGAGCGCATGAAGAGGACGCTCGGTATCATCATGATAGACCTCGATCATTTTAAACGCTTTAATGACACGCACGGACATGATGCCGGAGATACCCTGCTTCGCGAATTCGGATCATTTCTTCTCAATAACATCCGCGAATATGATTTTGCCTGCCGTTATGGCGGCGAGGAATTCATCTGCATCCTGCCGGAAACCACACTTGAAAAAACCCTGGAACGCGCTGAAGAATTGCGCGGTAATTTAAAGTCCTTCAAAGCCGAGCACCTCGGCCGTCCCTTGGAAAAATTTACCTTTTCAGCGGGGGTTGCGGTCTATCCCGAGCATGGGGCAACTGCCGCGGAAATTGTCAAGGCGGCCGATGAAGCGCTCTATCTGGCAAAAAGGAAGGGGCGCAACCGAATTGTGGCGGCAGTGGTTAAAGGGCCACCGGTTGAAAAAGAAAAGCTGTTGAAATTAATCACGTCAAGGAACACCGCCGCACTGCCGGGGAAAAACGATAAGCCATGGAACTATAAGCGGCCATAACTGATCGGATACTGCCTGCGCCAGACTCCCTGCCGGCCGCGGCATAAAAAAGGACGGGGCAAACCCCGTCCTTTTTTTGCCATCTCAGCAGATCAAGATTCTTATCCCCTGATCTGCCCATCCCCGTACACAATAAACTTGGTAGTGGTCAGATCCTCCAGCCCCATGGGGCCGAAGGAATGCAGCTTGGTGGTGGAGATGCCGATCTCGGCGCCCAGGCCGAGCTGGTTGCCGTCGGCGAAGCGCGTGGAGGCGTTGACCATCACGCAGGATGAGTTGACCTCGCGGATAAAGCGTTGAGCGCGGCTGTAGTCGCTGGTGATGATCGACTCGGTATGCAGCGAGCCGTAGCGGTTGATGTGGGCGATGGCGGCGTCCATGTCAGCCACCACCCGGCAGGCCAGGATCAGCTCCAGGTATTCGGCGTGCCAGTCCTCCTCTGTGGCCGGGGTGGCCTGGGGTGCATATGAGCGGAATTCATCGTCGCCGCGCAATTCGACCTGCAGTTCGGATAGTGTCGCGGCAATCCGGGGAACGAAGCCGGCGGCGGCGTTTTTGTGGATCAGGATGGTCTCCAGGGCATTGCAGACGCCGGGCCGCTGGACCTTGGAATTGACGATGATCCGTTCGGCCATGTCAAAATCGGCGCCCTCGTCGACAAAGATGTGGCAGACGCCTTTATAATGCTTGATGACCGGGATGCGCGAATTTTCGACCACGAAGCGGATCAGGCTCTCGCCGCCGCGCGGGATGATCAGGTCGATGAATTCCTCCTGCTTGAGCATCTCCAGCACCCCCTCCCGTTCGGTGAAGGGGATCAGCGAGAGTGCCGCCACCGGGATGCCCAGCTCTTTCATCACCCCCTGCAGAACCTCTGCTATGGCCCTGTTGGACCGGATCGCTTCGGATCCACCTCGCAGGATCACGGCATTGCCGGCCTTGAGGCACAGCGCCGCGGCATCGGCGGTCACGTTGGGGCGCGCCTCGTAGATAATCCCGATGGTCCCCAGCGGGATACGCATCTTGCCCACCATCAGCTCGTTGGGCCGTTTCCACATCCCGGTCACTTCACCCACCGGATCGGGCAGGGCCGCCACCTCGCGCAGGGCGTCGGCGATGCCGGCAATCCTCTTTTCATCCAGCATCAGACGGTCCAGCATGGCAGCGGAGAGGCCTTTCTCCCTGCCCGCTTCCAGGTCCGCTGCATTTTCGGCGATCAGGTGTACCGTCTGTTCCTGCAGCGCCGCGGCCATGGCCAGCAGCATGTCATTCTTGGCGGTGGTTGAAAGACGCGCCATGGCCAACGACGCCTGGCGGGCATCCGCGGCAATCTGCGCAACCTGTTCGGCTATGGTCATAAGAAGGGCTCCCTTGCACAAAAAATCTCACCCATACTTCGGTGAGATTCCAGTTTACGGTAATCATGTAGTTGCTTCAAGCGAATAAAAACTACCCCGGATTATCAGGATACGTACATCGACGGAGCCGTTTTCTGCCATACTTGCTTAGAAGATAACGCTTGTCACTCTACAGCGTACACATGACCTGGCGCACCCGGTATTCCCCGCCAATGACCAGGTATTCACCCTCGCCTTTCATGATGCTGCCGGGGAGCAGATCGTTGTAAAAGAAGATTTTGCCGAGGGGCACGCGCAGCTCCCAGACCGTTGATCCGAACTCCCAGGCCCGCTCCTCATCCGAGGTACACGACACCAGGTTGTTCAGGCGAACGATCTGCTCGCGTTTAGTGAGCTGTTCCAGCACATCATGCTCGCTGGCGTCGTAGGTTCCCCGATACAGAAGAATACTCGCGCAGCCGGGATATTTGCGCGGCAGCTCGAACTGGCAATACTCGTAGAGGATATCCAGCTGGGATTGAATGGCGTTGGTGCGGGAGCTTCCTCGCATGACATCCACGGAGAAATCGAAATAGGCCTGGCTGTGGATGCCTGAAATACGGGCCCGGTGGTAGGTGGGGGTGATGCCCATGCGGCTTTCTACCCAGCGCTTGAGTACCGCTCCCTCGACAGAATTGGAATCCATCATCCAGCCGCGCAAAAAGCGCAGGTAGCTGTTCTTGATGCTCTTTCCGGCGGTTTCGGTCTGGTCCTGCCAATGGTGCAGCTGGAACTTTACCGACATGAAATCATTGAAGATCAAGGCCCTCTCATCCTGGGAGGCGATCGTGGCCAGTTTCTCAAACAGAAAGCGGTTGCCCTCTTTGACCCCCTGAATCTCCAGGGGTTGCGGATTGTCGTTGAAATGACGCGAGGCGATGACCCAGGGCGGCAGGTTGCAGTTGTTAAAAGAGCCGTTGTGCATAGCTGGTCATCACCTCGTTGTGATCTACGTAGGGACGGCGCTTGCTCCGCCCGACCGGGCGCGGCGAGCAGCGCCCCTACAGAATCTTTGCCAACTCTACCAATGTGGGTTTGATCGGACCCGAGATAACAAACGGTTCGACCCCCAGTTTTTCCAGCTCTCCCTTGGGATGTTCACCCATCTGGGCCGTAACCACGGCCCGGCAGCCGCCCAGCGCCTCGGCGATTACTTTCAGCACATTCCCGCGCAGGGGATGATCGGGGTCAAAACTACAATAGCGCTCGACCTTCCGTTCATCAATCAGTTTTGCATCGCCGTTTTCGACATCATAGATCAGAAAGCGCTCGGCATGTCCGAAATGCTGGTTGATCTCCCGCCCGTCTTTTGATGCGACCGCTATGAGCATGCTACACCTCCCCTCGTGGCGTCCCCTGTGACCGCCCGGCGTCATGGCAATCACAGGGGACGGCCCTTACGCTACTACCGGCTCGAACGCAAAGCACTTTTTGGAGCAGGTCCGCTCACAGGCCTGGCAACCGATGCAGTTGCCGGGGTTTGCTACCCGCATGTACATCTTGGCGGAATCGTCGCCGTCCAGCTCTTCGAAGGCCAGCACATCGTGGGCACAGACCTTGTAGCAGCGGCCACAGCCGATGCAGAGTTCTTCGTCAATCGAGGTTATAAACTGCGGGGTCCATTCCTGTTTGTCGCGTGTCAATCCTGTGATGTAAGCCATTGTTGACTTCCTCCCGTAGGTGTAATGTTGAATTTTGAGTTTTGAATTATGAATTGAATTCAAAATCTATAATTCAAAATTCAGAATTGCCTGTGTCAATCTTCCAAAAATGACGTTGACTGTCCCTTGTTCATAGCCTTCCTCAGCCAGGGTGGCGGGTTGCCGCGCAGCACCTCCTGAAAGCGTTCCACCGTTTCCTTCAAACCGACGGCCGTGTTTGTCTTCATGGGGTGAATCTTCTGGGCCACCAGCTTGGCCGCGGCCGGTCCGCCGATCTGCATCGTGTACACGATGGCACAGTCGGAAAGAACCTTCGCCCGGGCGGCGATACGGTCCTCCTCATCGCTGCCATGTTCACCCACGCTGACCGCTTCCAGAAAAGAGGCCTCATCCGGGCCGACTTCCCAGATGTGGAAACTCTGACACTGACCGAAGTGCTGATCTATAATTTCGCCGGTTGATGTGGTGAACGCGATTTTCATACCTACCCCCTCTTCTGACTGATTACTGATGCCGGCACAAATCCGATACTAAGAGTTGTTGCGTCTTACGTACTAAAAACGGCGCCATCCCCCAAGGGGAAATGGCGCCGTTGCCAACCTTCGTTTGAGTCCACCTCGGCTTGTTGGAGCACCGCCGGCTTACTGATGGAATAGCACAGGGCGTGCCAATAGCTATCATCCTGAAATCATTGATTACTAGAGGGTCGGGGAGAGTTTTGCCAATCGACGGCAAGGAGTAATTGCCTATTTTTTAACCACCTGGCATGGTTGCTGCCCGCCGAATGTCCAGAACGGGTGGTGTACTATTCCAGTCACCGCAGGCGATAGCCGACCCCTGGCTCGGTGATAATATGCCGCGGACGGGAAGGGTCCACTTCCAGTTTGCGCCGCAGATTGCTGATATTGACCCGCAGTACGTGCGGCTGCTCAAGGTAGGCGATACCCCAGACCTGTTTGAGGATCTGGCCGTGAGTCAGGACCTTGCCGGCATGGGTGACCAGCAGGCGCAGGATGTCGTACTCGGTCGGCGTCAGAGAGATGTCGGCACCTGCCACCGTCACCCTCCGGCTGCCCAGATCCACCTGCAGGTCGCTGCTGATGAAGAGCGGTTCGGGGATCTCCTGCAGCGAGCGGCGCAGCGCGGCCCTGATGCGGGCCAGCAGTTCGCCGACCCCGAACGGCTTGGTGAGATAGTCGTCGGCCCCGGCATCCAGCGCGGCCACCTTGTCATTCTCGCGATCACGTACCGAAAGCACGATGATCGGCACCGGGGACCATTCGCGAATCCGTCTGATCACCTCGATGCCATCCAGGTCCGGCAATCCCAGGTCGAGCAGGATGACGTCCGGCCGGAACGCGGCGGCAGCAGCCAGGCCGGCATGACCGTTTTCAGCCTCATGCAGGGAGAATTCCTCGCTGGACAGGACCGTGTGCAGGAAGCGTCTGATCGCCATTTCGTCGTCGATAAGCAGGATGCGGGGTAAATTGTCAGTCGTTCGTTCTGCTGTCATAAGTGTTGTCCCTCTAATGGCAACCGCATCACGATACTCAGGCCGCCGCCAGTCCGGTTTTCGGCCGTGATCCTTCCGCCGTGGGCTTCCACGATCCCCTTGCAGATCGACAACCCCAGTCCGGTCCCTCCCGCCCCCTCCGGTACCGGGATGCGGTAGAACTTGTCGAAGACCCGCTTCAGGTCGTGTTCCGGGACGCCGGGGCCCCGATCGGCCACCTCCAGCACCAGCCAGGGCGCATCAGTGGTCGCGAAAATCTCGACAGGACTGCCCGGCGGCGAGTATTTCAGGCTGTTATCCAGCAGGTTTACCAGTACCTGAATCATCAGCACCAGATCCATGGGTACCAGCGGCATGACCGGCTGCATCTTGAATGACACCTTGCGGGTGTCGCTGCGAGTCTCCAGGACAGTCAGGGCACAGCCTACCAGCTCCTGGACATCGCACGGCTCAAGGTTGAGTTTGACGGCACCTGCCTCGATACGGGTCATGTCCAGCAGGTTGCCGACAAAACGGTTCAGGCGTTCCGCCTCGCCGCAGGCCGTCTCCAGGAGTTCCCGGCGCGCCGAGTCACCCAGATGCTCCCCCTCCTCCTTCAGGCTGGTCAGGACTCCGGTTACCGTAGAGAGGGGGGAGCGCAGGTCGTGGGAGATGGAATTGAGCAGCGCCCTTTCGAGGTTTTCCCTTGCCTGCAGGATCTGGGTCTGCTCGGCCTGGCGCGAGAACTGGATCCGTTCCATGGCCATGGCGGCCTGGGTGGCGAAGGCATCCAGCAGACGGCGGTTCTCCTGGGAGTGATAATCAGGCTCATTCACCAGTTTGACCCCCATCACACCCAGGACACTGGCCGGTGTCCGCAGAGGAAGATAGATCATCTCTGCGGAAACGAGTGTATCGGTGGCACGGCCGGCCGGGTGGCTGTTGCGAAAGGACCAGTCAGCCACGGCCTGTTCCTTGACATCCATCAGCAGCCCCTCGCTGGCAGCCTGGATGTCGAGCCGTTCCCCTTCAGGCAGCAGGATTACCACCCGGGCATTAAGGGCCTCTTCCACGTTCCGGACCACCGCGCCCAGCACGGCGGTGATATCGACGGAGGCGGCCAGATCGCGGCTCAGATAGTAGAGGCTGGCGGTCTGCACCTCGCGGGCCCGCATCACATCGGCCCGTTCCCGCGAACGGGCCACCAGGGTGCTGATCACAACCCCCACCACGAACAGCCCCAGAAAGGTCATCAGATACTGGGTATCGGCCACGACGAACGTCAGGCGAGGGGGGACAAAGAAGAAGTCGAAGGCCAGCACACCGAGGAAAGCGGTGGCAATGGCCGGTTTACGTCCGAGGCGTACCGAGGCGACAACCACGGCCAACAGATAGAGCATGACCATGTTGGTCGGTTCCAGAAAGGGGCGTAACAGTTCGCACAACAGGGTGGCTGCAACGACAAGCGCCAGGCTGGCCGCGTAGCCGCGCAGTTCAAACGGACGACGCTGCTTCGGTGCGGCCGTTTTTGCGGAATTCTCCTGTTCGAAGCTGACGACGACAACATCGACGGCCCCGCTCCTGCGGATGACCTGATCGACGACAGGAGGGGTAAGGATTTCGCGCCAGCGGGGTTTATTGGGCTTGCCCATCACGATCTTGGTGATGTTGTGGCGGCCGGTGTACTCCATGACCGCATCGGTGACATCGCTGGCGGTAATGCTCGCAACCTGGGCTCCCAGGCTTTCAGCCAGACGCATGTCGCGCCAGATGCGTTCCCGGTTTTCCCGGACATGCCGGCCGCTGCCGGGGGTTTCGATATAGACCGTAGCCCACTGGGCCTTCAGCTCTTCAGCCAGGCGGCAGGTGGCTCGGATCAGCTTTTCGCTGTAGGGGGAGCCGCTGACGCAGACCAGCAGCCGCTCCGCAGTCGGCCACGGTCCGGCGATGGACTGGGTCTCCATGTAGGCCCGCATCTGGTCGTCCACCCGGGAGGCGGTGCGGCGCAGCGACAGTTCACGCAGGGCCATCAGGTTGCCGGGACGGAAAAACTTCTCGATGGCTGTGGCGGCCTGATCGGGGATATAGACCTTGCCCTCGTGCAGTCGCTGGATCAGATCTTCAGGGGGGATGTCGATCAGCTTGATCTCGAAGGCCAGATCCAGCAGGCGGTCCGGGACGGTCTCCCGCACGGTGATGCCGGTGATCTGGGCCACCACATCGTTCAGACTCTCGAAGTGCTGGATGTTGACCGTGGTATAGACATCGATCCCGGCAGAAAGGATTTCCTCAACATCCTGCCAGCGCTTCTCGTGCCGCGAGCCGGGGGCGTTGCTGTGGGCCAGTTCATCCACCAGCACGATCTGAGGCCTGCGGGCCAGGATGGCATCCAGGTCCATCTCCGGAAGTGCGACTCCCGCGTACTGAACCTCCTTGCGCGGCAGGAGTTCCAGCCCCTCCAGCAGGGCGTCGGTCTCGGGGCGGCCATGGGATTCGACATAGCCGGCCACTACGTCACGGCCGTCCTTCATGCGCAACCGGGCCGCCTCCAGCATGGCGTAGGTCTTGCCCACCCCGGCCGCATAGCCGAGGAAGATCTTCAGCTTGCCCAGTTCGGCCGTGACCTCCTCGGCCTGGGCCAGCTTGAGCATCGCCTCGGGGGAGGGGCGTATGTCGTCGTTATCGGTCATGCTCTACAGTCTATCCAATTCCAGGTTCAACACAAGCACATTCACCCGTGGTTCACCGAGGAGCCCCCACTGGCGGTCTTCGGTAGCCCGTATGACAGCCTTTATCACCGCATCTTCGGATATGCCGCGCGCCTTGGCCACCCGCGCCACCTGCAATCCGGCCGACTCGGGCGTGATGTGCGGATCGAGGCCGCTGGCCGAGGCCTGCACCAGGTCGGCCGGCACGACGCCCTTTACTCCACTTTCGCGAAGGGCCTTGACCCGCCCGGCAACGGTTTTGAGATAGTCCGGATTAGTCGGGCCGGCATTGGAGCCGCCCGAGGACAGCGGATTGTAGCCGAAGCCCGAGGTGGCGGAAGGGCGCGGCCAGAAGTATCTGGGATCGGAGAAGGGCTGACCGATCAGGGAGGAGCCGATTGTTTTGCCGTTCCTGTCCACGATAAAACTGCCCTGGGCCTGTTTGGGGAAGACGGCCTGGGCGATACCGATGACCACAGCCGGGTAGACGCCGCCGCAGATGATGGTGAAGATTATGAAGAGCAGAATGGCCGGCTTTATGTCGTTCATGGGTTTTTTCTCCTTTGATTTTGCCTCCCCCTTTGAAAAAGGGGGATTGAGGGGGATTTGCCTTTGAGGTCTGAAATCAAATCCCCCCTGGCCCCCCTTTGTCAAAGGGGGGTAGAATCACACCACCATCCCGATCACCAGATCGATGACCTTGATCCCCACAAACGGGGCGATGATACCCCCCACCCCGTAGATCAGCAGATTGTGGATCAGCAGTTTCTCTGCCGGCCTGGGCCGGAACCTGGTGCCCTTCAGGGCCAGCGGCACCAGCATCGGGATGATGATGGCGTTGAAGACCACCGCCGACAGAATGGCGCTGAAGGGGCTGGCCAGATGCATGACGTTGAGCACCCCCAGCTGGGGATAAATCGAAAGCATCATGGCCGGGATGATGGCAAAGTACTTGGCGATGTCGTTGGAGATGCTGAAGGTGGTCAGGTTACCGCGGGTCATCAGGATCTGCTTGCCTACCTCGACGATATCCAGCAACTTGGTCGGGTTGCTGTCCAGGTCGATGATGTTGGCCGCTTCTCTAGCTGGCTGGGTGCCGGTGTTCATGGCCACGGCAACATCGGCCTGGGCCAGGGCTGGGGCGTCGTTGGTGCCGTCGCCGGTCATGGCCACCATGTAGCCCTGCTCCTGATACTCCTTGATCAGGCGCAGCTTCTCCTCCGGTTTGGCCTGGGCCAGGAAATCGTCCACCTGTGCCTCGGCGGCGATCGCCGCAGCGGTCAGCGGGTTGTCGCCGGTGATCATCACAGTCTTGATCCCCATGCTGCGCAGTTGCAGGAAACGCTCCTGGATGCCGGCCTTGACGATGTCCTTGAGGTTGATCACCCCCAGGATCTCGCACCCTTTGCTGACCACCAGCGGCGTGGCCCCACCCCGGGCGATCCTGTCAACCACGTCGGCCAGGTCACTGGGGATGGCTGCGCAACCAAGCTTCTTGACAAAGGCGATGATCGAGTCCGAGGCCCCCTTGCGGTACTGGTTACCAGACAGATTGATGCCGGAGAGGCGCGTGTCGGCGCTGAACTCCACCACTTCTGCCTCCTTCGGCATCTCTCTGGTCAAGCCGTATTTCTCTTTCGCCAATACCACCACGCTGCGCCCCTCCGGGGTTTCGTCCGCAATGGAGGACATCAGGGCCGCGTCGGCCAGTTCCTGTTCGCTATGGCCACCGACCGGGACAAAGGCCACCGCCTGGCGATTGCCATGGGTGATGGTGCCGGTCTTGTCCAAGAGCAGTACGTTGACATCACCGGCGGCCTCGATGGCCCGGCCGGAGAGGGCGATGACGTTCTTCTGGAACAGGCGGTCCATGCCGGCGATGCCGATGGCCGGTAGAAGCGCGGCGATGGTGGTCGGTGCCAGGCAGACGAAGAGCGCCACCAGGATGGTCAGCGAAACCGGTGTGCCGTGACCGGCCACCTTGACACTGTAGATCGAGAGCGGGCTGATGTTGGCGCAGACCAGCAGGAACACCAGGGTCAGTGCGATCAGCAGCACCTCCAGGGCGATTTCGTTGGGGGTCTTGCGGCGCTTGGCGCCCTCGATCAGGCCGATCATCTTGTCCAGAAAGGTTTCGCCCGGATTGGCGGTGATTTTTACAATGATGCTGCTGGAGATGACCGTGGTGCCGCCGGTGACCGCACTGCGATCTCCGCCCGATTCTCGGATCACCGGGGCCGACTCGCCGGTCACGGCCGATTCATTGACCAGGGCCGCGCCGGCCACGACGTCGCCGTCACCGGCGATCATCTCGTTAGCCTCGACCAGGATCAGGTCTCCCTTGTGCAACTGGCTGGCGCCGACAGTGGTGAAAGCGCTATTGAACTCGGGCTTGGCGAGCAGTTTGGCGGTCACGTCGGTGCGCGACTTGCGCAGGCTGGCGGCACGGGCCTTGCCCCGTCCCTCGGCTAATGCGGAGGCCATGGTGGAGAAGATCACCGTCAGCCAGAGCCAGAACGAGACGGTGCCGGTAAACCAGGCCGGTTCCGTGTTGGCGCCGGTCAGTGACATGATAAAGGTCACCAGGGTGATGCCGCTGGCGATCTCGACGCACAGCATGACCGGGTTGCGCCAGAGGGTACGAGGGTCGAGCTTCTTGAGGGAGTCGAGCAGGGCGCCCTTCATGAGTTCTGCATCGAAAGCCGATTGTGGCGGTTGGATATGTTTGGACATTTTAAGTTCTCCGTAGGGGCGGCCCCGTGTGGCCGCCCGCCTTTGACTTTGTTTGTGATTCTATACGGGCAACCACATGGGGTTGCCCCTACGACGCCATCTGCAGATGCTCCGCGATCGGCCCCAGGGCCAGAGCCGGGAAAAAGGTCAGCGCCCCGACGATCAGGATGACCAGTGTCAGCCAGAGGGCAAAGGGTGCCTTGTCGGCCGGCAGGGTGCCCAGGCTCGGGGGTATGTACTTCTTCTCTGCCAGGTTGCCGGCCATGGCCAACGACGCCACTATGGGGGCAAAGCGGCCGATGAACATGCAGACCGCACCGGCGATGTTGTAGAAGACCGTGTTACCGTTCAGGCCGGCAAAGGCGCTGCCGTTGTTGTTGGACATGGAGGCAAAGGCATAAAGCACCTCGGACAGGCCGTGTGCGCCCGGATTGTTCATGGAGGCCACCGCCGACGGCACAAGCATGGCCACTGCCGAGAAGATCAGGATCAGGATGCCGGAGGTGAGCACTGTTACGATCGACATCCACATTTCGGTGACTTCGATTTTTTTGCCCAGGAATTCAGGTGTCCGCCCGATCATCAGACCTGCCACGAAGACCGCGATCACCACGAAGGCCAGCATGGTATACAGCCCCGTGCCGACCCCGCCGAAGATTACCTCGGAGAGTAAAATCAATGAGAGCGGCATCATCCCGCCGATGGGGGTCAGTGAGTCGTGCATGGTATTGACCGCGCCGCAGGAGGTGCCGGTGGTGGAGACAGCGAAGAGGCTGCTTCCCGCAAGGCCGAAGCGTACCTCTTTCCCTTCCATGTTGATGCTCTGCACCCCCAGCCTGGTCACCAGCGGGTTGCCGCTCGACTCGGCCCAGTAAAGTATACCCATCGCAAGGACGAGAATGGCCAGCATGACCGCCAACAGCGCCCACCCCTGGCGGGTATTGCCCGCCATCAGGCCGAAGGTATGGGTGAGACTGCCACTGATCAGGAGTATCAGGAAGATCTCCGCCATGTTGGAGAGCGGGGTCGGGTTTTCGTAGGGATGGGCCGAGTTGGCGTTGAAGAAACCCCCGCCGTTGGTGCCCAGCTCCTTGATCGCTTCCTGGGAGGCGACCGGCCCCATTGGTATCTGGACCTCTTTCACCTGGATGTTCTCGGTGACCGGGTTGCCCTTGGAATCCTTCAATGTATTTCCCCTGTCGTCAAGCCTGGGTTTGTCGTAGCTGGTCCCCTGCACCAGCGGAACGGTCCTGTAGGGGTTCAGGTTCTGGATCACTCCCTGGGAGACGAGGAATACGGCAAAAACCAGCGACACCGGCAACAGGATGTAGAGGGTGCTTCGGGTCAGGTCAACCCAGAAATTGCCGATAGTGGATCCCCGGCGCCGCACAAAACCGCGGATCAGGGCGATGGCTACAACAATCCCCGTGGCTGCCGAGGCGAAGTTGTGCACCGCAAAGCCGAACATCTGCGTGAAGTAGCTGGCCGTCGATTCACCACCGTAGTTCTGCCAGTTGGTGTTGGTCATGAAGCTGACCGCGGTGTTGAGCGCCAGGTGCCAGGAAAACGCCGGATAATTTTGTGGGTTGAGCGGCAGTACACCCTGTAAGAGCAGGATTGCGAAGAGCGCCACCCCGCACACCAGGTTGAAAAGGAGCAGGGCCCAGGCGTAGCGTTCCCAGCCCATCTCCTCGTCCTTGTTCACTCCGCTGATGCGGTAGATCAGCCTTTCGCAGGTGTCCAGGACGGGCGACAGAAGGGTGCGCTCTCCCTGGAAGACACGGGCCATGTAGTCGCCCAGCGGTTTGACCAGGGTTAGCAGCACAAAGAACAACAGGATTGTCTGCAGCCATTCATAGGTATTCATGTTGTTTTCTCCGTGGGGCCTGGCGTGACAACGTTGAGCAACTGACGAGCCATGGAGACCGGAATTACCGTCCAGGTGTTTTTCTGACGGTCGAACAGCGGTACCTGGCCATGCTCATAATCCGGAGGCGGAACAGGCGTTATGCCGTCTTCATACTGAAGCATATCAGGTTCTTCAAATGTTTCACCTTCATAGAGACCGCTTTCGGCATTGAAGAGATAGGCTTTCATGGAGGAGCTCCCCGTACTTCGATATAACCGCTATGATTTCAGCGTAGCAGTGGGAAGATAAATTAGGTGTCAAAATCGGGGACTGAAAGGTCAAGAGGATATCAAGACGAAAAAAGGGGCCGATCCGGCCCCTCGTTCTGACAGGAGTATTGGCTACGTCCTGACCCGGATCGGCATGATCACCGTGGTCAGGCCGTCCCATTGCAGGCGGCGCTGGATGGCGAAGGCGGTCTCGTTGTGCAGCAGGCGGTGGTAGAACTTCTCCAGGCGGAAGGTGAGCTGGCCGGTGAAGACCGTGGAACGGGGGAATTCCCCGGCCACCTGCTTGCACAGATCCACGGCGCTTTCCACCACGTCGGTAGACAGCTCGGTGCGGTACTCGGCAGCTAAGCCCAGCTTATGCGCCATATTCACATATTTCTCCAGGCCCGCCTTTACCGATGCCTCCAGCGCCTCCATTTCCTCGGATCCCTTGAAGGAACCCGAGTCGATCATGGCCACCGAGACGAAGATCACGTTTTTGTACGTATTGGGAAAGGTGGAGAGGATCGAGAAGAGGGTGTGTACGCCGAAGCCGCTGTAGCCTGAGACCAGCTGGATGGCAGTAGGCGCGTTGTGATCGATGGCCGGCGGTTCCCCGTGAGGCGCTACCGGTACATCCAGCAGTGTCTCGTCCAGATCCCGCATCCCCTGCCTGACCCTCAGGTAATGCCCCTTGATCAGGTAACAGAGGCCGATCACCACCGCAGTGATCAGCAGGGTCATCCAGCCGCCTTCGGCAAATTTCTCAAAGGTGGTAACGACCAGAATGGTAACACACAGGACCAGGCCCACCAGATGTACCGACAGATGACGAAACCACTGCGGGTCTTCCTTCCTGCGCTGGATGAAGAATTTGGACATCCCCAGCTGCGAAAGCGAAAAGGTGATGAAGACGTTGATCGAGTACATGACCACAAGCGTGCCGACCGATCCTCCGGTGTAGAACAGCAGTGCAATGGCGGCGAGCCCCATCAGCAGGATGCCGTTACGCATGGTCAGCCTCACCGACAGGGCCGCGAAGCGGTGCGGGAACCAGGAGTCGATGGCCATGTTGGACATGACCCGCGGGCCGTCCACGAAGCCGGCCTGGGCCGCCACCAGCAGCAGGGCCCCCTCGGAGAAGATGGTGATAAAGGCAATCCAATGCCCCATGGGCCAGTTAGTAAAGAGGTTATTGGCCAGGACAGCGTTGAGAGTCATCCCTTCCACCGGTTTCAAAGCCAGGAACAGGTAGCAAAGCAGAATGAGCGAGGCGGTGAAGGCCAGGGAAGTGGCCATGTAGAGCATGGTGCGTTTGCCGGTCTGCACCCGCGGTTCGCGCATGATCTGCAGCCCGTTGGAAACCGCCTCGATACCGGTGTAGGTGCCGCCTCCCAGGGAATAGGCCCGCATGAACAGCATCAGGATGCCGATCACCCCGATGGTGGAGACGTCGTGGCGGATGCCGCTGCCAAGGTCGCTCACCACCGGAGCGAAGCGGTCCGAGTGAATGGAGATCCCATAGATGAGCATGACGATGTGGGTCGCCACGAAGACCATGAAGATCGGCGCCAGAACCGTAACCGACTCCTTGACCCCCCGCACGTTGAGAATGATGAGGAACAGGATCAGGAAGCAGGCGAAAGGGACCTTGAAGTGGTGATATTGAACCGGCAGATAGCTGAAGACCGCATCCACGCCGGAGGCGATCGAGATGGTGATGGTCATCACGTAGTCCACCAGCAGGGCGCTGCCGGAGACGACACCGGCCTTTTCTCCGAGCAGGTGGGTGGCCACGATGTATCCGCCGCCGCCGTGAGGAAAGTGCTCGATGATGCGCGAGTAGGAGTAGGAGATGACGAAGACCGTCAGCGCCATCACCACGGCCAGGAGTAACGCCAGATAGGTGTGGGAACCGAGGGCCTTGAAAGCCTCTTCCGGGCCGTAGGCCGAGGATGACAGGCCATCGGCCCCCAGACCGACCCAGGCCAGCACCGGGATCAGGGACATCTTGTGGAAGAGGTGGGAGTCTTTCAGATGCCTTGGGGCACCGAAGATGGCGCGGGTTATCTTCTGCAGCAGCGATATCGTCTCGTTTGACGATGCGTTTTCCATATTGCTCCCCTTCGGTGAATATTTCTACCGATTACAACGGTAGACGATTTCACCTCAAAGGGGTGTCAAGATGGGAGAGGATGATATCAAGAAAGCATCAAGACGAATATACTTGACACCATTTAACCTTGAAAAATCATTTGGCCACAGAGAACACAGAGTTCTCAGAGAAAAACAAACAGATACTGGATTATTCTCTTTCACCATACAGGTGAAACGAAACAAACGAATTTCTGAAGTATATCCTCTGTGTTCTCTGTGACCTCTGTGGCTAATTGTTGTCCTTTCAAGACTGTCGAGGGTCTGCGCAGACAGGGCGAAAAAGCGGCGCTCCCCCTTAGTTGTGGGCCAGCTTCTGAGCTTCCTTGGCATTGGCCTGGAATAAATTGGCTGTCTCGAACACCAGGTTCAGTGTGCCGCGATAGCCGACCCAGACCTTCTGATGGGCGCCCAGACGGTCGAAGACCGGCAGGCCGGCCCGCAGGTGGGCGCCGATCTTGAGCTTATTGGCCGCCTGGCGGCCGTTGGAGTTGGCCACGATCAGATCGGCGCCTCTGGCTGCCTCCTCCAGGTCCTCCAGATCCCCGACAAAGACGTTTGCGCAGGGCAGGCCATCCAGCCCCCTGGTGCGGGTGGCGGCAAGCGCCGCCTGGATCTCGCACCCCATCCCGGCCAGAAAACCGGTCAGGGTCTTGAGGTTGTCGGATTCCAGGGCAATGGCCACCTTCTTGGTGCCGAACTGGTAATGGCTGTCCACCATGGCGTCCATCAGGCGGCTCCGCCAGCGGCGGTGCTTGTCCGGGATCGGCCGGCCGCTGATGGCGGCCAGGACCTCCATGAAACGGTCGGTCTCGGCCAGGCCGGTCAGGGAGGTGAAGCCATAGGCCGGAATGCCAAACTTCTCCTTCAGCTTGAGGGCCGCCTTGGCCAGCGAATCACCGCAATATAGCGTGGCAACGCTGCGCCCGGCCTTGCGGATGTCTGCGACCGTGATGCCGCCGGTCGAGAGCGGTGACACCACCTCGTCGATGTGGCCATCCATGGCGTTGGAGATGTCCGGTATGGTCAGCACCGATAGTCCAAATGACTCGACCAGCTCCTTCAGCTCCTCCACATCGGCCGGTGTCAGATGTGCTCCTGGCAGCAGGTTGACCTGATCCTTGACGGTCTCGCCACCCTCCGCCAGGCTGGAGACGATCGACTCCACCGCGGCGGCGTAGCCTTCCTGCAGCGAGCCGCAGTAATCCGGCGTCGAAGCCCAGATGATCGGCACGCCATCCTGTTCCGGATGTTCCTCGCGGAACTGCTTGATGGCGCTGCTGACATCATCGCCCATGGTCTCGGTCAGGCCGGAGGTCATGACACCCACCACCTCGGGATGGAACTTCTCGATCACCCGCCCGATCCCCTTTTTCAGGTTCTCCCAGCCGCCGAAGATGGCGGTATCCTCGCTCATGGCGGTGGCGTTGAGGGCGATGGATTCCTTGTAGTGCCGGGAGAGCTGCAGCCGGATAAAGGTCGAGCAGCCCTGGGCGCCGTGCAGCAGGCCGAGCATGTTGTCGATCCCCAGGTAGGCCATGGTGGCCCCCAGGGCGGGCGAGTTCTTCTGCGGGTTGACCGTGGCACATTTCGATGAGACCTTGACCCGCGAGGCAGAGATATCCTCGGCCAGAAAGGTTTCTGCGTGGTTCAACGCAGTCTCCACATAATCTTCCGTAGGGGCGACCGGCCGGTCGCCCCTGCATTTTTCCCAGGGGGCCGGGGCGTTCAGGGTCGGCCAGATCGGGTTGTTGACGGTCATGTCCAGCTGCCGGGAAAAGGTTACCATGCCCTCATAGCCGGCATAGGGGTGCGAGCGGCCATGGTTGATATCCATAAAGGGGGTCTTGGTCTTCAGCGCCAGGAACTTGGTCTTGCCGCCGGCCACGATCAGGTCGGGCATCTTTTCACGCATGACCGCCAGCAGGCCGGCCGTGGAGGTATCCTCGATGATCTGGGCGTCCTTGTGCATCAGCCCCTTCATGCGGTAGAAATCCTCCAGGGTCGAGTTCTGCGTGCCGGCCGCCAGCACCTCCACCCCCAGCTCACGCAGCGAGTTGACCATCGACCAGGTCTTGACTCCGCCGGTAAAGAGCACGGCGGTCTTGTTCTCCAGCCGGGCGCGGTAGGGAGCGATAGCAGCACGACACTTGGCCTCTTCCTCCGCGATCAGGCGCTCGACCCGATCCTGCATGACCCGCTTCTCCAGGCCATTGACGATATTGTCCAGTTCGCGGGCGATGTCGCGCAGCGCCTTGGCCGTGTCGGTCATACCGTAGAAGGACTCCTCCAGGTAGGGCATGCCGTAGGTCTTCTGCATCTTCTTGGCCAGGTTGGTCAGGGACTTGGAGCAGATGATGATATTGAGCTTGGCCCGGTGGGCATAGCGCAGCTCCTCGAACTTGGCATCGCCGCTGAAGCAGGAGAGTACCTGGATCCCCAGCCGGTCGAAGAGCGGCAGCATGCCCCACAGGTCGCCGGCGATGTTGTACTCGCCGATCAGGTTGATCGGGTATTCGCCCAGCAGCGGCGGTTCGCTGGTGCCGATGACATACTTGAAGAGGATCTCCCCGGCCAGGCGGTTGCCGATGTTCTTGTCGCCGATGAAACCGGGCGTGTTGACCGGTATGATCGGGATGGCGACCTTTTCGGAGGCGGCCGTGCAGACCGCTTCCACGTCGTCGCCGGTCATGGCGGTCACGCAGGTGGCATAGACGAAGATGGCCCGGGCCTGATCCCTGTAGCGTCCGGCCAGGTCGAGGATGGCCTTGTAGAGCTTCTTCTCGCCGCCGAAGATGACGTCGTTTTCCAGCATCTCGGTGGTAAAGCCGCGCCGGTAGAGCTGCGAGTCCGAGGAGCGGGCGCCGCGGTTATCCCAGGAGTTGCCGGCGCAGGCGATCGGGCCATGCACCAGGTGAATGGCATCGGTGATCGGCATCAGCACGACCCGGGCGCCGTCATAGGCGCAGGAGCGTTCGGTCCCCTCTCCCGGCTCGGATTTCTTGCAGAACTTGGGCGCGCCCTTGTCGTTGGTTTCGCAATCGGTTACATCGTAATAATCGGGTTTTGCCATGATGTCTCCAATCCTTGCTAGCGTAGTCACCAAATACAAAGCATGGGACATGCCAAGAACGATAGTTGTCATAACCTGCTGACTTATAAGGAACAAATAAACCAGCTCCGGGAGCGGTCCTTAGCTGGTGCTTAAATTATAGGCAATAAAATCTCTGCCCGGGCACGAATCACACTTCTGGCAAGCTAAGCGATTTTGTGGAATACTGCCGTGTAAACCACTTCGAGAGGTAGGCAAGCTATGACAGGTGAAGAGACGACTCATCGCAGCACTTGGAAACAGGTCCTCGGTCTGCCGGTAATCGTGGCGGCGCTGGGCTATTTTGTCGATATTTATGATCTGGTCCTGTTCAGCATTGTCCGTATCCCCAGTCTGAAGGGTATCGGGCTGGCGGGACAGGAACTGATCGACAAAGGGGTATTCCTGCTCAACATGCAGATGGCCGGTATGCTGATCGGCGGGGTCATCTGGGGCGTGCTGGGTGACCGCAAGGGGCGTCTCAAGATCATGTTCGGCTCGATATTTCTCTACTCACTGGCAAATCTGGCCAACGGCATGGTCCATTCGATCGAGGCCTATGCCGCACTGCGGTTCCTGGCCGGGGTCGGTCTGGCCGGTGAACTGGGGGCAGGGATCACCCTGGTAGCCGAGGTCCTGCACAAGAGCATTCGTGGCTATGGCACGATGATCGTGGCCACGGTCGGCGTATCAGGGGCCATCCTGGCCAACATCGTGGCAAAATCATTCGACTGGCGTAGCGCCTTTGTTATCGGCGGTGTCCTGGGCTTGTTGCTGCTGATCCTGCGGCTCAGTGTCGCCGAGTCCGGCATGTTCAAGGGGATGGAAGTAAGTAGCGTCGCGCGCGGCAATTTCCTGTCGCTATTTACCTCCCGCGACCGCTTCGGACGCTTTCTGCATTCGATCCTGATCGGGCTGCCGTCCTGGTTCGTGGTCGGCGTACTGATCACCTTTTCACCGGAATTCGCCAAGGTACTGAATGTCCAGGGGCAGATCAGCGCCGGCAACGCCGTTATGTACTGTTATCTGGGGCTGGTTGGCGGTGATCTGGCCAGCGGCGTTTTGAGCCAGCTGCTCAAGAGCCGCAAGAAGGTCATCCTGCTGTTCCTTCTGTTGACCGTAGCTGCCGTGGCTGCCTACTTCTCGGCTAGCGGCGTTTCTGCCGCCACCTTCTACCTGATCTGCGGCCTGTTGGGCTTCAGCATCGGCTACTGGGCGATCTTCGTCACCGTGGCTGCCGAGCAGTTCGGCACCAATCTGCGCGCTACCGTGGCCACGGCTGTCCCCAACTTCGTGCGCGGCATGACCGTCCCCATCACCCTGCTTTTTCAGATCGCCCGCAAATCCCTGGGCATTGAGACAGGCGCCCTGGCCGTGGGACTCGTCTGCCTGGTCATAGCACTGTTCTCGCTTTCGCGGCTGCAGGAAACCTTCCACAAAGATCTGGATTACTTCGAGGAGTTTATCTAGCTTCACGATACCAGATCGTTTCCGTCCTGAACGATGTTTGGCGTCGATCTTCAGGCGGCGTAGCGATGTTCTCCTCTGTGTGCCCCGCCAGGACGAAATACACCTCCTTCCCGTATCGGAAACCGTTTAGCGCCATCGCCTTATTAGCGGATGTGGTAAAATATGAATACAATAAATGGGTCCTGAAACTTCCGCCCCTGAGCAGACAGGGGAGTAAAGGACGGATTGTCATGTCCAGAAAAGCATCAAATATGATTGGTGATGCGGAAACGGCCGGCACGCCCGCCTCGCAGCCCGGGCGTCAGATAGCCCTTCTGCAGTCCATTATTACGATCTTCCGCGAGACGCCGGACTGTGAAAGCGAGGAGGATGTGGCGCGCATCTGCCTGAAGGAGGCCGAGGAACTGACCGGCAGTGCCTACAGTTTCATAGGCGAGCTTAATGCCGAGGGACTGTTCGACACGACCACCATCAGTGAAGCGGGCTGGAAGGCCTGCCGGATACCTGTGGAGGAGGCCGTGCACCTGATCAGGAATATGCCCTCGCGGGGCATCAACCGCATCGGCCTCAGGGAAGGGCGCTCCTGGATCATCAACGACCCGGCCTCCCACCCCGATGCCGTCGAAAAACCGCCGGGGCATCCGACCATCAACTCCTTCATGGGTGTTCCGCTGCGCTACGTGGGCGGCATCACCGGCATGATCGCCCTGGCCGGCAAGCAGACCGGCTATACCTCTGCTGACCTGGAGGACATCGAGGCGCTCTCGACGGCCTTTATGGAATCCTTGAACCGCCGCCGGGCCGAAAAACGGATCAATGAACTGAACAGGGATCTGAACCGGCACGTCCGGCAGATCGAGGACGCCAACAAGGAGTTGGAGGCCTTCAGCTATTCGGTTTCCCACGACCTGCGCGCGCCCTTGCGCCACATCACCGGATTTGTGGAACTGCTTAACAAGCGCGGACAGGAAATGAAGGACGACAAGAGTCAACATTACCTGCAAGTGATCTCGGAGGCCTCACGGAAGATGGGCGACCTGATCGACGACCTGCTGGCCTTTTCCCGCATGAGCCGCGCCGAGATGCAAAAAAGCAGGATCGACTTCAATTCCCTGGTCAGGGGGGTCATCGACGAGTTGCAGGAGGATGAACAGGGGCGCTTGATCGAGTGGGAGGTTGACGATCTGCCGGTGCTGGAGGGGGACGCCGCCATGCTGCGCCAGGTGTTTGCCAACCTGCTCTCCAATGCACTCAAATTCACCCGTTCGCGCCCCAGGGCTCGCATCGGGATCGGCGTTGTCACGGACAGCCCGGAGGAAACCCTTTTTTTTGTCAGGGACAACGGTGTCGGCTTCGACATGCGCTACGTGGACAAGCTGTTCGGCCTGTTCCAGCGTCTGCACGGCAGCGAAGAGTTCGAGGGGACCGGCATCGGCCTGGCCAACTGCCAGCGCATCATTCACCGCCACGGCGGCCGGATCTGGGCCGAAAGTGCGCCGGAGAGCGGCGCGACCTTCTGGTTCGCGCTGCCGAAGCAATAGGAGGAATAAATCATGATCCCGCTGAAAAGGATCCTGCTGGTGGAGGACAATCCCAATGACGCCGAATTGACCCTGGAGGCGCTGGCCGGGCACAATCTTGCCAATGAGGTCACCTGGGTGCATGACGGGGCCGAGGCCCTGGATTATCTCTACTGCCGCGGTAGGTTTGCGGTTTGCCCCTGCAACGAACTGGCGCTCATCCTGCTCGACCTCAAACTGCCCAAGGTGGACGGTTTGGAGGTGTTGCGCACCATCAAGTCAGATGAGCGCCTTAAAATGATCCCGGTGGTGATTCTAACCTCATCCCGCGAGGAACGGGACCTGGTGGACAGCTATCGTCTGGGTGTCAACGCCTATGTGGTCAAGCCGGTGGATTTCAAGGAATTCATGACAGCGGTCGAGGAGTTGGGGGTGTTCTGGGCGCTGATCAACGAGCCCCCCCCCTCGGGCGGCAGAAAGACGGGTTGAGATGAAGACAAACCTGCACATACTGCATCTGGAAGATGATCTGCTCGACGCTGAACTGGTGCGGGCCACCCTGGCCGGGGAGGGGATCGATTGCGAAATAGCGCTGGTGGATTCCCGGGAGGGATTTGTTGAAGAGCTGGAAACAGGTGCGTTTGACTTGGTGTTGTCCGATTTTGCCCTGCCCGACTTCGACGGCATGGGGGCACTCAGCATTGTTCGCAAACACTATCCCCTGTTGCCCTTTGTCTTCGTCTCCGGAAGACTGGGCGAGGAGGCAGCCATTGAATCCCTGAAGAGCGGAGCGACGGATTATGTCCTGAAGGGCAGACTTTCGCGTCTGGCCCCGGCAGTTCGGCGGGCACTGGGCGAGGCCGAGGAACGGGCAGAACTCAAGCGGGCCGAAGAGGCCCTGCGTGAAAGCGAGCTCCGCAACTACCAGCTGGAAGTGGAGTTGCGCTATGCTGCCGAGATCCAGGCCAAGTTGCTGCCCCACGGCTATCCCGCCATCCCCGGTTTTGATATTGCGGCAAGTTGTCTGCCCGCCAGGCAGGTGGGGGGTGATTTCTTCGACTGGCTGGAGGTCTGTCCGGGGGTGTGGGCTCTGGCCCTTGGTGATGTGATGGGCAAGGGCATGGCCGCGGCCATGCTGATGGCGACGGTCAGGGCCTCTATACGCGCCTTGGGGCATAACCGGCCGTCGGTGGCAATCAAACTGGCCGAGGCGGCCTTGCAGTCCGACCTGGATATTTCAGAAAGCTTCGTGACCCTCTTCCTGGGGCAGCTCAACACCGGGAACCGGTGTTTGACCTACGTGGACTGCGGCCACGGCTATGCCTTTGTGCGCCGCGCCTCAGGAGCGGTCAAGGGGCTTACTCCCCGCGGACTGCCGCTGGGGATCCCCGGCCGCAAGAGCTACCGGGAAGGAAAGATCACCATGGAAGCGGGGGATACCCTGGTGCTTTACAGTGACGGGGTGGTCGACGCCCGGCCGGAGTTGCGGCTGGACAACCGGCTGCTGTCCCGGCAATTGGCTGGGGCGGCAAATGCGCGTGAGATGGTGGAGCGGCTGGTCGGCTTGACGGAGCAGCAGGGGCCTCGGCCGGACGATGTGACCGTGCTGGTAGCGCACTGCAGCGGTGGCAAGCAGTAAGAAAGGGCGCAGCCGATGTGGCTGCGCCCTTTCTTTTCAAATGCTCACAGCTCGTGAGATTATTGACAGGTCCGGAAACCCGAGGGGCCATATCAGCGCATCAATTCAAACTGCTGATCCTCGCAGGTCTCATCCTTGATATCGATGAACTTGTTGCAGATCTCGGTCACCATGTTGATGACCCCCTGGTAGCCGACCAACGGGTAGCGGTGCTTGTTGACCCGGTCGAATACCGGGAAGCCGAAGCGGAACAGGGGTACCTTGGCGTCGCGGGCGGCAAATTTGCCGTGGCTGTCGCCGATGACGGCATCGACCGGATCGGTCACCAGCAGACTCCTCAAATGCCAGAGGTCCTTGTTCATGTAAATCTTGCAGCCATTGCCGTACATGGAGCCATCCAGCAGCGCCTGCAATTCTTTCTCGACCTTCTTGGTGCCGCGGCTGCAGAGGATGTGGTGCGGTACAGCGCCCATCTCCAGCAGGAAGGAGACATAACCCATCAGGTAATCCGGATCACCGTAGACGGCGAACCGCTTGCCGTGCATGTACTGGTGCGAATCGGTGATGGCGTCCACGGCACGGCCGCGCTCATTCTTGATCGAAGCGGGAATCTCCTTGCCGAACAACTCGGCCACTTTCATCAGGAAGTCATCGGTCTTCGCGATACCGATCGGCATTGGCATGGAGACATGCTTGCCGGAATAGTTGTCCTTGACCCAGGCAAAGGTCTTGGGTGTAGCGTAGGGTCCCAGGGAGATGGTGGCCTTGCCGTTGATCGAATCGGCAGCGTCTTCCAGCTTGGTCCCGCCGGCGTAGATATGATACGAGCCGTCACAGGGGGAATCGAAGGTGTCGGAGATATCGGCCAGGATCGTAGAGGGGATGCCGAATTCCTTCAGCAGGCGCTTGTATTCACGGTAGTCGCCGGTATTGAAGTCGCAGCCGGGAATCAGGTTGAGCTTGCCGGTGCAGCGCCCTTCGATCTGTTTCCCCTCGGTCAGGGTCTGCAGGATCGAGACCAGCATGGAGTCATAGCCGTGAATGTGGGTGCCGTTGAAGCTGGGGGTGTTGGCGAAGGGTACCGGCAGATCCTTGGGCACACAGGCCTTCTGTTTGGCGTTCTTGATGAAGGCGGTCAGGTCGTCGCCGATAACCTCGGGCATGCAGGAGGTGAACACCGCGATCATCTTCGGTTTGTAGATGGCATTGGCGTTTTCCAGACCCTCATGCAGGTTGTTCTGCCCGCCGAACACGGCGCCATCCTCGGTCATCGAGTCGGATACGGCCGGGGCCGGCTCGCGGAAGTGACGGTTGAGGGTCGAGCGGTAGTAGGAGGCGCAGCCCTGCGACCCATGCACAAACGGCAGGGTGCCTTCAAAACCGTGGGCGGCCAACTGGGCGCCCAGCGGCTGGCAGGCGTGGGCCGGGTTGATCACCAGCGCCTGGCGGGCAAAGTTCTTCTCTTTGTATTCCTCGGTGTTGATCCAGTTCTTGACCCGCTCGATCTCTTCCGGCGGGGTCTCGACTATCTTTTTGACTTCAAGGTTCAGTAGGTTTGACATGGTGTACTCCTTTTGGGCTGGAAACTCATCCGTTACACAGCCTCGAATATTTGTATCGTTCGAAGTCCCCCTTAGACAAAGGGGGATTTAGGGGGATTTGCCTTTGGGTTGAAATCCCCCCCACCCCCCCTTTGCAAAGGGGGGAGCTAGCAGCCTAATACGGTGCCTTGACCAGGTTCCAGGTCGGGCTGTTGATCGCCATGTCTATATCCCGGGCAAAGACCTCGAAACCCTTGTAACCGTGGTAAGGACCGGAATAATCCCAGCTGTGCATCTGGCGGAACGGGATGCCCATCTTCTGGAAGACGTATTTTTCCTTGATACCGGAGCCGATCAGGTCCGGTTTGAGTGTGTCGGCAAACTTCTCGAACTCGTACTCGGAGGGGTCGTCATAGACGACGGTGGCATCGGGCATTTCCGGCGCGGTACGGTCATAGTCGTCGGTGTGGGCAAACTCGTAACCGGAGCCGACGCAGTCCATACCGAGATCCTCATAGGCGCCGATGGTGTGGCGCGGGCGGAGACCACCCACCAGCAGCATGACCTTCTTTCCGTCCAGGCGCGGCTTGTATTCGTCGATGACCGCCTGCATGATCGGGTCGTACTTGGCGATAACCGCCTCGACCTTCTCCTTGATGGTGTCGTCGAACAGTTCGGCCAGCGCCCGCAGGCTCTGCCTGATCTTGGTGGGGCCGAAGAAGTTCAGTTCGATCCAGGGGATACCGAATTTCTCTTCCATAACCTTGCACATGTAGTTCATGGAGCGGTAGCAGTGGATGACGTTGAGCTTGACCGTATGGGTGGCGGCAATCTTCTCCAGTTCGCCGTCGCCGGTCCAGACCGCCTTGACGTTGAGGCCGCACTCTTCGAGGAGCGGCTTGGTCGACCAGGCATCGCCGCCGATGTTGTACTCGCCGATCAGGGCGATGTCATAGGGGCTTGCCGGTTCGGCGAACTCACGGGTGCCGATGATGTAGTCGCGGATGGTGTCGTTGGAGATGTGGTGACCCAGCGACTGGGAAACACCGCGGAAACCCTCGCAGTTGCAGGGGATGATCGGGATGTCCAGATCCTTGGAGGAGGCCTTGGCCACGGAGTTGATGTCGTCGCCGATCAGGCCGACCGGGCATTCGGACAGGACCGAGATACCCTTGGCCAGCGGGAAGAGATCATGGGCCTCTTCCAGCAGGGTCTTCAGCTTCTTGTCGCCGCCGTAGACGATGTCCTTTTCCTGGAAATCGGAGGTGAACTGCATGGCGAAGTTGGTAACACCGGTGATGCCGCTCATCATGTTGCGGCGCGTGCCCCAGGAGTACCAGCCGCAGCCGACCGGACCGTGGGATACGTGGACCATGTCGCGGATCGGTCCCCAGACAACCCCTTTGGCGCCGGCATAGGCGCAGCCGCGGGCGCTCATGACACCGGGAACGGTCTTCTTGTTGGACTTGACGGAAGCACAACCGGATGCCGCATCATTGGGCGCCAGGTGCGGAGCGCGTTTCTTCCTGGCCTTCTCGGGATACACCGACAGGGCTTCATCAATCATAGCCTGGGTGGATTCCTTGGTAATGCCTTCAACTGTTCGTATTTTATCTGACATAATATGTCTCCTTGTAAATATATAAGGACATCGTAGGGGCGAATCTTGTATTCGCCCGATGTTGCAATTTGCCGCGTTGTCGGGCGATCACAAGGATCGCCCCTACATGATCAATTCCTTACGCTGCTGCAGCCTCGGCTACTCCCACGATCGCCTCGTCCTCGGCTTCCATGATCCCGAACTTCATCAGCAGTTCTTCCAGCTCTTCCATCTCCAGCGGGGTCGGTACCACCAGCATCTTGTTGTCGGCGATCTTCTGGGCCAGGGTCAGGTATTCCTGTGCCTGGGGATGCTCCGGGGAGTACTCGATAACCGTCATCCTGCGCAGTTCCGCCCTCTGAACCTGATTGTCGCGGGGCACGAAATGGATCATCTGGGTGCCGAGACGGCGGGCCAGTTCGGAAATCAGTTCGAACTCCATGTCGGTCTTGCGGGCATTGCAGATCAGGCCGGCCAGGCGGACCTTGCCGGATGAGGCGTATTTGAGGATACCCTTGGAGATGTTGTTGGCAGCGTACATGGCCATCATCTCGCCGGAGGTGACGATATAGATCTCTTCGGCCTTGCCCTCACGGATCGGCATGGCGAAACCGCCGCAGACAACGTCGCCGAGAACATCATAAAAGACGAAATCGAGATCATCGGTATAGGCGCCGTTCTCTTCCAGGAAGTTGATGGCGGTGATGACACCCCGACCGGCACAGCCAACACCCGGCTCGGGTCCGCCGGACTCGACGCACTTGATGTCGCCGTAACCGACCTTCATGACATCATCCAGCTCCAGGTCTTCAACCGTCCCCAGTTCGCGCACCAGATCCATGACCGTGTTCTGGGCCTTGGCATGCAGGATCAGACGGGTTGAGTCGGCCTTGGGGTCGCAACCGACGATCATGACCTTCTTACCCAGTGAGGCCAGACCAGCTACCGTGTTCTGTGTTGTGGTTGATTTTCCGATGCCGCCTTTGCCGTAAATTGCGATCTGTCTCATTGTGTTGCTCCTTTCAGCCACCAATCCGTGGCCCGTTGGGTTTTTGTTTGTAAGTTCGAAAGTGTTTCAGCGGTCGTTGCGGAAACAATTTTCGTGAACAAACTTTTTTGTTTTTGTTCGGGGCAAAAAATAAAGGCGCCCCTTGTGTAATGGAGGCGCCTTTGCCTGGATCTTCCTATGGGTTCTGCCCGGTTTGTCTGCAGCAGATGGTTGTCGATGGTAAAGCATTTGCCGTGCCAATTTATAAAAGGTAGCATAAACGGGCAATTACGATAGTCTGCCAGAAAAACAGCCTGGAAATCCGATGCGACAGCCCAGACTTTTATCGAGCCCGGCAGTATGTTGCCTAATTTATAGTCACATCTGTTGGTGCGCAGGTACAACAGTGCCATGCGTGTATCCGCCGCACGGCCAGCCGTGCCCCGCTGCCGGCGCTTTTATGCCGGTTTTGCATGCCTGCCGACGGACAGAAGCAGAAACGGCAGCGATGTTGCATTGCTGGGGGAATGAACCTTGGAGGCACTCTATGACTATACCGATAGCGACAGTTGACCGGGATACTGCCAGGAATCTCTTCGATCACTACCGCAGGCAGCGCGACGGTATCAGGAACAGGCCGGAGATGGCTTCGATCTGTCTGATCTGCGGCTCGATACACATCATTCCCAAGGACGGGGATGCCCATAAATTAGTCTGCCGCAGTTGCGGGTTTGCCTTCCAGCGCTATACCTGCGACTCCTGCGGCAAAACCGTCGATAGTCGCGATCCCAAAAACCACGCCTGCCGCGTATGTGGCTTGCGGGTCTGCAGCTGCGGCGCCTGCGGGTGCGCCACGGGAAGCTGTGAATAAGGAGGAGTCTTGTATGCCAGAGGCAAAGGTCGGCAGCACCGTCACCATCAGATATATCGGCACGCTGGATAACGGCAGGATCTTCCACAGTACCGACGAGCATGGCCCGCAGTCCGTCACCATCGGTTCCGGCCAGGTATTCCCGGCGCTGGAACAGGCCATCATCGGCATGCGCGCCGGAGACGTGAAGAACATCGTGCTTACGCCTGAAGAGGCCTATGGCCCCCGGCTTCAGGAAAACATCATCCGCGTCGCCCGACAGGCCTTTCCGGCCGGGAAGGAGATCGTTGTCGGGCAAAAACTGAGCATTGAATTCACCGGCGGTGCATCCCGGGTGATGGTGGTTATTGCCGTGGGGGAGGAGGATGTGACCCTGGACGGCAACCACCCCCTGGCGGGGTTGGAGCTGACCTTCGCACTCAGTGTGGACCGGATCGAGTCTGAATCCTGCTAAGCCGTTTTTACTTACCCTGGCTGGTGTATAACCGCGAAGCGCTCGTCAAAACAGGGCTCCAGAACAGGCCGTACATCCTCCCAGGCCAGCCCCCCGCCGCCGCAGCCGGGACGGGGAACGACTATCCTTTGCCACCCCGAACAGTCCGCCAGCAGGCGCAGTTCTTCGGCCGACCGGGCGATGAGACGCAGGTCGGGGAGCGACCAGGCGGTCTCCTCCACGGGAAAACTGACGATACCGCAACCGAGATCAAAGACGTGGTTGCCCTCTTCGGTCAGTCTCCTGCCCAGAATAGCGGCAATCGCGGGAAAGCGCAGCACCGCCTGCCGGGCCACCCCCCGGCCAAAGACCGCCCGGCTGTCGCGGGTCAGCGAGCCGTTGGTGGTTATGGCGATCATCCCTCCACCACCGGCGTGTTCCCAGATGTCTCCAACGATCTCAAGCACCGGCATTCTCCATGTTCTGGTGGCCTTGCCGTCTGGACTGGCCCAGTTGAGGCATCACTTCCGCGGCTGATTGAAGAGCGAACTTAACATCCGCCCGAGTTCAGCCATGGTATACGGCTTGGACACGGCGCCGCTGAAACCGTACCTGCGGTAGTCGGACATGATCGGATCGTTCGAATAGCCGCTCGATACGATCAGGCAGGCCTGCGGGTCGATGGCAAGAATCTGCTCCGCGGCCTCCTTGCCCCCCATGCCCCCCGGGATAGTCAGATCCATGATCACGGTGGAATAGGGCGATCCTGATGTCCGGGCGGCCTCATACAGCGCCACGGCCTCCGAACCGCTGCCGCAGGTCGTTACCCGGTAACCCAGGTATTCGAGCATTTCCGCGGCAACGGTACGGATAATCTCCTCGTCATCCATGACCAGGATGGAACCACCCGCATGCTGGCCGACGGACTGATTGGCGGTATCATCTTGAGGATGCGGGTCGCTTTCGCCGGTCGAGGGGAGGTACACGCTGACGGTCGTGCCATTGCCGACGGCGGAACTGACTTCTGTCGCCCCGCCATGCCGGTTTACGATCGAATAGACCGAAGCAAGACCGAGCCCGGTCCCTGTTGGTTTGGTCGTGAAATAGGGGTCAAAGATCTTTTTCAGGTCAGCGTCAGAAATGCCGCACCCTTGATCGATAAAGGATATCTTCACGTATGCCCCCGGCTGGAGCATCAACGCATTGGTGGAGCTGAACCGCACATTGTGCGCCACGACGGTCAGCACCCCGCCTTGCGGCATTGCCTGTATGGCATTGAGAACGATGTTGTGAAAAACCTGCGAGATCTGCCCTTCATCGGCTTCGATGGCGTGAACGGCATCGGCCATGTCAACGACCCCTTTCACGTTTGACCCGCGCAGGACCAGGGAAACCGATTCCTGCACCAGTTGCCGGACGGAAACCAGCTTCTTGACCGGTTCGCCGCCTTTGGCAAAGGTCAGGAGCTGTAGGGAAAGGTTGCGCGCCCGTACCGATGCAATCTCGGCCTCCACCAGCGGTTTTGCCGCCTTGTGTCCGGCATCGATAAACATCTGCGCATACGAGATGTTCCCCATAATCCCGGCAAGGATATTGTTGAAATCATGGGCAATGCCTCCGGCGAGGACACCCAGTGATTCCAGTTTATCGATTTTCAGTTTCGCATTTTCCTGCTCTTTGAGTCCGGTAATGTCCCGGGCAATACCGAAAAGGCCGACAACCTCACCATCCTCGGCGCGCATCGCCCCCTTGGTCGACAAAAAATAGCGCTCTCCCTCCGAAGTCGAGAGGTGCTCTTCATAGGTCCGCGGTCCGGTCTGAGCCATTACCCACTGATCCTTGGCCATAATGGAGCGTGCATCATCAGGGGGGAAGAGGTGCAGGTCATCCTGGCCAAGAATCTCATTCACAGGCTTCCCGACGAACCGCGCCACCGACGAATTGGCCAGCAGGTAGCGACCCTCGGCGTCTTTGACATAGACGGCATCGGTCGTCCCTTCGATGATGATATCCAGCAGGGCCTTCTGTTGGGCCAGATTCCGCAGCGCTTGATCGCGCTCGCTCAGGTGGATGCCGATCCGTCTGATATAACGGGCGATAAGGACATAGAGAAGCGTCGCGGTGAGGGCGATGAACAGGAGCCCTTTGAACAGGGAAATACGGGTAATGATGGCCGGGTCCCGTACCAGCAGGACCAGGATGGTGTCGGACAGGTATATCCAGAGGCCGCCAAACAGGGAGTATATCGCGACGATGCGTACGATTTCCGTGCGTGACGATTCCTGAATCTGGTTCTTCATGGGTGTCTCCAGCGTGTGCGGAATCGGCAATTACATGCTTAGTGTTGTTTCAGCTATTCTCTTTTATCACATAATTGCGTCCGTACAGCTAGATTTTCCAGCGCAAAAGCCACTCAGAAAGAGCGGCTTTCGCGCTGCCGGGTGGGGGGACAAGATTGGCGGGCGGTTTCTTCTCCTTACGCGCGGGCGTGAATTACAAACCTTGCCGGCTTACCGCCCCAGGCATTCCCGCGCCGAGCCGAGCAGGTAATCGTACACGTCAGCGCGGGTCGTGATGAAGCCCGGCATGTCGTTGAGGATGTCTTCCAGCAGGTTCAGCTCCCGGCCGTCCTCACTCCCCAGCTCGTTCATAACCGCTTCCATCATCGGCAGGATCTCGTACAGGTCATGGCGGTTGAAGGTTGCCGGGTCGGGCAGGCCGGTGAACTTGGGCTCTTCGCGCCTGGCGATGTCGCGGGGATAGCGGAATTTTAAATCGGATACTTTGATGATGATGGACAAAAGGCACCTCCTTGTCAGCCCGGATAAACTGGATAAGTGCGTTAACGAAGTATTTCCTGCAAAAAACGCAGAAAATACTTCTAACGTACTAATGTCCGCCGCAGCCGCTGCCGCAACCGCCGCCGCAGCCGGGCTTGACGATATCGGCGGCCTTGGGCTTGTCGCACAGTTTCAGGGAGGATCGGTCGATGTACCAGGCCTCGTCCACCTGTTTTCCTTCCAGCTCTTTTTTCTTGAGCATCATCAGCACGCGCATCTCGGTGGTTTCCAGCAGATGGGCCGCCTCGGCAATCGGCAGAAAAGAAGTTCCGGCCTCACACATGGTCTTCCTCCTCAGGCTGCCTTCGGCAGCGATTCATTTTCAAGATAGATGCCCATCAGTTCGCAGTTGGAAAGGTCACGCTTGCGCTTGCAGGACAGGGCCCGCGTCCGTTCAAGCATCGGTTCCGCCCGCTTACGGTCGATGGAAATTCCCATGCTGCGGTAGCGTTCAATCAGTCCGCTGGTCCCGGAGTGCTTGCCGACCACGATGCTGCGGGTCAGCCCCACTTCTGCCGGGTCAAAGCCCTCGTAGTTGTTGGGGTCCTTGATGACGCCATCGGCGTGCAGGCCGGATTCGTGGGCAAAGACCCGTGAGCCGACCACCGGTTTGGAGACGGATAGCGGGCGGTGGGAGGCCTTGGCCACGAAGAGCGACATCTCGCGGAAGCGGTGGGTGTCGATGCCGGTTTCGATGCCGCAGGCATGCTTGAGCCCCATGATGACCTCTTCCAAGGCGGCATTGCCGGCCCGCTCACCCAGTCCGTTGATCGTGGTGTTGACAAACCTGGCCCCGGCCCGGATACCGGCAATGGCATTGGCGGTGGCCATCCCCAGGTCATTGTGGGTATGCACTTCGATCTCGACCTCGGGCACCGCCGTGCGCAGGAAAGAGACCTTGTCGTACATCCCGAAGGGGTCCATGATTCCCAGCGTATCACAGAAGCGGAAGCGGTCGCCCCCCATGGCGCGGGTGATCTCCATCAGTTCCACCAGAAAGCCCATGTCCGCCCGGCTGGCGTCCTCGCCCCCCACCGAGACGTACAGGCCGTGCTGCTTGGCAAAGCCGAGCGCCACTTTCAACTGCTCTTTGACGGCCTCGCGGTCCTTGCGCAATTTATGGGCAATCATCTGATCGGAAACCGAAAGCGAGATATCCACCGCCTGCACGCCGCAGGCGATGCTGGCCTTAATCTCCGGCACCAGGGCCCGGTTCCAGGTAATCAGGCGGGCATTCAGCCCGAGATCGACCAAGGCCCTGATGCTGGCCCGCTCCTCTTCGCCCATGGCCGGAATGCCGCACTCGATCTCCTGTACGCCGATGCTGTCCAGCATGCGGGCGATGGCCGTTTTCTCCCGTTTGGAAAAGACCACCCCGGCTGTCTGTTCGCCGTCCCTGAGGGTTGTGTCGTCGATAATAATGTCGGTAATTGCTGTCATGCTTGGCTCCTTTCCCTTATTCCAATTCCAGATCAAGGATGATATCAAGGCGGTGAGGATTGAGGCTGCGAGGCGTACATGACGTACGTTGAGCAGCCTGCCCTGACGAGTCAGAATAGTTCGTTCACGAATGTTTCACATTCTAACTCACTAAGACGAGCCAACGAAGATAGGGCCTTGATATGGAATTGGTATTACCCGCAACTTCCCATGGTGGCCAGTCCGTAGATGTATTCCGGGCGATAGGCCGGTTTGACACCGGAGTACATCAACACATTGCTGCCGGAGATATGCATCCGCCGCCGGTTGAAGAGCCGCAGGGCCGACCGGTTTGACGCCGGGGCATCCAGGAAAACCCTTGTTCCCAGAGAAATCGTGTGCAAGGCGTCCTTCAACAGGATATCCGCCGTGGCGTCGTCCGGCGCCGCGAACGGCCCGATCTGCCGTGCGTCTCCGCAGGGCTGAACCACGATGAAACCTGCATCCCGGCTTATCAATTCCCCGCGGCTGGCGGTTGCCGACAGCAGCGCGGCACGCCGGTCGCCCCAGGCCCGGCCATCGATATCGTCCAGCACGGGGACCGGGTTGTCGCCCGGCGCTCCGGCTCCATGTTCGGCATGCCGCTGGCGGCCGGTGCCCTTCCAGCGGATTATCGTATCAATACGGTTAAATCCGAATTTCTCGTACAGCGGCTGACCTGCCTTGGAGGCGGTCAGCCAGACCGTTTCCACCCCGGCTGCGCGCAGCGCATCACGGGCATTGGCAAACAGCTTTTCACCGATTCCCTGCCCCCGATGCTCTGGCGACACGATCAGATTGCCGATCCAGCCACTGCGCCCATGGCGCAGCGAGGTCACGAATCCGGCCGTTCTTCCGTCAGCTGTGCGGGCAGCAAAGCACCCCTCGGAAAACTCGGCCAGCAGAAACTCCAGTTCCCAGGACTCCGCCACCCAGTTTTCCGCCTCAGCCAGCCTCAGGAAAGGGCCTATATCCTGCTTGCGGAAGGGATGGATCATCATGGCGTGGGACAGGCCGCTTCGGCAATGGTCATATTCAGGTCCTGCCCGATCAGGCCGATCGCATCGGCCCGGCACTGCTTGCAGTGGGCGAATTGGCCGATGATGCCTTCGTTGGCCTTGCGGAGTTCCGTCATGCGCTCCTCGCTGGGCGGCTCTATATTGGCGAAATCGGCCTGCGGGATGATCGGCATGATGTTCATGACAAAGGCCCCCAGCTCCTTGACCCGCTTGGCGATACGCGGCAGCTGGTCGTCGTTGACGCCCGGCACCAGCACCGAATTGACCTTGATGGTCAACCCCAGCTCACCGGCGCGCTTCAACCCCTCGAACTGGTTGTCTATGAGTATCCTGGCACCCTCTGCCCCGGTGTAGTGTTTGCCGTGATAGATGACGTGGCGGTAGATCTGCGCCCCCACCTCGGGATCGATGGCATTGACGGTAACCGTCAGGCTGTGCAGGCCCAGTTCGTACAGGCGGTCGATCGATTCCGGCAGCAGCAGGCCGTTGGTGCTCAGGCAGAGCATCAGATGCGGGAATTCCTTCTTGACCATCTCGAAGGTCTGGAAGGTTTCCTCGTTGGCCAGCGGGTCTCCCGGTCCGGCGATGCCGATGACCTTGATGATCGGGCCGACCACCGGACTGGCCATGACCTCGCGCACCTTTTCAATGGCCTCCTGCGGGGTCAGCAGGCGACTGGTCACGCCGGGGCGGGACTCATTGGCGCAGTCATGTTTGCGGGTGCAGTAGCCGCACTTGATGTTGCACCTGGGCGCTACCGCAAGGTGCATGCGACCGTTCTTCTTGTGGTTCCCGCCGAAGCAGGGATGCCCCTGGATCTTGTTCTTCATCTCGCAGGCAGTTGCCATATACATTCTCCTTCCGTAAGACCGTTGATGCGGGTAGGTGCGCTAACGAAGCCATTAGTGCCGAACAGTGTGGAATCTCTAACGGAAACTAAAAAGCCCGCTGGAAAATGATCCGCGGGCGCCGTTGCCTACAGCAGGGTATAGGCATAATGTGTGCCAGTTTGAATGAACAGCCCGCAAACCCCTTCAAACACAGGGCAGCCGGCCAACAATGAGAATCAGCATACCAGCGATTTCAAGAACATCCTGCTACTAAAAACGGATCATGGGCAGTTCGCTTTCGCGGATATGCACATTTTATCGGCATATATCCGGTCGGATTATTCCTTGCATGCGATCAACCCGCGTAGTTCCGTTGACCCGTACAATTCCAGGATCGGATGTGACCATGTTCAACAGCTACAACCTCGATGAAATCCGTGATCGCGGCCGGGCGGCCTTTGTCGGCATGGCCATCGGCGATGCCCTGGGCGCCACGGTCGAGTTCATGACCGCCCCCGAGATTGCCGCAAAATACGGCATATTCCGGGATATCATCGGTGGCGGCTGGCTGAGGTTGAAGCCCGGCCAGGTGACTGACGATACCGAAATGGCGCTCTGCATCGCCCGGGCTATCGTCAAGAGCCAGGCCTGGTCGCTGGAAGCCATTGCCGCCAACTTCGCCGCCTGGCTCAAATCCCGCCCGGTGGATTGCGGCGATACCTGCCGCAAGGGTATCCGCTCCTACATGCTGCACGGCACCCTGGAAACCCCGCTAAATGAATGGGATGCCGGCAACGGCGCGGCCATGCGGATCCTCCCGGCCGTCCTTTTTTCATTGCCTGACGAACAGTTGCTTAAAAAATACGCAATTGAGCAGGCGCATATCACCCACAACAACCCGGTCTCCGATGCCGCCTGCGTCTGCCTGGGACAGATGCTGCATCTGGCGATCTGCGGAGCCGAAAAGAGCCGGCTGCGACGGCAGGCCGACGGATTGGTGGCCCGCTTTCCGACCTTCGCCTTCGAGCCGTATCGGGGGCTGGCCACCGGCTATGTGGTCGATACGATGCAGACCGTCTTCCACTGGTTTTTTCGGGGGAAAAGCTTCGAGGAGTGCCTGACCGGGACGGTCAATCAGGGGGCCGACGCCGACACGACCGGCGCGATCTGCGGGATGCTGGCCGGGGCCTACTATGGTATGGATGGTATCCCGCGGCGCTGGATCAAGAAGATGGACAAAGCGGTTATTGCCGAAATTGAGCAGTTGGCAGACAAGCTGCTGGAGGCGTGCCCGCTAGGTGGGAACTACAGGTAGATGGTTGAGCAGGAACTTTATTTTTTCTCGACGTGTTATGAGGCTGACCCGCCATCGGCGGGTCTTGCCGATGGGTATTCCGTTCTTTTTAGTGGATTTTTGGGTTGCAGGAGAGATCCTAAGCGGCACGCAACTTTTTTGTATGTGCTGTTGTGCGTGTTGTTTTGCCTTCCGCTTTTCTTGAGGACATTTCATTGACTAGTCGCAATTCCAAACGACAGCCGAGAGCATGAGCGTATTTTTCTAATGTCGCAATTGAAGGAGAATGTTTCCCGCGACCTGATTCAAGGCGGGCGACAGCAGACTGGGTAGTGCCGATGCGCTCTGCTACTTCAGCTTGTGTGACACCTGCGGCAGCGCGAGCTTTGAGGAATTCATCAAGAAATCGGAACTCTTCATCCAGTCCATCATATTCGGTTTTCACGTCTTCGCACTCAAGTGCACGCGCTTTAAGTTCTTTGTGAGTTAGCATTTTTGAACTCCTTCATTCTCCGCCGTGCTGTTTCAAGTTCTCTTGGCGGGGTTTTGTCTGACTTCTTGATAAACAGGTGCAGCACCACGATCTTCCGACCAACTATTGTACAGCAGAAAACTCGTGCGATCCCCTCTGCAGATTTTAGACGCAATTCAAAAAGTCCGTCTCCCATAGCGCGTGTATGTGGCATGCCTAAGTCTGGACCATATATCTCAAACCTGTCGGAATACCGGAGGTAGCGGCCAAGAAAACCAGCGGGCATGGCAAGGATTTCTTCTTGAACTGATTTGTTGTAGTAGGTGATTGTCCAAGTCATGGTGTCAGTATAGCGTATTTGCTATAATCAATCTATGGTTATTTTTCAGCCAATAGTTTGCAATGAAGACATTATCAGCCGCTGCCGGAGTCGATCATTGATGAACTGCGGATGCAGATCAAACGGGTAACCGCATCTGGTTTGACGTGATTACCATGACAATACTTTATGCGGAGGTTGGAGTGACAATCACATGCTGCTTCAAGCGGGGATTGTGGCAATGGGGGAAAATGTACCGGTCACTCCTAAACCTTACCCTCAACCTGGTTTCTAATTGCCTTTCAGGATCCCGTCCGCCACCTGGCGCAGGTTTTTGCGCATGTCCATGGCCATCTTCTGCATGGTGCGGTATGCCTCGGCTTCGGTGGTACGCTTCTTTTCCATCAGAAGTCCCTTGGCCTTTTCAATGATCTTGCGGTTCTCGATGGTTTCACGCAGGTCTTCGATCTTTTCTTTCAGATCCTCTACCTGTTCAACATGGTGCAGGGCGAGCTCGATTGCCGGCAACAGATCCTGCTTGCGGAGCGGTTTGGTTAAAAAAGCGGCAATATCGCTTTCGGCTGCCCGTTTGGCAGTCGCGGGGTCATGTGCATTGGTCAGGAGCAAAACAGGGACCTTCAGTTTTTTCCTGATCTCGTTGGCAGCCGTTATGCCATCCATCTCCGGCATGGAGACATCCAGGAATACCAGGTCGGGGTAACTGGCCAGGGCCATTTCCACGGCGCTTTTGCCATCACCGCACTCCAGAACATTTTCGAATCCGATCTCGGACAACATGGCTTTCAGGTTCATCCTGATAACCGGCTCATCGTCGCAGATCAATATACTTTTCATCTTCCATTACCTCCGGCGGCTAGCGATTGCTGAAGTCTTGCATCGAACATACCAGTTGCAAGCAAAAGACCCCGGTTTGCATGCCGGGGCCTTCAAAATCTGAAAAAATTCCAATTCCGGGCTGTGCGGCTAGCGCAACACGGCCTCGGCCATGACCTCGGCCACATCGCGGACCCTGACCCCCTCCGCGTTCACATCCTTGAGCCCATCCTCGAACATGGTCAGGCAGTAGGGGCAGGCCACGCAGATGGTGTCCGGCTTCTCCTGAAGGGCCTCGTTGACGCGGGTCAGGTTGATGCGCTCGCCGGTATGCTCCTCCATCCACATCCGGCCGCCTCCGGCGCCGCAGCAGAAGGCGTTGTTGCGGGTGCGTCCCATCTCGGCCGGTGCCGCTCCGGTAGCCATTTCGATCACCTGGCGCGGGGCGTCGTAGACGTCGTTGTGCCGCCCCAGATAGCACGAATCGTGGAAGACGGTGGCCCCCAGCGCGCCCGTCGTCGTGTCGAGCTTCAGCCGGCCGGCCCGCACCAGGTCGCGCAGCAGCTCGCTGTGGTGGATAACCTCCAGCTCGATGCCGTACTGGCGGTAATCATTTTTGAGGGTCGAGAAGCAGTGCGGGCACTGGGTGATGACCTTCTTGACGCCTCTCTCGGTAAAGAGGGCCACATTCTCCCTGGCCATCCGGTCGAAGACATATTCGTTGCCCAGCCGCCGCAGGCTGTCGCCGCAGCACTTCTCCTCCTTGCCGAGGATGCCCCACGACACGCCGGCCTTGTCCAGCAGCTGGGCCAGGGCCAGGCTGACATGCTTGCTGCGCGAATCGAAGGAGCCGGCGCAACCGACGTAGAACAGGTACTCGGTCTGATCCCGCTCGAAGGGCTTCACCTCCAGCTGGCTGCACCACTTGGTGCGTTCCGAGGGGGCGATCCCCCAGGGGTTGCTGCGCCCCTCCATGTTCTCGAACAGGTTCAAGAGCTCCTCGGGGAAGTTGGCATCCGTCTCCACCAGGTGCCGGCGCAGCATGACGATCTTGGGCATCTGCTCGATAAAGACCGGGCAGGCCTCCATGCAGGCCCCGCAGGTGGTGCAGCCCCAGATCGACTCCTCGGAGACGCTCCCTTCGCCCTGAGCGCCGATCAGCGGGACCTCCGGCTGCTGGCCCTGTTTCAGGCGGCTGCCGTTTGCCAGCAGGTTGACCTTGATGTCGTGGACCACGGCGCGCGGATTGAGCGGCTTGCCGGTGATGCTGGCCGGGCAGACCTGCTGGCAGCGGCCGCACTCGGTGCAGGAAAAAGAGTCCAGCAGGTCTTTCCAGCTGTAGCGGTCAACCTGCGCGACACCAAAGGTATTGCCTGCCTTGAATTCCTCGCGCGGGACGGTATTCGGTCTTTCCAGCCGCTGGAAGAAACAGTTGGGGATGGCGGTCAGGATGTGCATGTGCTTGCTGTAGGGCAGGTAATTCATGAACGACAGGAGCGCCACTGCATGCAGCCACCAGCAGATCGCATAGACCGGCTGGGCCTGGGAGGGGGGGACAAACTGCGCCAGCCATCCCGATACCGGCAGCCACCCCACGGCCCCCGCCATCTCCCCGCCGGCCATGCGGGAGGCGTTGATCCCGAAGAAGGCCAGCATCAGGAGGGCGATCAGCGAGAGGATGAAGAAGGCCTCGGTGGTGCGCGCCTCGGGAAAGGGGGGTGAGATGGTCCGGCGGACAGCGGCGATGATGACCGCCACCAATGCCAGCAGCGAGACGATATCCAGCACCAGCAGCAGCGGATGATAGATCCCCTCGGGGAGCCTTTCCAGGCTGATCGAAGGGAATACGCCGTGCAGCATGAATTCCCCGTTGGCGATCAGCAGCACCAGGAACGACCAGAAGATCACCGAATGGTTGATGCCGAACGGTTTCGCCAGCACCCGCTTCTGGCCGAAGGCGTACAGCAGCATCTCGCCGATACGGGTGGGGATCCTGTCGAAGCGGTCTTCGGGCCGCCCCAGGGCGATCAGCCCGAGTCTCTTCCAGCACCCCCAGGCGAATACGGCCAGAGAGGCGATCAGGAGCGGGGTAAACATAAGCGGGTTGGGTGTCATTTCAAAACCTCAATTAGCCACAGAGGACACAGAGTTCACAGAGTAAGTTTGAAGTATAAAAAAACAAACGACGTAAAAATGTACGGAAGCACCTGTTTTTGTACGTTCATCCCTTTCGATCTTTTGTAGGCTTTTCTCTGTGTACTCTGTGCCCTCTGTGGCAGATGATTTATTGTTTTATTGTTTCTGCTGTTTAAGTTCCCGGATGCGCCGGGTGATGGCCGGTACCACCTGGAACAGGTCGCCGACGATGCCGTAGGTGGCCACCTCGAAGATCGGGGCGTTCTTGTCGCGGTTGATGGCGATGACCATGTCCGAGTCCTGCATCCCCACCAGGTGCTGGATGGCGCCGGAGATGCCGCAGGCGATGTAGATCTTGGGGCGGACCGTCTTGCCGGTCTGGCCGACCTGGCGGTCGCCCGGCATCCAGCCCGCATCCACGGCGCTCCTAGAGGCGCCCACCACCCCTCCCAGCTCATCGGCCAGCTCCTGCAGCATGGCGAAGTTGTCCGGTCCCATCATGCCGCGGCCGCCGGAGATGATGAAGTCGGCGCCGGTGATGTCGACGGCGCCCTTGCCGTGGGTGTCGCGGATGATCTCGATGACCTTGGTGAGGATGTTCTCTTCCGGGACGACGAACGGGTCGCGGACGATTTCGCCGCTGGCCCCTTCCCGCCGCTCCGGCATCGGCATGACATTGGGGCGGACGGTGGACATCTGCGGGCGGAACCTGTCGCACATGATGGTGGCCATGATGTTGCCGCCAAAGGCCGGGCGGGTCTGCATCAGGTTGCGCTTGTCGTCGATGGCCAGACCGGTGCAGTCGGCGGTCAGGCCGGTGCCGACCCGGGTGGCGATCGCTCCGGCCAGGTCGCGTCCCATGCCGGTGGCGCCCATCAGGATGATTTCCGGGCGGTGCTTTTCGATCAAATGGCAGCAGGCTTCCACATAGGCTTCGGTGCGGTAGTGGTAGTAGAGCGGGGCATCCAGCAGGTAGGCCTTGGCCGCGCCGTGGGCAAAGGCCTCCTGGCAGAGGTGTTCGACCTTCTCACCGATCACCAGGGCGCAGAGCTCGACGCCCAGTTTCCCGGCCAGCTCCGCGCCGACGCCGAGCAGTTCCCAGGAGACCTTGGCCGGCTCACCTTCGGTCTGTTCGACAAAGACCCACACCCCGCGGTACTGGGCCAGTTTTGCGGCCAGGGCGGCGGCCTCGGGATCGATCTCCTCTTCCACGGGGGCGGCTGCAGCGGCCAGTTCGGCCAGGATGCGCTGTTCCTCGGGAGTGAAGTACATCTCCAGAGCAGAAGCGGGGCAGATCTTGACGCATTTCTGGCAGCCGATGCACTTGGCGGCATCGATGATCGGTTCGCCCGTGTCGGTCATCTCGACGCAGTTGACCGGGCAGACACTCTGGCAGCGGGCGCCGCAGGCGATGCAGGCGCCGGAGATCAGCTGGGCGACGCCGCGTGGTTTCTTTGGTTTGGGTTTGGAATCAGTCATGAATTAGCCCTTTTTTTGCCACAGAGGACACAACCAAAAGTAGGCGCTCCTAAGCGAGAACTCAGAGAAAGCTGAATAACATTTCTAGGGGATCTCAGCGTCTGTTAAATAGATGTTCCATCTTGTGGTCGTATCTCTGTGAGCTCTGTGTCCTCTGTGGCTATTGGTTTAAATCGGCAGCATGTCCTTGGCCAGCAGCTTCTCGATCAGCATCTCGGCGGTGCCGGCCGGGTCGGCATAGCCGTCTCCCAGGATCTCGCCCTGGA
>JAJYBH010000066.1 GCA_021779135.1 Deltaproteobacteria bacterium
TGCCATAACAGCATCCGAATCATCGGTTCCGGCCGCCTTGATGGCCTTGAGGTAGTTCATGGTGGCTGAATAGGCGCCGGCCTGGTCCATGGTCGGCATGGCCTTGTGAATGGCGTAAAAACGCTTCGAGAAGGCGCGGGTGGCATTATCCCGGTCCCAGTAAAAACCGGAGGTGAACTGCATCCCCTGGGCTACGGGCAGACCGAGGCTTTTTATGTCCGTATCGAAAATCAGCAGTCCGACCAATTTCTGACCTTTCTTGTCGATGCCGAATTCCCTGGCCTGTTTTATGGCGTTGATGGTGTCACCGCCGGCATTGGCCAGGCCGATGATCTGGGCGCCGGAGGCTTGGGCCTGCAGCAGGTAGGAGGAAAAATCGGATGTAGACAGGGGGTGACGCACCGAACCGAGCACCTTGCCACCCAGCTTGGTCACGAACCTGGTGGTATTCGCTTCCAGGGAATGGCCAAAGGCGTAGTCCGCGGTCAGAAAGAACCAGCTCTTGCCGCCGCTCGGCACAACGGCCTCCGCGGTAACCTTGCCCAGGGCGTAGGTGTCGTAAACATAATGAATGCCATAGGGGGTACAGGCCTTGTTGGTCAGGTCGGTGCTGGCCGCGCCGGTGTTCATGGTGATCTTTTTCTTGTCTCCGGCCAGTTTCTGCACCGCCAGGGCGCAGCCCGAATTCAGCAATCCGGTGATCATGTCCACCTTTTCATTGTCAAACCACTCGCGGGCCTTGGCCGAGGCGATGTCGGCCTTGTTCTGGTGATCGGCACCAATGACCTGAATCGGTTTGCCCAGCACCTTGCCGCCGAAGTCCTTGACCGCCATTTCAACCGCAACCTGGGTTCCTTTGCCGCCGAGGGTGGAGTAGACCCCCGACATATCGGTCAGCACCCCGATCTTGACAACGCCATCCGAGATCCCCTTGCCGGCCGCCCCCGCCATTCCGGCCGTCATTGCTAGTACTGCGACTGATACTGCTGCTCTGGAAAACAGATTTTTCATACAGATTCCCCTTTCTGTTTGTATACCCGTTCAGACGCCCAGGTATCGGTTGAGTTTATCCATGCTGGAAGCAAGCTCGTCCTTGGTTATCATCTCCGCGATCGTGCCGTGATCGATCACGTAATGCCGGTCTGCCAGGTCAGCCGCAAAATGGAAATTCTGCTCCACCAGGATGATGGTGAACCCCTTTTCCTTCAACTGGCCGATCAATCGCCCCAGGGTCTGGACAATCACCGGCGCCAGGCCTTCGGTGATTTCATCCAGCAGCAGCAGCTTTGCCCCGGTGCGCAGGATTCGCGCCATGGCCAGCATCTGCTGTTCACCCCCTGAAAGGCGGGTACCCATGCTGCTGCGCCGCTCCAGCAGATTGGGAAACATTTCATAGATTTCCTTCAGTGGCATGCCGCCGGCCTTTACCACCGGCGGCAGCAGCAGGTTTTCTTCCACCGTCAGGCTGGAGAAAATCCCGCGCTCTTCGGGGCAGTAGCCGATGCCAAGGTGGGCGATCCGGTGCGTCGCCATTTTACTGGTTTCAACCCCGTTGACCATGATGGAGCCGCTCCGCCGGCCTACCAGCCCTACGATCGACTTAAGGATCGTGGTCCGTCCGGCGCCGTTTCGTCCCAGAAGGGTAACAACCTCACCTTCTCCGACAGTCAGTTCAATGCCGTGCAGGATGTGGGATTCGCCGTAATACGCATTCAGGTCGCTAATCCGCAGCATCTCTCTGTGTCCGGAATCAGTCATGAGCGCTCCCCATATACGCCTCCAGCACCAGCGGATCCTGTGAAACCTCACTGTATGGCCCTTCAGCCAGAATTGCACCCCGCTGCAGCACCGTTATTCTGTCGGCCAGGGTTGCCACTACCTTCAGATTATGCTCGACCATCAGGATGGTTCGGTTTGCCGAGACCTTTTTTACCAGTGCGGTTATTTTATCCACATCCTCGACCCCCATTCCCTGGGTCGGTTCATCCAGCAGCATCAACTCCGGATCCAGCGCCAATGTGGTAGCTATCTCCAGGGCGCGTTTGCGGCCATAGGCCAGTTCAGCGGTTATCACGCCAGAGTATTCGGCCAGGCCGACAGAATCCAGCAACTCCATGGCCCGGCCATCCAGCTGATTCAGTATCTTGGCTGATCTCCAGAAATGATAGGAGATGCCCAGTTTGCGCTGCAGCGCCAGGCGTACATTTTCCAACGGTGTCAGGTTCGGGAAGACCGCCGAAATCTGGAAGGAGCGCACGATGCCGCGCAGGGCGATATCGGCCGGTTTTTCGCGGGTGATGTCGGTTCCGTTAAACAAGATGCTGCCGGCGGTTGGTATGAGGAACTTGGTCAGAAGATTGAAAACCGTGGTCTTGCCTGCCCCGTTCGGCCCGATCAGGGCATGGATATGTCCGCGCCGGATCTGCAGGTTGACGTCAGAAACAGCGGCGAATCCCTTGAATTCCTTGGAAAGGTTTTTTGTCGTGAGAATATGGTCAGACATCGGGTCGGCTCCTAACCCTGATAAACAGGATAAGTAAGTTATCAAGATTGTTTTCTGCCGGAAAAGCGCAGAAAACAATCTGTAACTTACTAATGTGACATCAAAACCGGAATGGTCATCTCGCGCAGTATCTGGTCCGCTATCTTGCCAAATTGTGATTTCCGGCGAGTTTCCGGTTTATAAGCGCCCATGACCAGCAGGTCGAAGCCGCCTTCACAGGACATGTTCAGCAGACTGTCAGCCATTGGTGCCGACGTGGCCGGTTGAACCCTGGTCCCGGCTTGGATGCCATGCCTCTGAAGGTGCTCAAGGATGCCTTCCCAGGGGTCCTGTCCCGCCTCTTCGGAGGAAGCAATTGAAAGGAGAGTCACCTGCCCTGCTTTTTTGAGGAGCGGCAGAGAGTCATTCATCGCCCGTGCCGCTTCGCGTCCGTTCTTCCAGGCCACGAGAATACGCTTTCCCACGGAGGGAAACGTGCCCACGGAGGGTACGACCAGCACCGGCCGGCCGGCACACAGCACCAGGTCTTCTACCATGGCCACGCTTCCGGCTTTTTTGTCCGGTTCCTGAGAGACAATTACGAGGTCAAAGCAGTGTGAATTCCGGATGAGCAGTTCGCGGACACTCACACCAACCACTGCGGATTCGATGACGCGCCAGACAGCCGCTACTCCGGCGGCACGTGCCATTGTTAACAGCAGATCTCCCGAGGCCGCCTGCGTCTCTTGGGTGCGTGTCTGCCGCGGTTGGTAGTAGTCGTGCGTCAGAATGGAAATCCCGGTCACCGAGGCAGCGTGTTCCCGTGCAATGCACAATGCCACGTCGATCCTGGCTTCACAGGAATTTGTATCGTCAAGATGAATGAGGATGTTTTTGATACTCATGATCAATCCGAATATAACAGGATTATATTATATAGAGCATATGTCGTGCCCAATAAGTATCAAGCGTGTTTGATTTCTGTAACAGTCTGTTTTGATGGCTTATTTTGTTTATAACGCTGCAATAACAACGTCACATTACAAAATTGACATCGTCGGTTTTCCAATATACTGGAATATAATTCGGGAAATTTGCGGGTTGCGGGTGGTCAGACGGGAGGGGTGTCTTTATGCAATTAACTGAAATATCTAAACTATGTATGCCGGGCGTAGCCCATTCCAAAAATCTGTACAGTATTCCACTTATCTGGAATACGATCGTGTCGGCAGGGGCCTGCCATCAACCATCAGCTTCGCGGCAACAATCCGTTCGCATCCTTTTGTAAAAAAGACGTCAGGATCATTTCCAAGCGGGATCCCCTTTTCCATTGTCCCGGGAGTCCATTCAATAAAAGCCCTTACCTGATGTCGTACTGATCAACCTTGGCATACAGCGATGACTTGCTGATGCCAAGCCGCGCCGCTGCCGCCAGTTTGTCCCCCTTTTCCTCATTGAGGGCGGTCCTGATCGCGTCCTCTTCGGCCAAGCGGGTTATATGCTTCAGACTGCGGCCGGTTTCCGGCGCAACCGGCAGGCGGACACCCTTGACCAATGCCTTGGGGATGTCCCTGCATAGGATTGTGGGGCCGGCCTTTACATACATGGCCTGCTCGAGAACATTGCGCAGTTCCCGCACGTTTCCCGGCCAGTCATACCGTTGGAGGATCTCGGCAACCTCCGCTTCAACCCCTTCAACGGGGATGCCGGTTTCCTTCTCCAACTGCTGGAGATGGAATTGGGTCAGCAGGGGGATATCATCGCGACGGCTGCGCAGGGGAGGAATTTCCAGCATTACGACATTGAGACGATAATACAGGTCGTGACGGAAGAGTCCATTTTTGACCAGCGTTTCCAGATCACGGTTGGAGGCGGCTATTATCCTGACATCCACCGACTCGGATGCATCTGCTCCGACCGGTTCGATCTCTTTCTCCTGAAGCACCCGCAGCAGCTTGACCTGCATGGTCAGCGGCAGTTCACTGATCTCATCCAGGAAGATCGTTCCCTTGTCCGCCAGGGCAAATTTCCCTTTTTTCCCCTTTTTCTGTGCCCCGGTAAAGGCGCCTTCACGATAGCCAAACAGCTCGGATTCAAAGAGGGTTTCCGGAATGGCCGCGCAGTTGACCTTGATGAACGGGCCCAGCGCCCTCTGGCTGCAGTTGTGGATGGCATGGGCAAATAGTTCCTTGCCGGTGCCGCTCTCTCCCTTCAGCAGGACCGTCGTGGTGCTCATGGCCACCTTTCTGCCCAGTTCCTTGACCCATTCCAGCTCCTTGCTAATGCCCACGATGTGATTAAAGGAGTACTTGGCGCTCAGATGCTTGCTAAGCTCGCTTTTGTAAAATTCCAGCTCGGTCGTAAGTTTTTTAAAGTTCTCGGTAAAGGAGAAGAGGTCTTCGATATTCTGAAACATGACCTTGCCGACTACCGCCACGACCTGCCCGTTTTCGAAAATGGGAATCCGGCTACAGATCATCTGGTGACCCTTGATTCTCTGGAGTTGAGCGATCTCGGCTACACCGCTCTTTGCAACCAGATGCATGCGGGTATTCTCGATCACCTCAGTGACATGCCGGCCGATCAAACCGGTAATCGAGGTCTCAAGAAATCGTGCATACGCCTCGTTTACCTTGAGAATAACGCCATGTACATCGGTAATCAGGAGTCCCTCATAGGCATGCCCCAGCGCATCTTCCAGCATGAGGCTGTCCTTTTCCGCCTGATCGGCCCTGCGGGAAAGCGAGAGCAGGAGCTGATGAACCCAACCCTGTTTATGTATGATCATCGGCAACTCCTGATCTCCTAAAATGTCTCGGCACAAGACGGACATGCTACCAGATTCAAGGTTCTCTGCGATTTATGGTCGTAACTCGCGAAAGGTGTTTTCTGTCGTAAGAATATATATCCTTGATCCCCTGTTTTTCCATCAGGGCGGCGATATATGCATCCACAAAGTCGATGTTCTGCAATTCATACACAACAAGTGCCTTGCCGACAAGATCACCGTTTATGACTTCGAGTCCCGGCGTGGCAAGGATACCGCGAACCAGGGGTGCAATTTGAATATTTTTGAGATGGTACGACGATTCAAGAACCCAGACCGTTTCAGCCATTACCAGCTCTGTAGTCACAAGCTGCAGCGCCCCGTTAGCAGCGTCATCCAGCAGCAACTCAACCCGGTCGGCCAGAACGGGATCATCGTTTGTCAGATAGCGGATGAACAAGTTGGTGTCGACAAAACACCTGTTCATGCGGTTTCACCGGCAACACGCTCGGCAAGCGCGCGCTTGGCCTCTTCCCGTTCCCCGGTAATGTTGCCAGAGCCGACCGCAGCAACGGAACCTCTCAGTTGCTTGAGCGTCCTGACAGGAGTGATGACGATCCTTTCACCATCCACAAAGAAATCAACTCTGTCGTTTGGCTGTATATGGAAACGCGTTCTTATGTCTACCGGGATGGTTACCTGTCCTTTTGTTGTGACGGTTGAGAGCATGGTGGACTCCTGTTGGATTGGCACAGATAGGTAATACTTTAACAGCATGGTAATACATCATGGAAACTGAATCAACAAAACAAATTTATGGATAGATAGATTCCGGTTCGCACAATCATTCCTGATTCAGTCAAATCCTTCCCGTGTTTGTCATGAATTTATTCTCTTTAACGAACAAAAGAATTGTGATATTGACCGGATGCATTTCTAAAATCCGAGGTTCTGATTCCAAGTTGCATTCAAGCTGCCAGTTTCAAACCTCCGAGGTTTTTGAAACCTCGGAGGATTCGCCTAGAATAAATATCGTCTTGATTGCAAATGCGAATGATAAGGTGGAATTAATGGCATTGAGCACCAATTGTTATTTTAATGATCACAGACTAAATATTGGATAGATCACCGGTTCACGCGCGCGCTTGAACCGGTGATCAACGAGTTGAACAAGAAACAAAAAAACAGATCAAAACGGCAAGGAAATCTGAGTTATGCAATTTAATAGATTTGTGTGGACCCTGTATTGCAACTCTGACGAAGGTCGCGCAGCCATAGAGCGTAAAGTTTCCGACCACTTAAAAGCCGTTCCTGTAATTAGAGAATCAGCGGCATTTATGCACCAGATGTTTTATTACGAAGTGTCAAATGGCGATTTCGTGGAGAATGGAACCAGAGGGTTTAAAGAAGTCAATCTCCGCGACTTGATCGAAGAGCACGCAGCAGACATAGCTATCGCTGATATCGACGATGCGGAAAAACTCTTCACAGAAATTGCCGATGAAGGCGCTGCGTGGCCCTTTGAAGATCAAGGAAAGAATTTTGAGCTTTTTTTTGGCGGCGGAGAAATAGATACGGATTGCTATGGCGGTATTTTCAGTTCAATTGATGGTCTATCAGCCGGATTACACGATGCTCACCCAGAATTCTTTGTGCCCTACCTGTTTGCACGACGTTTTGATGAGTTCGAAAAAATATGCCACTCCTTCGATATCCCGCTTTCACAGGTTCCTGGCAAGCTCCAAAAGCGCGAGAGAGCGCTGTACTATCTCAGCATTAACCGAGCGCTTTATGAATTTCGGAAAAAACATGAACTTTCACCCCAAGAATTGAATGCCTTTCTATACGATTTTGCCCCGAAAAACCTCGGTTGCCGACCAGAAAGTGACCTGCCACCACCTTCCCGCATATGGTTTGTAATTGGAGGTGTTGGCGGCAACGGTGACTTTGAGTATCTGGATTCCGCAAATGGAAAATCAGTCAGTTATTGGCAAGGAAGCCTAGAAACCCGCAGAGGAGACATTATTCTCATGTGGTGTGCCTCGCCGAGAAGTTATCTTCATTCCGTTTGGCGAGCTTTAGACGACGGGTTTAACGACCCGTTTTTCTACTTCTATTCGTTGATTCGCGTTGGCCACCCGACAAAGATTAGTCCTATTCCTTTCTCTGAGTTCTCTAAACACCCTATATTGGGAAGCAAGCCGGCAGTTCGAGCACATTTTCAGGGGGCAAGCGGAACCCCCTTTTCCATTGAAGATTATGCAGCTATCAGAGAATTATTACAGAACAATAGATTTGATATCTCAGAATTGCCGCTACCGCCCACGGCGGGAAGTTTTTTAAACACCGAACTGCAAAATGAGCGTGATGTTGAACTGACACTCGTTGAGCCGTTGCTCAAACGCCTTGGTTTCACAGAAAAAGACTGGATTCGGCAGTTCCCGCTAAGAATGGGACGCGGTGAACGTAACTTTCCGGACTATGTTCTCGGAGGGGTACTCTGTCCAGGAGATGAAAGTGCTGAAGTGTTGATTGAATGTAAATTTGATATCGAAACAAAGAAAGACTTGAAAGATGCTTTTGTTCAAGCAAAATCCTATGCGCTACGGCTTCAGGCTTTGAGCTTAGCTTTAGCAGCAAGACGTGGATTTTGGGTGTTTCGCCGACGAGATGACGGATTTTCAATAGACCATTTCATGTTCAAAACGTGGAACGAATTGACTCACCCAGACGCACTTCATGAGATTTCAGTAGTTCTAGGCAAGTGTACAATTGAAGCATCGATCAACAAACGTAGTATCAAAAAACAAGCATCAAAATCAGTATAATACGAAGAACGCCGTCAGTGGCAGAACGCCGCGATTGAGAAGGCGAGAATGACAAAATATTCAACAAAGACAAAGTATAAAGGTTCAGGTCTCAACTATTGACAAAGCACCCATCTTTTCGTCAGAAGTTGAGACCTGACCCCTCTTGTTCCTCTCAAGCGACAACTTTATCAGGTTGCAGGAGCGGTTCGGTGCGGATGTTGAGATTGTGGTTCAACCGTGTCCCGGACTTGCTGACCGGGTCGAAGCAGGGGATTTGACCGGAGACAAGGCCCGCGCACTGGTTGAACAGTTTGTTCAGCCAATGCTTGACCGGGGCACTGACACCATTGTACTCGGATGTACGCACTATCCCTTCCTGACAGCGCTAATTCAATCGATAACCGGACCGGAGGTTGCCATTATCGATCCGGCGGCGGCAGTGGCGCGGGAACTGCGCCGTCGGCTCGAAGATCTGGGCCTGGCAGGATCCGGGACCCGTTCCGGCACGGAACGTTTTTGGTCCAGCAATTCGAGGGTTCAAGCAGAAAGCATCATTTCCCGCCTGTGGTGTGAAGATACTGAGGTTCTGGAACTGTCCGTTAAATGTTGAAAGCGGATATAAACGGGATTTTCAGCCGATATTTCTGATGGTAATCAGACGGCGCACTCCGCAGGAGCAGCAGAAGAACAGCAGGTTGATCATCACGATCATGGCGCTGGTGGGAAGATTGGTCAGAAACGACACGAAGATGCCGGCCACGACCGAGCAGCCGCCCTGCAGGGCCGCCAGCACGATGCAGGCCCGGAAGCTGCGGGCCAGTTGAAGTGCGGAAACGGCTGGCAGGATCAGCAGGGAAGAGATCAGCATGATCCCGACCAGCTTCATGGCCAGCACCACCGAGAGGGCCGTCAGCATCACCAGCACAGCGCTGATCAGGTTCGTGCGGACACCGGACACCCGCGCCAGTTCCTCGTTGAAGCTGATTGCCAGCAGGTCATGAAAAAACAGCCAGAGGAGCACCATCACCACGCAGAACAGACCGGCAGCGATGATCACCTCTTCGTAGCTGATGGAGAGTATGTTGCCGAACAGATAGCTCAACAGATCGACATTGTAGCCCCCGCCCACGCTAGCCAGCATGATCCCGATTGAAATCCCCACCGCCGACACGATGCCGATGGCGGCATCGCCGTTCAAACGGGCCTTTTCCGTCAATTTGAGGATGCCCAGCGAGGCCAGCAGTACCACCGGCAGAGACACCAGCAGCGAGGCCGCCGAATAGAGCTGCAAAGCCAGGGCGATGGCGGTACTGCCAAAGGTGACATGGGCCAGTCCGTCGCCGATCAGCGACAGACGGCGCAGCACGAGAAACACCCCCAGCACCGAACAGAGCACGGCGATCAGGGTTCCGGCCAAAAGCGCCCGCTGGATGAAGCCGTATGACAGGATTTCAATCAGATTCATGGATATCAATGCCGGTGACACATCAGGTGTTGGGAGTGCTCGCCGAAGAGGCTCGACATCTCCGGAGAATGGCAGAAATCGTCAAAACCGCCGTAGAAGAGCATGCGCTTGTCCAGGTAGAGCATCTTCGAGGCATGCTGCCCGATGACGCCGGTATCGTGGGTCACCAGCAGCACGGTCACACCGCGTGAGCGGTTGACGTCGGCGATCATGTGATAAAAGCGCTCGCGGGTTTCCGGGTCGAGCGCCGCGGTCGGCTCATCCAGGATCAACAGTTCCGGGTCGTTTACCAGAGCCCGGGCCAACAGAACCCGCTGCTGCTGACCGCCGGATAGCTCACCTATGAGTTTAGACCTGATATCATAAACGCCCAATACATCAAGTGTTGTCTCCACGGTTTCCCGGTCTTGCCGGGTCAGACGGCGCGGGAACCTCTTGAGTGACAACAGGCCGAGAGCGACGGTTTCGGCAACTGTTGCCGGGAAGATCGGATTCAGAAGGTGCAGGCTCTGCGGCAGATAGCCTATCCGCCCCCACTGGCTGAAATTGTCGCAGCGCGATCCGAACAGGCGGGCCGATCCGCTGCTGATCGGCACCAGCCCGAGCAAGGCCTGGACAAGCGTACTCTTGCCGGAGCCGTTCGGTCCGACAATGCCGACATAATCACCGGCGTTGACCGTAAAGGAGATGTCTTCCAGCACATATCCTTCCCGGTAACCGCAGGCGAGCCGTTCCGTTGCAACTATTTCGACCGGCATGCCAGCCCTTTCCGCAGGTTAACCAGGTTCTGCTCCATAAGATCGATGAAACCGACTCCGCGCTGAACATCATCCTTGCCCAGATTGTGCGCCCCATGCAGCTTGAGGACCGCCACACCGGCCTCGGCCGCCAGGGTATCGGTCAAGCGCGGCGACAACAGTTCCTCGGCAAACAGATAATGCACCCCGGACGACCTGATCTGGCGCACCATCTCGGCCATCCTGGCGGCAGACGGCTCCGACTCGGACGAAATGCCGCTCAGGGAGTGATACTCCAGGCCGTAGCGGCGCGCCAGATATCCGAAGGTGTAGTGTCCGCCATGCAGAAAAACACGGGTGGCGCAGTCGGCAAGACCTTCCCGGTAGCGCTGGTCCAGTGCCGCCAGCCTCCCCTTCAACCCGGCGGCATTCATCCGGTAGTAGGCGGCATTGGCCGGGTCAACGGCAATGAATCCGGCCAGAATGTTATCCACCATCAGGGCCGCGTTACTGAAATCCAGCCAGATATGCGGATCCACGACCCCGGCGTGACCTTCCGCCCCGTGGTTGCCAGGGACATCGTGATCATGCTCGTCGCCGGCAACGTTCTGCAGGTACTGTACCCCCTGCCCGGCATCCACCACCCGCAGCCTTTGGCGATCCATGCCCTTGAGCAACGATTCGGCCCAGGGCTCCATGTAACGGTTGGTATAGATGAACATCCCGGCCCGGCTGATGCGGACGATGTCGTTCGGCTTGGGTTCGAAACTGTGCGGCTCCATGCCGGGCGGCAGCAGCATCGTCACCTCGGCGCGATCACCGGCTATGGTGCGGGCAAAATCATACAGCGGAAACAGTGTCGCAACAACCTGGAGTTTCGCGGATTCCTTCTGCTCCTGGCGGCTGCATCCGGCAAAAACGACAGCGACCGCCACTGCCAGGATTATGACCATGTTCAGGCGTTTCATGCCGGCACCCCTGTCCGGGTCTGGCAACAAGCCCGCAGAGTTGCAGCCAGAGCACCCAAGCGCCCGTCAATCCTGTCGGAGAATCGTTTCAATTTACTGATCCTTCCGGTAGAACCTGCTCAGGAATTCGGCGTCCCTGGGGGATAGATCGAACTTGAAGACCGCCTCCTGGACAAGCTTGGGTACGGGCTGGCCAGGATTCTCCTGGAGATGTGCGGACACCCATTTGACGGCCCGTCTCAGCTCTTCTCCTTCGGGTAACAGATCATGCATGGCAACAGCACCTCGTAACGTGTAAATTCATCCGATGATTATAATTATATGCTGCGATGAAATGCGGCACAACCTGCTCAGACCTGAACGGCAACAACGCGATTTCTGCCGGCCTCTTTTGCCCGGTAGAGGCATTCGTCGGCCTTGCCCAGAATGGCATCCATCGCCAGCTCCTCGATTTTGCCGGTATTAACGATCGTGATCGCTCCCAGGCTAGCCGTTACCGCTATCGCCACTCCCTGGCTCTCCACCGTAATCGCGAGAGCCACCCCCTGGCTTTCCACCGGTGAAGCGGAAACAAGAGCCCTGATACGCTCGGCCACGATCCGGCAGCCTTCCGGCGCGGTTTCGGGCAGGACGACCACAAACTCATCACCGCCGTATCGGGCCATCCAGTCGATCTCATTGCGGAGAGACCGGTTAAGACGGCTGACAAACTCCTTGAGAACCAGATCGCCAACCTGATGGCCGTAACAATCGTTCACCGCCTTGAAATGGTCGATATCGCAGATGATAATCGAAAGCGGGTGGCCGTACCGCCAGCTCCGCTGGATCTCTTTTGACAACTGCCGGTCAAGATAACCGCGATTGTAGGAACCGGTCAGCTGATCGACCAGGGCCAGCTGCTTCAGGGAGGTTTCAAGATCCAGGATGCGACGGGCAGCCTTCAAGCGCGCGGCCAGTTCGATATCATGCACTGGCTTGACAAGATACTCGTCTGCCCCGGCCTCCAGGCCGGTTATCAGATCCGACTTATTATCAAGTGACGTCAGCAGGATGATAAATACGTAATTCTCCGTGGGCAGGGCGCGCAAGGCACGGCAGAATTCCGGGCCATCCATTTCCGGCATCACCCAGTCGGTAATTATGATGTTAAACTGCTCCCGTTGGCACAATTCAAGCGCTTCACGCCCATTATCCGAAAGCACGACACTATAGCCAAGTCGCTCAAGCGCGTCTTTAAGGATAGTTTGAGAAAAGAAATCGTCTTCAACCACTAGAATTTTCATGTTGAGCTGACTGACCTTTCAGTTAATGACCAGGCAGGGCCGGATTCATATGATCCCCGCCAGCGGCCCGCCCTTTACACCCAATGCATCCACTCTGCGCTCCACCTCCGGATCGTCCAGCAGCGGCGGGGCATGGAACGGCTTCACGCGGGCATCGATCACCAGCGGTCCGCGGCAGCCCCAGTGGCGTCCGCGGGTCTCGGCGCTGATCCCGTAGATGTCCGTGGCCGGGTTGGAGCGGGTGAAGGTTACCCAGAGGAAGTTGTTCAGGGCGGCTGCGGTGAAGCGGCTGTCGTCGCAGATAACGATCAGGGGGAAACCTTCAAAACAGGGCCGTTCAGTATAGAAACGGCAGAACTCCTCGATAACGGCATCGCCCTCCCCCCTCGCCTGCCCCGACACCGGGCCCTGGACCGCCAGGATGCCCGGCAGACAGACACCGGCTCCGCCGAATCCGGGTGGAAATTCCAGGCCGGCAGGCACCTCGGACGCAAGCGCAGTGTGTACCGGGCCGGCTACGGCGATGACCACCTTGGAGCCTGCGTTGAGGCCGCTGCCGCTGTAGTCGAGCGTGTCAATGGTGGTGGCGGTCTGGAAGTGCAGGTCCCTGCGCCAGTCGGCCCGCTCCAGAACGTGGCGCAGAAAGGCCGCCGTGTCGTGGGTGTGCAGACCGGGGGCGTCCTCCTGGGCCGCGATCAGGAGATACTTGGCCAGGGAAAGCTGCCCCTGGCCGAGGATGGCATTGGCGGTCGTCAGCAGCTCCTGTGGCTGGCGCCGCGCGGCATAGGGGACATAGCGCTCGCTGGCCACCGCCAGCAGCAGCGGATGGACCCCGGCCGCATCCACGGCGTGAACCTCCTTGACGCCCGGGACAACGGCCGGGATCAGCGGCCCGGTCAGTTCGTGGATGAAGGCCCCGAAACTGGTGTCCTCCTGCGGTGGCCGGCCGACGGTGGTGAAGGGGAAGATGGCGTCCCTGCGATGGTAGACCGCCTCGACCTGGATAAAGGGAAACTCATGGGCCAGGCTGTAATAGCCGAGATGGTCGCCGAAAGGCCCCTCCGGCAGGGTCTGCCTCGGATCGACCACTCCGCAGATGCAGAAATCGGCTTCGGCCGAGACCGGCATTTGTCCCGGAAGCCGGGTCATGGGGATACGCTGTCCGGCCAGCAGCCCGGCAAAGGAGAGCTCCGGCAGCCCCTCCGGCAGCGGCATGACCGCGGCAACGGCCATGGCCGGCGCCCCGCCGATAAAGACATTCACCCGCAGGAGGTCGCCGCGGGCAATGGCATCGGCGTGATGGGCGCCGATGCCGCGATGGATCTGGTAATGCAGCCCGGCCTGCCGGTCCGGCTGGTAGCGATTTCCGGATATCTGCACCCGGTACATGCCCAGGTTGGACCTTGCAAAGCCGGGGCGGGACGGATTTTCGCTGTAAACCTGCGGCAGGGTGATGAAGGCGCCGCCGTCCATCGGCCAGGAGACGATCTGCGGCAGTTGGGCGAGGGTCGTGCGGCACTCCAGCACCGGCGCATCGGCAACGGTTCTGGGCAGGAGGTTGAGGGCGGCAAAGGGGGCTTTGACGGCCTCCAGCGGATGTTTCAGAACCGAGAAGGGGTTGATTTTCAGATCCACCAGGCGGCGGATATCCGCCAGGGTGTCGCGGAAGATGAAGCGGGTCCGCTCCAGCGTCCCGAACAGGTTACCCAAGAGGGGAAAAGCGCAGTTGAGCGGGTTGGTAAAGAGCAGCGCCGGGCCGCCGGCCTGGTAGACCCGCCTCTGTACCGCGCCGATTTCCAGCCGCGGGTCGAGCGGTGTTGAGATCCGCAGCAGCATCCCCCGACGCTCAAGATCGGCGACGCATTCCTGGAGATTACGATAGCCCATCAAACACCCGCCTATTGAATGTATCAACCATTGCCGACCCCTGAAAATGAATGCTTGATTTGTGTATGTGTATCATTGTACTCCATCAAATACAATCAGCTTTGAAATCCCGCGGAGCCGTCATGCCCCGACTGACCGTCTTCAAGAAAATCCTGGCCGTTACCCTTCTGCTCTCGCTTTTGCCGCTGCTGGTGTCATCGCTGATCCTCCTCTCCAACCTGGAAGCCGTCAACGCACGCCTGTCTAAGGAGATAGCCGATACCGCCGATATGCAGGCCTCCAAGTCGCTGCAGATGCGGGCCAGCAATGTGGCCGAAACCATCGCCGACTTCCTGCGCAAGTGCGAAGGTGACCTGCTCTTCCTTTCCCGTACTCCGCTTGACAAACTGACCCTGCTTAATTTCTACAATACCCGCCGCAGCGAGGTCTGGCAGCGTCTCGGAGTAAACAAGGACCTGCACGAACTGATTCCGATCTATCGTTCCATCGCCTTTATCGATAAATACGGCCAACAGCAACTCGTTATCCGTAACAGCCGTATTGTTGAACCGGCCGGGTTGCATAATATCTCGAAACCAGAGGAAACCGAATTCAGGAATGAGGATTATTTCAGCCGCATCAAGGGTCTGAGCAAAGGCGAGATCTACGTCTCCCACCTGGTTGGTTTTCATGTATCAAAGCAGGAGCAACTGGCCGGCGCAGCGGATCCGGAGAATGCCTATGACGGCAAGGCGTACGACGGGGTTATCCGCTTTGGCACGCCGCTATTTGACAAGCAGGGAGCGTTCAACGGCATGGTGGTCATATCACTCGATCATCGCCACCTGATGGAGTTTACCCAGCACATTGATCCGGGCAGCAACTTTTCGACCATCTTCCCTTCCTACAAAAGCGGCAATTACGCCTTCCTGTTTGACGACGAGGGATGGATCATCACCCACCCGAAATACTGGGACATCCGGGGAGTTGACCGGAGCGGCAAACTGGTACCTCCCTACAGCGAAAAATCCAGCCAGGCCGATATCGATTCAGGACGAATCCCGTTCAACCTCGACCAGGCCGGATTCATCCACCCCAACTACCCGAAAGTGGCCAGCGAGGTCAGAAATCACAGGATCGGTTTCGTGGATATCACCAACGTCGGCGGGGCCAAAAAGATCATGGCCTTTGCACCGATCCCCTATGAGACCGGCGATTACGGCAAATACGGCATCTTCGGCGGGGTGACCATCGGTTTCCAGGTCGATCAGTTCCACGACGCCGCCCGTAAAGGGAGCCGCCTGATCGACAGCGAGCTGCGCCAGCACCGCAGCCTGAGCGCCATAATCCTTATCGCCACCGCACTTTTGGCGGCATTTTCCGCCTGGGTGCTTTCACGCGGCATCACCCGCCCGCTGCAACAGTTGATCGATGGCGCCCGCCGTCTGGCCGAGGGGGACACCCGCAGCCGGGTCAGCGTCTCATCGGCCGACGAACTGGGCGAACTGGCGGAAACCTTTAACACCATGTCAACCGAACTGGAGATACGCAAGACGAACCTGCTTTCCACCCTGGATGAACTGCGTCGCTCACGGCTCGAAATCCTCGATGAGCGAAACTTCAAGGAGAGCATCCTGGAAAGTATCTCCAGCGCCATCGTGACCTTTTCGCCCGAGGGACTGCTCACCTCGATCAACGCCACCGGCAGGCACTTTCTGGGAACCTCCATCAGTGTCGACATGCATTATCGGGACGTATTCACGGGCTGGGCAGGCATGGAGCATCTCACCCGGCAGGCGCTGGACACCCGCACCGGATTCGGCCGCCAGCCCTTGCGCTTCGACCGGCCCAACGGCATGACCCACTTTGAGGTCGGCTTTTTCCCTATCGGAAAGAACGCCGAACGAGGCCTGACCGTTACCATGCGGAACGAGACCGAAAAGGAAAAGCTGCGCGAGGAGATGATGCGCCTGGACCGCCTGGCATCCCTGGGCAAGCTTTCCGCCGGTATCGCCCATGAGGTGCGCAACCCGCTGACCGGCATCTCGCTGCTCCTGGATGACCTCCATGACCGCTCGGAAACAGGCTCTGCCGACCAGCAGATGATCAAGAAAGCCGTGAACGAGATTGAACGGGTGGAGCGGCTGGTCAATGCCCTGCTGAATTACTCGTCACCGGCACGGGCCGAATTCAGGGTCTGCGACCTGAACCAGGTGGTGACCGACAGCGTGCTGCTGATGCGCAGACCAGCCGAGCGGAGCGGCATATCGATCCGCCTGGAAAACGGAGAGCTCCCCGTATTCGGGTTTGACCCGGAAAAAATCAAGCAGGCTCTGCTCAACATCATCCGCAACGCGGTTGAGGCGCTGCCGCCCGGCGGCAGCATCCACATTTCTACTCTGGCCTGCGATGATACCGCCATCATAAGGATCAGCGACAACGGTCCGGGTATCCGCGAGGACGACCTGCCCCTGATCTTCGAGCCCTTCTTCACCCGCAAGGGAGCAGGAACCGGACTGGGGCTCTCCATCACCCAGCGCATCGTCGAGGAGCACCATGGCAAGATCCACGTCGAGAGCAATTCGGCCCCGGGTACGTCCTTTATCATAGAATTGCCGCTGGCCTGAAGCGGTTATTGCTGCAAATTTTGCACCGTCACGACCATGGGCATCGATTCGCATGACAACCCGCGGGAGTTCTGCTACCATTCGCGACCATGGAAAAGATACTGATCATAGACGATGAATCCTTTATCCGGGAGAACGTGGAACGCATCCTGGGAGACGACGGATTCCAGGTCTGCGCGGCCGCCAACGGAATCGAAGCCCGCCGGATCGTGGCCGAAGGCGAGATCGATCTGGCTCTGCTCGACCTCAACCTGGGCACGGAAAACGGCATCGACGTGCTCAAGACCCTCAAGGAGATCGACCCGGATCTGCTGGTGATCATCATCACCGGCTACGGGTCTGTTGAAAGCGCCGTGGACGCGCTCAAGCTCGGCGCGTTCCACTACATGAAGAAACCTTTCAAAGCCGATGCGCTGCGAGTCATAGTCAAACTTGCACTGCAGACGCAGACCCTCAAACGTGAAGTCCGCAGCCTGAAGCGGGCCGACGGTTTTTTTCCCGGACGTTTTCCGATGATCGGAACCAGTACGGCCTTCAGCGAGGTTATCGCCCAGGTGCGCGAGATCGCCCGGATCCCCTCGACCGTGCTGGTCACCGGCGATTCGGGAACCGGCAAGGAGCTGGTGGCGCGGGCCATTCACGACCTGTCCGATCGCCGCGAGGCCGCCTTTGTCGGCATCAATTGCGCATCCCTGCCGGCAAACCTGCTGGAAAGTGAACTGTTCGGACATGAAAAGGGCGCCTTTACCAATGCCGTCAGCCGCAAACCGGGACTGTTCGAGGAGGCGCACCTCGGTACGCTCTTCCTGGACGAGATCGGAGAGATGGACCAGTCCATCCAGGCCAAACTGCTCAGGGTTTTGCAGGAACGAACCATCCGCCGGGTGGGCGGGCTCAAGGACATCCCCATCAACGTGCGGATTATCGCGGCCACCAACCGGGACCTGCGGAAAAAGATCGCCGACGGCACCTTCCGTGAAGACCTCTATTACCGGATCAACGTTTTTCCGATTCACATCCCGCCACTCAGGGAACGCACCGATGATATCCCTGCTCTGGCCGCCTATTTCCTCGACTCCTTCAGCCGCGCCTTTGGACGGGATTTCCGCGATGTTTCCGCCGAAGCATCCGAGCTGATGCAGCGGTACAAATGGCCCGGAAACATCCGCGAACTGAGAAACGTCATCGAACGCATCTGCATCATGAGGCATGGCCCGACCCTGCTGGCCGAGCATCTGCCCCAGGAGATACGGGGTATTTCGCCGGCTGTCGCTTCATCAGCCGATGGCGGCAGGAACACCCCCCTCCTGCCCAGCGACAAGGGGCTGGATGACGCCGTCATGGAATTTGAAAAAGCCATCATCGGCCAGGCCCTGAACAAGACCCGCGGCAATGTCCTGCAGACGGCCAATATGCTGAAGATTCCCCGTGGCACATTGCGCTATAAAATGGACAAGTATGGATTATAGCTATACAGATCAGCGATGAGCAGTACAGACCATCTCAGTGAAGCCAGCACAGGCCAGGTCAGTATCGGAACTCCGGCCTACCGGCGTGTCAACCTGGCCCTCTTTTGTGCCGGATTCGTAACCTTTATCACCCTGTATGACGTACAGCCGCTCTTGCCGCTGTTTGCACGCGAGTTCGGCGTGTCACCGG
>JAJYBH010000067.1 GCA_021779135.1 Deltaproteobacteria bacterium
GAAAGGGATCCTCCGTGGCTGCGAACAGGCTGTTGACCGCCGTTACCAGCGAGGCGACCGAGCGGCGATTGGTGCTGAGCGTGGCCTGTTTGTCCGCATTGACCGCCCTGGCTGCGGCGATATAGGCAAAGATGTCGGCGCCGCGAAAGCTGTAGATGGCCTGCTTGGGATCACCGATCAGAAACAGGGGAAAGCTTGCATCGCTATAGATGCTTTGGAAAATCTGCCATTGCAGCGGGTCGGTATCCTGGAATTCGTCGATCAGGGCGGCGCGGTAACGTGTCTGCAGGTTCCTGGACAGTTGTCCTCCGTTGTCAGACCCGAGCGCCGTATGCAGGTCCAGCAGCAGGTCATCGAAACAGCGCTGGTTTTTGACGCGCTTGCGGCGGGTGAGTTCACCCTTCATCCAGCTGTGCAGGCCGGTCTGGCGCTGGATCAGCTTTTCCGAGAAGGCCTGCTCAAGCTGGACGAAGGTGTCCAGCAACTCCTGGCAGAGGTCGAAGAAGGGGTCTGCGGGGAGCGTGGAGCCCTTCTTCTGCCCCTTCAGCAGCGCACGGGTGGAAAACAGCTTCAAACCCGGACATGCTTCCCCGCTCTTTCCCCGCTGGAACCAGGCATCCAGCGCCTGGGCCGCGGCCTGGATCTGGGTTGCTTTGTAGCTGGTCTGGCTCAGGCAGGCGCCTGCGATCTGCTCGATGAACTCATCGCGCTGGCTGTGCCAGAGCGCATTCAGCTCGCCAAAGAGCGCGTCGCGCCTGAAGATCAGCGGTCCCAGGTCGGGGTCTCCTGCCGGGGGAATGATCGACAGCCCCGGGTCCTGGTAGTGCCCCTTGAAGGGCCGTGCCAGTTTGTCCGGCGTGTAGCCCGCCTCAATCAACTGCTCCAGAAATTCCGCCGGCTCGTTCATGATCCGCGACCGCCAGAAATCCTGACAGACCTCGTCCACGAGTCGGCTTTGATCGGTGATCATTTCGGTATCGAACAGCGAGCCGCTCTCAAAGGCGTTATCCAGCAGCGCCCGCTGGCAGAAGCCGTGGATGGTGAAGATGGCGGCATCATCAAAGGAGTACAGCGCCCGGGTGAGGAGTTTGACAGCCAGTGCGCTGTCCGTCGCCCGTGACTCCAGGAGGACCCGCTCCAGTTCGTCTCCGGGTGGGCGGATGCCGGCATACAGATCCAGCGTGGCGCAGATCCTGGAGCGGATGCGGTCGCGCAATTCCGCGGTGGCGGCCTTGGTGTAGGTCACCACCAGGATCTCCTCCGGACGCAGCCTGCTTTCCAGCAGGAGCAGGATATACAGGGCCGCGATGGTCCAGGTCTTGCCGGTGCCGGCGCTGGCCTCGATCAGGTGCGGACCGGAGGTCTCCATCTGTGCCAGGTCGAGGTTTTTCATGCGGTCTTCTCTTCGACAGCAACTGCCAGCAGAGGCCCGTAAACACGTGCCGCCAGCGCGGCAAACATTTCATCCAGCACGTTCTCACCGCCAAAACAGAGTGTCAGGGATGGATCGGAGGATTCGGCCGGGGAGGGGGTATGATCGCTTCCGTTCCAGCGCTCCCCGGCCTTCGCCAGTCCTTCCTGCAGATAGAGCCAGGACGTCTGCGGGAAGAAGTGCAGGGGACGGGTCAGGCCTTCGCGATACAGTTCCAGCAGGTCGCCCAGCAGTTCCGCTGCGGTGCCGAGGGGCGGCAGCGTCAGGGTCAGGTCAGTGCAGACCAGCCGGCTCTCGCGCGGATAACCGGCCGGTTGGAGGGTGTTGAGGACCAGATGTTCGCACCACAGGGTCAGGCGGTCCCTGCCCTTCATGGTGGCGCAGCGCCAGCGTACATGGCGCCCCTGGTGGATGTCCTTCAGTGTTCCGGTCAGGAGCGTCCCGCGGAGAGCGCATTCTATCGGGAGCGGCTCCAGAAGCCGCCCCTGGTGTCCGGCGACCAGCCGGGCAAAGGCGTCGCATTCCGCCAGCGCGGCGTCAAAGGCGAGCTTTCCGGCCAGCAGGGGGGGCAGCACCCCCCTGGCACGGGCCGATTCGTATTGCCCTGAGCACTCCTGGTTGTTGAGCAGCCGGGCCGTCAGTTCCTGTTTGAGGGAGTAGCCTCCCAGGCTGTCCAGGACGAAAGGCTCCTGAACTTCGAGCTCTTCGGCCGGATCATAGGGTCGAATGTTCATGCGCAAGGACAGAAATTGCCTGACCGGGTTGTGCAGGAAACGGATCAACTGCCGAAGGTCGATCTCCTGCCACAATCGCGGATCATCCGGCAGGCTGGCGCCGATGAAAGACCGCCGGGACCGGCCTGAGTCGCGTCTGCTCTCCAGTGCCTCGCGGGTTTCCGGTGAGTAGCTGAACAATGGCGCGTCGTTGTTGCAGGAGAAATATTCGGGACTGAAGGACTGCAGCTTGTGGCGGGTGACGATGTCGGGGTGTGCGTCCCCGGCCTCCTCCCGCACAAAGCCGCGCCGGACGTAATCCAGCAGTTCCGACACGACCACGGAAGGGGGCATGCTGGTGTTGTCGCGGTCATTCTGGCCGCTATAACTGATATAGAAGCGCTCACCGGCCGACATGAGCGCCTCCAGAAACAGGTAGCGGTCCTCATCGCGGATGGAGCGGTCGCCACGCATCCGGGTGCCCGCCAGCAGGCTGAACGTCGGGGGGCGCGGGTTTCTGGGGAAGATGCCGTCGTTCATGCCGACCAGGCAGACTACCCGCAGGGGGATGCTGCGCATGGGGAGCATGGCGCAGAAGGTGACCCGGCCACCGAGAAAACCGTAGGATTCGCCGCTCTTCTCAAGCAGACCGGACAGGCAGTCGCGTACCGCCTCCAGCCCGATCGGGCCGTCGAACCCGGACCTTTCCTGGGAGTCACGCAAATCCTGGAAGGCGGCGTAGAGGGATGCGCAACTGCTGTCGTTACCGTCGAGCGGGGTGAGAAAGCGGGCCGCGACCGATGTCAGTGATTCGGACCAGCCGGCCAGTGTCTGCCGGGGGGAGAGCAGCGCGGTCAGAGCGGACGCAGAGCTGATGAACGTGGCCAGCTTGCCCAGGGACAGGGCCTGGCGCCCCTCGATGTTGCCGTAGGGCATGCTTCCGGCATAAAGGCGGTCGTCATCCGGCGCCAGGGCATAGCCGAGGAAGAGCCGGTCCAACCCGGCCTGCCAGCTGAAATCCCGGTAGGGGGGGAAGCCGAGGGCGGAGCGGTTCTCACCGTCGATGCCCCAGCGCACCCGGACGTCGCCGAGCCACTCGCGGATGCGGCCCAGCTCCTCGGCGGCTATTTCGAAACGGGCCATGACCTGGGGGCATTCCAGGATCTCCAGCATGCTGTTGACGTCGAAGCGTCCGGAAGGGAGTTCCAGTATCCGCAGAAAGGTAGCGATGACCGGATTGTCAACCCGTGGGCCCTGATCGGCGATAGTGAAGGGGATGGCCGGGCGACCGCCGCAACGGGTACCGAAGGTGGCCCGGATATAGGGGGCGTAGCTGGCAATGTCCGGGGTCATCACGACGATGCTGCGCGGCTCCAGGTCCGGGGTGTCCTCGAACATGCGCAGCAGGTTGTCATAGAGGACCTCCATCTCGCGCAGCGGGCCGTGGCAGGAGTGGACCTGCAGGGAGCGGTCGCCGGCCTTGACCGCGGCCCGTGGGACCGCCGCGCCGCGGTTATTCAAAGCAAGGATGTCGCTCTGGATCGTGCCCAGCAGGCTGCTGCCTCGATTGGGCTGCGTGGCATCCAGGTTATTCCAGCCCGTCCCCATGCCCAGCAGCATGTCGAAGAACTCCTGCCCCTGGGTGCCCAGCGATGAGAGCAGCGGATTGCCGGTTTCGTAGAATTCAAGGGCCTCGGGCGGAATGTCGCGCTCCAGCGCCAGGGACGCCTTGCGTTTTTCCGAGAGCAGATCGCCCCAATAGTCGCCACAGGGATTGAGCAGGTAGAAATCCACGTCCGCGTGGCGGGAGAGCAGGGAAAAAAACTCCAGGTGAAAGGGGGGCAGGAAGGAGATGCCGAACAGGCTGATGCGCGGTGGGAAGGTCCCCGGCGCTATCTCGCCGGCAGCCACGCAGTGGCGGAACTTGCGCAGCAGCGCCGCCCGGTGCAGACCGGGACAGCCCTCGCTCAGTGCGCGCCACAACACGGCCTGCCAGTCGCTGCCCTCACCCCGGTCCCACTGGAGGATGGTCCGCGGCCGGTAGATCGTGTACTGGTCAAAGGTGTCGGCCAGCGTGCGGGCGAGCTGCAGAAGTCGACGGTCATCATTGAGGTTGCCCAGATAGGCGACGATGCTGGCAAACTCGGGGCGGTCGAGATGCGCGGGGAGCAGGGCGGCGATGCGCCAGGCCATGGTTTCCAGGGCAAAGGGTGATGTCTCGGGGATTCCCGGGATTACGGCGCGGAAGATCAGATCGAGGGTATCGTTGGGGAAGCGGAAATCCAGGCCGGCACAGATTCCACGGGCAGCCGCCAGTTCCATGGAGAGCCAGCGCCCCATGCCGTTGCTGAGTACGACGACCGTCTCACGGTCCAGCGGCGGGGCGGGATTTTCAGCCAGCCTGCCGGCCAGCTCCGCGGACAGGCGGGTCAGGGAGCTGCTGGTATGAACGGTGAAGGTTGCCATATCCGCAAACTAACCCGAAATGGCTGGACAAACAAGCAGGAAGTAGGCGGAAACATCTCTGGTATGACGTACGCTGACGTATGAGGGGTGGCGATGAAAGCATGCGCAATCCCTCTCGAAAACTGTATCAGGATGCGGCCGGCTGATCCGCGTGAATGGGGATGGTAAAGCGGAAGCGGGTTCCGACCCCCAGTTCGGACTCACACCAGATGCGGCCCCCCAGGCGGCGTACCAGGGTTTTCACATAGGCCAGCCCCATGCCTTCCCCCGGCATATCCTGTTTGCCGGCCCGGCGGAAGATCTCGAATACCTTGCCCATGTCCTCGGCCGCTATCCCGCGGCCGTTATCGCGAAACGTAAAGGTGGTCTCATGTCTGCCGGAATCGGCGCTGATCTCGAGTTGCCCGGCCCGGTCGCGATCGAGATACTTCACAGCGTTATCCAGCAGATTGCCGATGATCTGCTCGACGGCTGTTTTATCAGCGATCACGTGCGGGAGTTCCGCCATGGAGACCGTCACTCTCCCCGCATCCAGCTGGTGCCCCAATGTTTTCAGGATCCCCTGGACAATAGCGGCGACATCGACCCGCTCCATCTTCAGGTCCCTTCTTCCCAGACGGGAAAGTTTCAGGATCGCGTTAATCTGCGAATCCATCCTGTTTACCGACGATTCGATGAATTCGAGCGCCTCGGGAACATCCCGCTCCAGCGCTTCACCTAACATCATCAACTCCCGTTCACACAGAGCGGATTTTCCTTTTTCAATCAGAGGAGTGGCAGCCTTGAGAGCGCAGTGCAGTTCGACGGAAAAACCCTTGATGTTCACCAGCGGCGCCCGCAGATCGTGGGACACGATGTAGGCGAAGTTCCTGACCTCTTCATTCATCAGCTGCAGGTCTTCCGCGTAGCGCTCGGATATTTCCTTGGCCCTGGCCAGTTCGTCCATGGCCTTTTCCAGCTCGACAATCGCGTTGAACTGGCGGTCCTTGGTTTCCAGCAGTTCTGCATTGCGGATGCTGACCCCGATGACCGGCGCGATCCCCATCAGCAGATTCAGATCGGTCTGCAGCAGGGGTTTTCGAGATTTGAGATTGTCTACGGAGAGAACGCCGATGGATTGGCCGTCGCAGATTATCGGACAGCAGAGGAAGGCATCCGCATCGAGTTTCCCGAGCAGTTCGCGGTTGTCTTCGGGAAAGAGTTGCGCATGTTCGGCTATCGAGTTGATCAGAAACGGCTTGCGCTCCCTGTATGAAGTGACAAAGGCCCCGGCTCCGGACGAGCCCGCCAGATCAAAGACCGCCTGACGCAGCAGTTCGTCCTGCTCCGCGCCCTGGCCGAACCCGGCCCGGAAGACAAGTTTTGTTCGCTCCTGATTTTCCAGCAGAACAATACCGCGATCATACCCCAGGCGTTCTTTCAGAATCTGCAGAACGCTGGCTATAATCCCGTCAATCTCGGTCTGCCGGCTGATGGCCTGCCCGACTTCATTGGTGATCTGAGCGTTGCCGTAGTTGGCGTTGATCTGTTCCAGCAGCTTGTCGGTCGGTTCTCCCAGGCTATGCAGAATTGACTTCAGACCTTTCTTCTCTCGATATTCGGCAAGCAGGGCGATCAGCATGAACAATAGCAAAGAAGTCGGAACAACGGTCGCGAGAGCAATGGCGGGTTTCAGCAGCAACGCCATCACGCAGACGAGCGCCAGCAGTATGGCCGAATAATTACGGATGGTTACCAATGTTTCTGCCGGATTGTTCTCCCATTTTACGACGTAACGGCACGTGGTTCCGCCCTTGAATATGCACTCCGGATGCTCTACTTCCGGCAGCCCGTAGTTGAACATCATGACGATCGATTCAATCGTGCCGATCCTGTTTTCGCACTGATACGGTTTTTCCCGCACACCTTCACGAAAGGTAGTGGTCAGCTCGACTTTATTGTGTCCGAGTTTGCGCGATGTAAGCACTGATGAACGGCTGAAGTTGGCAGCGGCCTTGTTTGCCAGTTCAAAGGCTTTAGCCGGGCCGACAAAGGTCAGCAGATTCTGTTTCAAGGCACCCAAAGCATCGGGAGATGCGCCGTAACGGCCGGCCTCACGGGCAATGGCTTCATTGCCGGACATCTGGACCAGCCGTTCATGAAACCGGTCCACCTGCTCCTGGTTGAACCAGTGCCCCTGATCGGCAACCTCATGGGCCTTCATGCCGGCGTAAGCGAGCAGTTCCGCCACATTGACGTGCGGGTAGCGCTTCCCGAGCAGTTTGAGAAAGGTGTCGATTACCCTGCTGTTATAGAGTGGTTCGCTGTTGTTCATACCAGCCCGAACTGCTTAGAATTTATATACGAAACTGATTCCCAGGAGGTGAATGTCGTTGTCGTAGGTGCCGTTGGCAAGCCCGCCCCCGACCAGGTTGTTTTTGCTGCGCTCTTCCTGCAGTTGGTAGGCGTAGCTGACGGCTATCTTGAGCCGGTTGAAGTTCATGTCCGTACCGGCACAGAAGAGGTGAGTGTTGGAGTCGGGGACGGCCGGTTCGAAGGTGTCGTCAGGGATCGCATTCCAGCCGTACAGATAGCCCCCCAGCAGGGTGAAGGTGTCGTTCAGTCGATATTTCCCGCCGACATTGACGGCAAAGGTGTCGTGCCAGTTTTTGGGGAATGTGGCGGTCGGCTGTCCGGCAACCTCAAGGTTTAATTGCTTGTAGGAACGCCAGTCTTCCCAGCGGAAGCCGGATTCCAGGGTCAGTCTGTCCGTGGCCTGATAGGCTAGGCCCGCCAGGAGTTGGCGAGGAAGGGTGATCTTTGTCTTCGCTGCCGCCGGAGGAACGCCGGGAATGTCGATGCTGAAATTGCCGTCGATATCGATATCGACCTCACTCCGGTAGGAGACACCGGCGGAAATGCCATGCCCGGCGTTATATGCCAGACCGAGATTGTATCCGAATCCGGTTCCGTCCCCCTTGAATCTCTGGTCGGCATTGGTAGGGAAATTTATCTGTTCCAGCGACGCATCCAGATAGATCACATCCAGGCCGGCCGCGAAAGAGAGGTCCGGGTTGATCCGGTAGGAAACCACCGGGTTGAAATTAAAGGTTGTGATCTTGGATTTGGTGGCAAGATAATTTCCTTCCCAATTCCTGTTCCACTCCGTACCGAGGCCGAAGGGGTTGAAAACTCCCAGACCGGCGCTGATCTTGTCATTGAAGGTGTGGCTGACATACAACGAGCTGGGATAGTAGAAGGAGTCTTCCGTAGAGGCCGTGGCTCCGGTGGCCGCGCTTTTGAAATCCCGGGAGGGGAACAGCAGGGTCGTACCGACCTCTATCTGGGTGCCGGGCAGGTTGTTGAGCAGGGCCGGATTGAAAAAGATTGCCGACGGCTCATCGCTATGGGCAACAACCGCATCCGCCTGGCCCAGGGCCGCGGCGCCCTGGGTAAAGATGCCGAAGCCGGACGCATTGGCGTTCGTTCCCGCGCACAGCGCAGTCAGCAGCAGCGCTGACGAGAGAAAAAATGATGTCTTTTGATTAGGTTGCATAATCCCTCCTTGATTCAGTTGAATGTCAACATATGGCAAGCTGTTGGAACTATCCTTGTGTCAGGGAAGATAGCGGTAGCAGTTGCGGCCGTCTTCCTTGGCGCGGTACATGGCGCTGTCGGCTATTTTCAGCAGGGTTTCGGCATCATCGCTATGATCAGGGAACACGCTGATGCCGATGCTGACACCGATATGGCACTCCCGGCCCTGGATGGTAAACGGTCTGGCCAGGGCGGTGATGATCTTGTCGGAGACAATGCCGGTGTCCGGCGGCTCAACAATTCTGGAGAGGAGCACGGCAAACTCGTCGCCCCCCATGCGGGCTACCGTATCGGCGTGGCGCAGGCATTCCCGCATCCTCTTGGCCACCTCGCGCAGCAGTTCGTCGCCGGCGCTATGCCCCAGGGTATCATTGACGGACTTGAAGCGGTCCAGATCCAGAAACAGCACGGAAAACTGTTCATTGTACCTTTTGCAGTGCGAGAGGAGACAAGAGAGGCGGTCAAAAAAGAGTCTGCGGTTGGGAAGTCCCGTGAGTGCATCAAAGTTGGCCAGATACTCCAGCCGATCTTGGGCGATTCTGCGTTCGCTGATGTCGCGGAATATGATCTGCAGTGAGTGCTTGCCCTGGTAGTGGAACGGGACGCCGGAGACTTCCACATCGACCATGCTTCCGTCCAGGCAGATGAACTTTCCTTCTCTCCAGGGCGCCGAGGAAGCATCACGTTCAATCAGTTCCACCAGCATCGAGAATGCGTCCATGAATTCCGGAGGGACGAAATCCCGTATGTTTCTCCGCAGCAGTTCATCCGGGCACTTCGCCTTCAAAAGAGCGGCTCCCGCCGGATTCATGAAAAGCAGACCTTCTGAAGAGTGGATGGCAATTCCGTCCGGTGACAGATCCACCAGCCGCCGGTAGCGTTCCTCGCTTTCCCGGATGGCGATGAACATCTGTTCCCGTTCCTGGATCATCTGACGTTTTTGCAGCGCCTTTTCGATGACCATGGGGAGCAGTTCCAGATAGCCCATATCCACATCTTTCACGATGTAATCGATGGCCCCCAGCTTCAATGCTTCGACCGCCGTGGTTTCATTGCCGTTACCGGTCACCATGATTACCGGGGTGGCATCATTCTGCTCCGCCAGGGTGCGGATAACCGTCAATCCATCGCAGACCGGCATGTTGTTGTCGGTCAGCACCAGGTCATAGTGCCCCTCCACGAGCATCGCCAGACCCACTTCGCCGTTTTCGGCCAGCTCCACCTCGTACCCTTGCCGCCGCAGGCTCTTTTGCAGCAGCCGGGCGAGACCGGGATCATCTTCCATGTACACTACGCGACACGACCGTTCTTCAGCCACCAGCCATCTCCTTCGTCATATAATCACAAATAAATCGAAAGGTTACATTTGAAGATCGTCAGGGATCTTGACGATCGAGAGCATCAAACCCAGGTTGCGGATCGCTTCGCAAAACTTTTCATATTCCACCGGTTTGGTGACATACACATTGCAGCCAAGCTCGTAGCAGCGGGAGATTTCATGGGGGGTGTCGGTTGTGGTCAGCATGACGACCGGTATGCGTCTGGTGCTTTCATCGGCTTTAATGCGCTGGAGTACCTGGGTGCCGTCGAGAATCGGCAGGTTCAGATCCAGCAATACCAGCAGGGGTGAGGGGTGGGGCACATCGGCGTACTCGCCGCTGTTAAAGAGAAAATCCACCGCTTTCTGGCCGTCATCAAGATGGATGATCTTGTTTGAAACGCCGGCCCGCCGCAGGTTCTTTTCGATCAAACGGGCATGACCCGGGTCGTCTTCTATTAATAAAATTGTAACTGACTGATTTACTGACATTAAATCTCCAGGACTTCAGAAATCAACCGTATAAGAGCGCGAACCTTACTCCGCCTGACACTATTTCGCGCGCATAGTAATGTAATTGCAGCCGACACGCAACGGGAATGATTTAATGAACGTATTCAGGAATCATTCCAGCAGGCGTCGTTACCTACCGATATAATTGTGTATATAATTCAAGCTCCTTGCGCTCCTGCCCGGAAAGTGTTACTCGATATCCTGGCGATATGGCGGCCACCCCGGATGGTTTCACCGCCAAGTCGCCATATGTTGAACTGCAAATAATAACCAATTGCTGGTTCCACGCTACGAGAGAGGAGATGCTGTTATGATTAAGAGTATGACCGGTTACGGCAAGGGTGAGGCGGCTGCGGAACAGGGCGTTTTTACGGTGGAGATACGTTCGGTCAACCATCGCTATGGAGAGGTGTCCGTGCGCATGCCGCGAACGTTTATTTCCCTTGAGAATGAGGTCAAGCGCCAGATTTCTGCGAATCTCAAGCGGGGCAAGATCGATGTGACGGTGCAATGGGAAGAGGCCGCTGGGGTCGAGTCTGTGCCGCAGCTTAACAATGCCCTGGCCAAGGGCTATTATGATACCTTCAGCTACCTTTCCAGGGAATTGGGTCTGTTGAATGAGGTGCCGCTGTCCCTGATTCTCTCTCAGAAGGGGGTTCTGCGGGATGTGTCGACAATTATCGAGGATAGCGCGTTTCTGCCGCAATTGACTCAAGCGGTCGGCTCTGCCATTGCGGCGATCGATGGCATGCGCGTGCGGGAAGGTGAGGCCCTGGCGGCTGATCTGCTGGCCCGGCGCAGGCAGATTGCCGAATGGGTCGGCCAGGTCAGCGAACGGACACCATCGATGGTTGTGGAATATAAACAGAAACTGGCGCTGCGCCTGGAACAGCTGCTGGGCGATGTGGAACTCGATCCGGTCCGTCTGGCCCAGGAGGTGGCTCTGCTGGCCGATCGCTGCGATATCACCGAGGAGCTGGTGCGCCTCAACAGTCACTTTGCCCAGTTCGACGAGGCACTGCGGCTGAAGGAACCGGTGGGACGCAAGCTGGATTTCCTGATGCAGGAGATGAACCGCGAAGTGAATACGATCGGATCCAAGGCCAACGATGCTGCAATCGCAACGCTGGTGATCCAGATCAAGGCCGAGATGGAGAAGATGCGTGAACAGGTCCAGAATGTGGAGTGAGTGCCGCTGGTTTCGTTGAGCTGATCTCGATTCAGTATACACAAAAAACTCCCTTGACCTGTCCGGCGGTCGGTGTTACAGTCCCTTAACACATACGGACTACCTTTTAATCTGGCCCGAGAGGCCAGCAAGGGTTAACAATGATTGAAACAGGACACATTCAGAAGAGTCTTGCCGCCTGGCGCGGGGAGGCTCTTTTTTTATGCATGGGAGAGGTGACCTTATGGCGAACGAAAAGACGGTAATCATGGACAACAGCGGTATCAAGCGCGCCATCACCCGGATCTCACACGAGATCCTGGAGCGCAACAAGGGATTGACCGATGTCGTACTGATCGGCATCCGTTCCGGCGGCGCCTTTCTGGCCGAAGAGATTGGCCGCGTTACCGAGGTCATCGAAGGGGTCAAGGCCCCGGTGGGTGCCGTGGATATTACCCTCTACCGGGATGATGTCAGCGGGCAGCTGCCGCACCAGGCGGTCGGCAAGACCGCCATCCCCTTTTCCCTGGAGGGGAAGCGGGTGGTGCTGGTGGATGACGTCCTGTACACCGGCCGCACCATCCGTGCCGCCATGGATGCCATGATGGACCACGGCCGGCCGGCCTGCATCCAGTTGGCGGTGCTGATTGACCGCGGTCACCGCGAACTGCCCATTCGGGCCGATTTTGTCGGGCGAAATGTCCCCACAAGTATCAAAGAAAACGTTGCCGTACGGTTTGATGACGAGAATCTACCGATCGAGGTTGTTCTGGAAAAATAACGAGGGGAGGGCGGCATGGCAGAATTCAAGCATAAGGACATCATTGCGCTGCGGGACCTGACGAAAGAGGAGATGGAACTGCTGCTGTCGACGGCCGAGAGCATGCGCGAGATCAACAGCCGCGACATCAAAAAGGTTCCGACGCTGCGCGGCAAGACCATCATCAATCTGTTCTATGAAGCTTCGACCCGGACCCGCACCTCCTTCGAGATTGCCGGGAAAAGGCTCTCGGCCGATACGGTCAACATCGCCCCCTCCAACAGTTCCGCCACCAAGGGGGAGACGCTGGCCGACACGGCCCTCAATCTCCTGGCCATGAAGCCGGATATCATCGTCATGCGCCACGCCGTCTCCGGCTCGCACTATTTTCTCTCCGCCAAGATGCCGGGCTGCTCGATCATCAATGCCGGCGACGGTACCCATGAGCATCCCTCCCAGGGCCTTCTGGACATGCTGACCATCAAGGATCGTTTTGGACGCCTGGATGGCCTCAAGGTGGCCATCGTCGGTGACATCACCCACAGCCGCGTGGCCCGCTCCGATATCCAGGGGCTGACCAAGATGGGCTCCTCCGTGTACCTGGCCGGTCCACCCACCATGATGCCGCCGGGGGCCGAACGCCTGGGCAATGTCACGGTCTGCGCCACCATGCGCGAAGCCGTCCAGGACGCCGACGTGGTCATAATGCTGCGCATCCAGCAGGAGCGCCAGGGCAAGACCCTGATGCCCAATGCCCGCGAATACTCGCGCTACTTCGGACTCAACCCGCTGAACCTGAAATTGGCCAAGCCGGATGCCATGGTCATGCACCCTGGCCCGATCAATCGTGGCGTCGAGATGTCCTCCTACGTGGTGGATGGCAGTCAGTCGCATATCCTCAAGCAGGTGGAGAACGGCGTGGCGGTACGCATGGCTATGCTCTACCACGTCTGCGGCGGCGAGTTGGAATGAATTTCCTGTAGGGGCGAATCTTGAATTCGCCCGCTGGCGGGTATCAGAACAGAGTCAGGGCGATCACAAGGATGCGCCCCTACAATGACAATTTCGAGGTGACCATATGAATCTTTTGATCAAGGGTGGCCGGGTGATCGATCCGAGCCAGAAGATGGATGACACGCTGGATGTGCTGGTAACAGACGGGCTGATCAAGGAGATCGGCAAGGGGCTTGTCGCGCCGGATGGTGTCGATACGGTTGACGCCGCCGGAAAATACGTGGTCCCCGGACTGATCGACATGCATGTCCATCTGCGCGATCCGGGTCTGGAGTACAAGGAGGACATCATCAGCGGGACGCGGGCGGCCGCGGCCGGCGGTTTCACCTCTGTCGTCTGCATGCCCAATACCAAGCCGGTCATCGACAACAAGACGGTGGCCAGCTATATCATCAACAAGGCCAGGAATGAAGGATCAGCCAACGTCTTTCCGGTCGGTTCAATCACTTACGGCCTGAGCGGCGAGCGGATGTCCGAGATGGGTGAACTGAAAGAGGCCGGCTGCGTGGCGGTTTCCGATGACGGCAAGCCGGTCAATAATCCGGAACTGATGCGCCGCGCCCTGGAATACGCCCGCGGCATGGGCATCCTGGTAATCACCCATGCCGAGGATCTCTCGCTGGTCGGCGAAGGGGTTATGAACGAAGGCTTCACCTCCACGGAGATCGGCCTGAAGGGTATTCCGAGGGTTGCCGAGGATATCGCCACGGCCCGCGATGTCATGCTGGCCGAATATACCCGGTCGCCTATCCATATCGCCCATGTCTCCACGGAAGGTGCTGTGCGGCTCATCCGTGAAGCCAAGTCACGCGGCGTTCAGGTGACCTGCGAGACCGCGCCGCATTACTTTACTCTGACCGATGATGCCGTGCGCGGCTACAACACCAATGCCAAGATGAACCCGCCCCTGCGTGAGGCCGCCGACGTGGCCGCCATCAAGGCCGGCTTGAAGGATGGTACGATCGATGCCATCGCCACCGACCATGCCCCGCACCATCTGGATGAGAAGGATGTGGAGTTTGACGTGGCCATGAACGGTATCATCGGCCTGGAGACCTCCCTGCCGTTGTCACTGAAACTGGTGGACGAGGGTGTGCTGACCCTTAATCAACTGATTGAAAAAATGTCATGCAACCCTTCCAAAATACTAGGGTTGCAACGCGGTAGTCTCCGCACGGGGAGTGTGGCTGACATCACGGTCATCGATGCGGCTGCCCAGTGGACGGTGGACGCCGACAAGCTGGCCAGCAAGTCCGCAAACTCCCCCTTTCTGGGATGGAAGGTCGCGGGGGCCGCTACCTGTACAGTCCTGGCCGGTCGAGTAGTCCACAAACTCTAACTACAAATTGATCGTATCCGCCTCTGAAGTCTGAATGTCTGAATTACCGGGGAGTTGAACTTATGAAAGCAGTACTGGCGCTCGCCGACGGGCGTATTTTTGAAGGAAAATCATTTGGCGCAACTGGCGAGGCCAGCGGCGAAGTCGTATTTAATACGGCCATGTCCGGTTACCAGGAGGTGTTGACCGACCCATCCTACCGTGGGCAGATGGTCACCATGACCTACACCCAGATCGGCAACACCGGTATCAATCCGGAGGACATCGAGAGCCGCGGCCTGTTCCTGTCCGGTTTTATCGTCAGGGAGTACCAGGAGTGCTACTCCAACTGGCGCGCGACCATGAGTCTCGGGGCGTATCTGCAGGAAAACGGTGTGGTCGGCATCCAGGGCATCGATACCCGCGCCCTGACCCGTCACCTGCGTGACAAGGGCGCCCAGAACGGGATTATCTCCACAAGTGACACGGATCACGCCAGCCTGGTTGCCAAGGCCCGGGCAATCCCCAGCATGGCCGGACTGGACCTGGCCAGCGGAGTCAGCTGCGACAAGCCCTATCATTGGACCGAAGGGGTCTGGGATCTGGCGAGCGGCTACCCGCAGGTCAATCCTGCCGCCCTGAAGTACAAGGTGGTGGCCTACGATTTCGGCATCAAGTACAACATCCTGCGCTGCCTGATAGATGCTGGTTGCGATGTGACGGTAGTGCCGGCCAATTTTCCCGCCGAGGAGGCGCTGGCCATGAATCCGGACGGCATCTTCCTTAGTAACGGACCGGGCGACCCCGAGCCGCTGGTGCAGGTCCAGGCGGAAATCAGAAAATTCGTCGGCAAGGTACCGATCTTCGGGATCTGCCTGGGACATCAGTTGCTGGGCTTGGCGCTGGGTGGCACGACCGTCAAGCTGCCCTTCGGCAACCACGGTTCCAACCTGCCGGTTATGGACATGTCCACCCGCAAGGTGGAGATCACCGCCCAGAACCACGGTTTTGCCGTCGATCTGGACTCGCTGGGAGACGTGGCCTGCCTGGGGCATGAGAATCTCAACGATCAGACCGTCGAGGGTATCCATCATTGCTCACTGCCGATCTTCTCGGTTCAGCACCACCCCGAGGCGTCGCCGGGGCCGCATGATTCGCAGTACCTGTTTGGACGGTTCGTCGAGATGATGGAAAGAGAAAAGGTGAATAGTGAAAAGTGAAGGATAACACGTCTGAAAATATCGTGATAATTTCACCTTTCACCATTCACTATGCACAGGTTTTATGAGTTACGTCGCTCTTTATCAATCAAATGAATTGCTGCAGCGCGTCCGGGAGGCCTACCGGCGTCTGGCGGCCTGCGACCTCTGCCCCCATGACTGCGGCGTCAACCGCATCAGGGGTGAGCGGGGCGTCTGCGGGGCGGGACTCAAACCCAGGATCGCCTCGGCCAACGTGCATCGCGGCGAAGAACCGCCAATCTCCGGCACCAGGGGATCCGGCACCATCTTCCTGTCGGGCTGCTCTCTGAAGTGCATGTTCTGCCAGAACTTTCCCATCAGTCAATTGGGCAACGGTGAAGAGATCCCGACCGGTGAACTGGCTGCCCGCATGCTTCGTCTGCAGCGGCAGGGGGTCCACAACATAAATTTCGTGACCCCGACCCACTACCTGCCGCAGATCCTGGCCGCGCTCTGGCTGGCGATCCCCCGGGGATTCAGCCTGCCGATCGTATGGAATTCCAGCGGCTATGAAAAGGTGGACTGTCTGCGCCTGCTGGATGGGATCATCGACATCTATCTGCCGGATATGAAATACGCCGAGGAGCGTTTTTCGGTGGAGTTCTCGACGGCCCCCGGTTATCGTGACTGCAACCGGGCGGCTGTCAGCGAAATGCTGGGCCAGGTCGGGCACCTGCAGCTTGACGATGATGGTATCGCCCGTCGCGGCCTGATCGTCAGGCATTTGGTACTGCCGAGTGGCACGGCCGGCTCGCGGGAAACCCTGGCCTGGATCGCCGAAAACCTGGGTACAGACACGCACATTGCCTTGATGAACCAGTATTTTCCGGCCCATCGCGCCGTCTCGTCAGACGTTATCGGCCGCAAGATCGTCGATGAAGAGTATGATCAGGCCGTGGCAGCGCTGGAGGAGTTCGGTCTGGAGAATGGCTGGGTTCAGGAATAGCGGGTTTATTTCAGGGGAGGAGATGCCATGCAACTGCTTGATACGACCAGTGATAAGGTCATCCTTTTCTTTGACGTGTGCGCCAAAATTGAAGGCCTGTGCGCAACCCTGTATCACTACTACAGCGATCTCTACAAAGATGATGACGACGTTTCGCAGCTCTGGAAAAAGACAGCTCTGGAGGAGGAAAACCACCAGAAACAGTTTGAACTTGCCAACCGGCTTCGTGATGATGTCGGATTTGATCTTAAGGCAGATCTTGAGAGGACCTCTCGGATTCATCAAAAACTGGTCAACCTTCTGGACCATGTTCGCCAGAACCCGCCCGATGTCGTGACTGCGCTGACCAAGGCCATCGAGATGGAGGAGAGCCTGTCTGACCTGCATCTGGACAGTTCCGTGAGTTTTCGTGATGAATTGATCAGCAAGATGTTTCAAGCCTTGCGGGAATTCGATCAGGACCATGTCAAGTCGCTACGGAATTGCCTGTCGATCCTGATGTTGCCAAAAACCGAAATGACGGGCTGAAAATATGCCGTAACGTGTTCGTGAGCAAACTATCTGCATGAAAGTCCAGGGGTTCAGCATGCCAAATGACTCAATGACAATCTCTGAGCAGCTCCTGCTGGAGAAATGCAGGGAGATTGAACTGCTCTGCAAGGAGCTCTACGATTATTTTGCCGAGCTGTATGCCGGCAATAATGAGGCTGCCCGACTTTGGATAAAAACTGCTGATGAAGAGCAAAATCACGCTGAGCAGTTTACGATGGCGCTCAGGCTGTTCCGCCGGCTTCCCTGCCTGGTGACTGTTGACCCGCAGCGTGTCGACTCGATTATCTCGCAACTCAAGACAGTGATAAGGAAGGTCAAACAAGATCCGCCCGTTTTGCAGGATGCTCTCTGCTTAGCGATCAAAATGGAGAATTATCTGACTGAACTTCACCTCGGATGTGTCGCCCTCTTCGTGGACAAGAGCTTGAATGATCTGTTCAGTGCCATGATGGCCAGCGATGATGAGCATATTGCATCGCTGCAGGCCGCCTATGACCGTCTGGCCGGGAACGTTACCGGCTGATGTATGTTATGCCACTGACTGAAGAGTGAGAACGATCGTCCTGCTGGTCATATCCAATGTCTTCATGACCTTTGCCTGGTATGCGCATCTCAAGAACCTGCATAACCGACATTGGTTTATCGCGGTTCTGGTTTCATGGGGAATAGCATTTTTCGAGTACCTGGTACAGGTGCCGGCCAACCGGATCGGCTATAATGGTTCGTTCTCACTGGCCCAACTCAAGATCACCCAGGAGGTGATCACCCTGGCGGTATTTGTACCGTTCGCCGTTTTCTATATGGGTACAAGTCTCAACTGGAACTATCTCTGGGCCGGATGCTGCCTGGCCGGAGCTGTGTTTTTCATATTTCGCTAACCACACTAAGGAGCAGATAGATCAATGCCTAAACGAACCGATATCCACAAGATCCTTATCATTGGCGCCGGCCCGATTGTTATCGGCCAGGCCTGTGAATTTGACTATTCCGGTACCCAGGCCTGCAAGGCGCTCAAGGAAGAGGGGTATGAGGTGGTGCTGCTGAACAGCAATCCGGCCACCATCATGACCGATCCCGACTTCGCCGACCGCACCTATATCGAGCCGGTCACCCCCGAGATCCTGGCCATGATCATCGAAAAAGAGCGCCCCGATGCGATCCTTCCGACGCTGGGCGGACAGACGGCGCTGAATACGGCGGTCTCCGTGGCCGAGATGGGAATTCTGGATAAATTCGGCGTCGAGTTGATCGGCGCCAAGTTGCCGGCCATCAAGAAGGCCGAGGATCGGACACTATTCAAGCAGGCCATGGAGAAGATCGGTCTTTCCGTTCCGCAATCCGGCCTGGCCCACAACCAAATGGAGGCCATGGAGGTTATCAAGGCGATCGGCTTTCCGGCTATTATTCGCCCCTCCTTTACCCTGGGCGGGACTGGCGGCGGGATTGCCTACAATATGGAAGAGTACGAAAAGATGGCTCTGGCAGGCATCGATGCCTCGCCCACCGATGAGATCCTGATCGAAGAATCTG
>JAJYBH010000189.1 GCA_021779135.1 Deltaproteobacteria bacterium
GCCGCGGCATTGAGCGTCTGAGGGTGGGGGCGGGGAGTGAGGCAGGCTATACGATCAACAAACCAAGGAAGGAGGAAAGGTTATGAAGGCGAAAATACTGCTGTCCGTAATGATGTCCACTGTGTTGCTGCTGGCGCCGATCGCGCTCGCTCAACGAGCGGGACAGGATCATGACGCCTTGGCCAGGTTTCAAAATGCGCTCAAGCGGGACGGATTCGATGTGACCCCCGGCGCTGCCGAAATTTTCAATCCTGCGGCAGACTACTGCGCCGAAAAACCTGGAGTTACCAGTGCTCTGTATAATAACAGGGCTCCGTATCTCCACCTCCTGGTTCCGAAATTGGCACAGACACAGGAGACGCAGCAACTGGTTGAGAGTTTCCAACTCCGGCCCGACGAGGCTGTCGTGTTGATCGGGCCGACGCCTCCGTCCGTAAAATACTTCGGTTACTACGCATTTCTCTCTACGAGATTTCTCTATACGAAGGAGTTCCCGGACGGAAAAAGGACCGAGCTTTTGGGCAACTTGGGAGACACCGTCAATAATGCCACGGTCAAAACTCTTGGATCGACACCGTTCGATAGGACCGTTGCGCTGATCTTTACTCCGGACAAGGGAACGGACGCTCGCATTCGCGAGGCACTGCTGCGTGCCGGCTACCCGGAGGCGATCATGAATACGTTAGTATTCCCTGCATCGATGCTGAACCTCGGGCACACCGCAACAGCCGACGAACTTCTGATCGCGATGCGCATCGGGCCTTCGGATCACCAGGCCGCCGTCGACTCCTACGTCCAAGATGCGCAGGAAACGCTCAAGGTTTTCCGCGTGACGCCACGCACAGAGGCGGTCGCTGACCCCTTCAAGGTGCCCCGTCTACGCGTCCGCGGAACGGGACGTACCGAAATGGACCTGATGAACAAGATGGATAAGCTCCGTCAGGGCATTATTGAAGCCAATCCGGGACTCTCCTTCACCGATATCACTAAGTTGCTGTCGAAGCCGAACTTTTACGAGGGTAATGACTACATCCAGCGTTATCACGTCGCTTTCGGAAATTCGCGGGATGTGCTTTGGCTCTCAGCCGGGTACCTGCCAGAATTTGAAGCTAATGATGTGATCACGCTGGCTGATGGCGAGTTCCTGATGGTCTATGGCCCGAACCACGTTGCCACCGGCAAGGCAGCGTACATGAACTTCAGTGTCTATGCCAGCGAGGAAGGGCAGGTGTCAATCGGTCAGGTATCGGACGACCATTTGTCGGGCACCGCCAGGTTTTTTCTCCCGACTGATCCTGATGCGGATCTGATGTACGCGTATAAGATTTCCCGGAGCTGTGGGGTAGGCGAATCCAACTGCCTGACACTCTCCATCGACAATTGCGAACGCGTGACCATCGATCAGAACACCAAACTGGGCCTTATCTTCCGCATGTACCTTGAGTCTGCGACTAGGGTCGGACCTCCTTACGCGGAGATCCTGTATGACCGAGTGATCAAGTTTTCGCCGCCGTTGCCGTGAGCGTCTGAAGGCGGGCAGCGAGTGAGGCGGGCCATCTGATTCAGAAACCAAGGATGGAGGAAATGACATTGCCCCTGGAACGCAAAGAGGGCCGGTTTCCTCCAAGCCGCTGACACCAAGGATCCTCTCGTTCACGCAGCCATAGTGGGCTCCAACGAACACGTAGGGACACTTTGAGAGGAGGACTACTATACTCCAGCGGAGATTGAGCAGCTACGGAAGGCAGGAAAAGAGGCGGCACGGCTGGCACTCATGGTCAAGCAGGCGTTCCCAGGTTGCGGAAAGGTATTAACTGAGGATGCACACCAGAAAGAAGAGGGGAAAAGGTATACAGAATGGTATAATATGAATATATATGGGAAAACCTATTTATATTTTTCACTTAGGTTAACCGAGGGAGCAGGGGTTAACATTTTACAGAGGGGGAAAATTATCAGCCGGAACCGGAAACGGTCCCGGCTTTTTTCATGTAGTTTCATCCCTTGCAGACAAACAGGAGACCACACCAGAGACCACACGGACAAAATGAAGGAGGAGCGCAAGGCAGATAACATGCTGAAATAATTGGCGCGCCCGGAGAGATTCGAACTCCCGACACCCAGGTTCGAAGCCTGGTGCTCTATCCAGCTGAGCTACGGGCGCGTGTTATTCGTGCTGTGGAATTAAGCAATTCATTTCGCAAACGAAAAGATTTGCTTAATTGTGAGAAACGAAATGTATTGCTTAATTTTACTGAGCGCATTCCGATCACGTAATTTCTCATATCTCCGATTGATTTGTCAAATTTGTAATTTGGTTTTTAATCTAGGGAATTAGCCGACCAGGCGTAAAAATTAAATCTTGATGTTTTCTTGATACCATTGCCCCACCTCTTGACACCCTTTTGATGCGAAATCTTCTACAGTCAATATGTAGAAAAAGCCGAAAAGGGGGTGAACATGGGAAATCAAACTTCTCAAGACACTGTATCTCCACTGCAGAAAATAATTCATGCCATTTTAGGCTCTCCCAAACACCTTAAAGACCCCCATCTGTTCCACAAGATGTCTCTGATACCAATTCTAGCTTGGATCGGACTGGGCGCTGATGGCCTGTCATCCTCCGCCTATGGCCCGGAAGAAGCTTTTCGTGCCCTGGGAGAACATACCTACCTGGCAGTTTTCCTCGGACTGGCAACAGCGCTCACGGTCTTTATTATTTCTTATGCATACTCACGCATCATCGAGCACTTCCCACACGGAGGGGGCGGATATATTGTCGCCACTCATATGCTTGGAGAGAAGGCCGGGGTGGTCTCGGGTAGCGCCCTTCTGGTTGATTACATCCTGACAATTACCGTTTCCATAGCATCATGCGTTGATGCTGTCTTCAGCTACATCCCCAAGGGATTTCATCACTACAAAGTGCCTGTAGCCTGTTTGTTGGCGGTGTTCCTGATTGTCCTCAACATCCGCGGTGTCAAAGAATCTATTACCGTGATGGCTCCAATTTTTATGGTCTTCGTGACAACCCATCTGCTGATGTTGATCTATGGCGTATTCACCCATACCGATAAATGCGGTCCGCTGGTGTGTGATGTTCAGTCTGGATTCTCGCATGACCTCTCAAGTATCGGTATCTTTGGTATCCTCTTGCTGTTTGTGCGGGCCTACTCTCTGGGTGGCGGTACCTATACCGGTATAGAAGCGGTGTCAAACGGTCTGCAGATCATGCGTGAGCCCCGTGTCAAGACCGGTAAGCGCACCATGGTCTACATGGCCACATCACTAGCCTTTACTGCCGGAATCTTATTTCTCTGCTATTCACTGGTAGGAGTTAAGCCGGTTGAGGGAAAGACACTCAACGCAGTTCTCGCAGATGGTTTGTTCAGAAGTTGGCCAATGGGTAATTGGATTGCCTTTGTAACAATTTTTTCCGAAGGTGCCCTGCTGTTGGTGGCGGCCCAGACCGGATTTGTGGATGGTCCCCGGGTCATGGCCAATATGGCGGTGGATTCATGGTTGCCGCACCGTTTTGCATCACTGTCGGTGCGCCTGACCATGCGCAACGGCATACTCTTGATGGGAGTGGCTTCTATCTTTCTTCTGATCTATACACATGGCTCGGTTTCAGCCCTGGTAATCATGTACTCGATCAACGTCTTTGTCACCTTCTCACTCTCCCAATTAGGCATGTCGAAATTATTTATCCAGCGCAAGGCAGAAGATCCCCAATGGTTCCGCCATCTGCTGGTTCACCTGGTCGGCCTCCTGCTCTGCGTCACGATCCTGATCATCACTACCGTGGAAAAGTTTGCCGAAGGAGGTTGGCTGACCTTGGTTATTACTTCAGTGGTGATTGGTCTCTGTTATCTGGTCAAAGGGCATTATGTCCGGGTCAGACAAGGTATGAAGGATCTGGACGATACTCTTCTGGATGTGCCGGTTTCATCCCACGGAGAGCCGCCGGCCATCGATCGCAACGCCACAACCGCCATCCAGCTGGTTTCTGGATTCAGTGGCTTCGGTGTGCATACGCTTTTCTCAATTTTGAGCACCTTTCCCAAGACCTACAAGAACGTGATCTTCGTCTCAGTTGCAATGATCGATTCCGGATCTTTCAAGGGAGCTGAAGAGATTGAAGCCCTGGAAGCATCGGTAAAGGCAGGTCTGGAAAAATATGTAGCTATGGCGCATAAACTCGGTATTGCCGCCGACTACCGTACCGCGTTGGCCACAGATGTAGTGGAAAGCGCCGTGGACCTGTGTCAGCAGGTGGCAGAGGAGTTCCCTCGCTCCACGGTGTTTACCGGGCAGATTACCTTCCGGCTTGAGAAGTTTTATCATCGTCTGTTGCACAACGAAACTGCATTTGCCATTCAGCGACGACTGCAATGGGATGGAGTGACAACGGTGATCCTGCCGATTCGAGTGAGAACCTAACTGAAGCCTATTATA
>JAJYBH010000068.1 GCA_021779135.1 Deltaproteobacteria bacterium
GATGGAGTCTGTTCAGCGTATCCCAGTCAAACCTCCATGCCAGCGCACCAAGGCCTTCATGCCGTTCATGGGTCACCAGATACAGAAGAGCCAAGGTGAATTCGTCTATCTTATCTTCATCGAAGTCCATATGACCTCCATTGAACGGGCTGCCCGGTTCACCCGCCCTCGGCGGGTCTTGCCGATGGTTGGGGCCGCGCTTTTAAAATCCTTTACTTTTATAACATGCGTGGTATATTTGAATCATGGTTTTCCGGTTTTCATATTACAATGAAACTGTCGAGTCTGAGCTTGATGCTTGGCCTGTTGGCTTGCGTGCTCGATTTCGAGCATTGACCGTACGCATGGAAGAATACGGTCCCAACTTGGGGATGCCGCATACACGTGCGCTTGGTAATGGCCTTTTTGAGATCCGTGCCAAGGCAGAAGAAGGAATTGGAAGGGTATTTTTCTGCACCATGGTCGGACGAAGAATCATAATTCTCCACAGTTTCATAAAAAAGACGGATAAGACACCAAAACGGGAACTCGATATAGCGCTCACTCGGCAGAAGGAGGTAATTAGTCATGAGCTATAAGCCGGTTTCGTACCACCCCAAGAAAAAACTTGAGAAAGACCTTCAAGACCCCGATTTCAAGAAAGCATGGGAAGCCTTGGATGATGAATTTGCAGCTCTGGATGCCCTGTTAGCGGCGCGGCGTCAGGCTGGGATGACCCAGGAACAAGTGGCAGCCAAAATGGGTGTTTCTCAGCCATCATTGGCGAGAGTAGAAGCATCACTCGGGTCTCACCGTCATTCTCCCTCCTTGGAGATGCTCCGCAAGTACGCTGCTGCTGTTAACTGTAAACTGGAGATAAAGCTGATACCACAGCATTCGTGATTGTGGTTTGTCGTTAGACCTCATCCTCATCATATTCAATTGGTAACTCTTCGTAGTCAACTCCAGGCACTAATCGCCCGGTTTGATCTGATGACGGAACAAATTTTAACGTGGCACCGGTACGAAAAGTTTCTTTTCCGCAACGAGGACAAACTTGTTCACAAAACGCAGGGAGAACAAGTGACGAGTCCTTCTCTTCTACGTTTTTGCGTATATCCTCCAACACCCAACCGCCCCAGCCACACGAATCCTTTTCAGTGGCACAAACTGCGTATGTCAACCATGCTTCGTCTGGTCGGTCTACGTCGCTCAATTCAATTTCCAGAAGCTCCTTGAATTTTCTTGGAAATCCCATTTCTTTTCCTTATGGATCAACTCGTAAATCACCGGTTAGAACCAGGTTTCTACATTTATAAACAAGTTTATATTGGTATAAGCAAGTTTATACATTTATAAACCTGGCGTAATTCTGCATGTATAAACTTATCGTTTCTACTCCATTGCTGAAGGTTTCTATATTTAGAAATATAACCGGCCTACTCCAGCCATGATTTAACATCCCTGCTAAAAAACTCCTCCAGTGGGATACCCTGTGCTCCAACAAGAAGAACCTTTGCATCCGGATAACGCGCTCGGAAGCGGCTCAAGCCGGAAGTTTTACCGCTTCGGCCACTTTTCACCTCAATAGCCCAGACGTCACGTCCCTGCGCAATTACAAAATCGACTTCATAATCACCATCTCGCCAGTAGGAAACAGAATACTCCACAGAATTAAGGTTATTGCAAAGATGAGCACCGACAGCATTTTCCACAAGTCGCCCCCACCAAATCGTATCGCCAATGGAATCACTAAAAGAGCGTGTTGAAAGAGCATTCACCAGAGCATTGTTCCATAGCACCAGTTTGGGACTGCTTCCCCGTTTGCGCTGAACTCCTTGTGAAAAGATCTCCAGCCCGCTGGCCAGAAATGCCGATTCCAGAAGTTTCAGGTAATGAGCCAGCGTGGTGGTGTTCCCGGCATCGTGCAACTGGCCGAGCATTCTTGTGTAGGAAACACACTGGGCAGGCAAGGTAGCCGCAAGGGCAAAAAGGTGCCGGAGAAGAACCGGCTTGGCAACCCTACTCATTTGGAGCACATCACGAGCCAGCACGGTTTCAATCAGTGAATCAATTATATAGCGCTTCCAGGTGGTCTCATCTTCTATAAATTGCGCTGCTCCCGGATAGCCGCCGAAATAGATCCACTGTTCCAAACTCCAGCCGAAAGCGTCACGGCATTCCTGAAACTCCCAGTGGGCACAACGGTGCAGAAAAAAACGACCGGCGAGGCTTTCCGTCAACCCCTCTTGCATCATAAGCGCCGATGAGCCCAGAATCAGCACACGAATCTCCGGTGTGGTTGAACGGTTGTCCCACAAGAGCTTAAGTGTTTCGCTCCACCCCTTCACCTTCTGTAGCTCGTCGAGAATAAGAAGTACAGGCGTACCGGTTGTTGTTCCCGCGGAGTTCGCACGACGCCAATGGGTCTCGATCCATGCTGAATCCAGCGACACTGGGCTGTCGGCAGTGGCATAGATGGTCGGGAAACCAATGCTCTGTTCAATCTGGCGGGCAATGGTTGTCTTTCCTACCTGTCGGGGGCCGATCAGTACATTGATGACCGGTGTCGGGCGGGAAAGAGTCGATAACAGGGTTGTTTGTAATGGTCGATTATAGCTCATAACCTGCTTGTATCATGGCATAATTTAGTTTACAAGCATATTTACTCAATCACTGAGCACATTTACTCAGTGAGCACTAAAAATTAGATCCCCGCCTTCTCCAGATCCAGCGCCACCAGCTTCAACAGGGCCTCGTCATCCATCTCTGTCAACAGGGTTTCCGCCCCCTCCAGCAGCTCGGTCGCCAGTCCCGCCTTGGCGGCAATCATGGCGTCGATCTTCTCCTCAACCGTACCCTTGCAGACGAACTTGTGCACCATGACGTTCTTCTTCTGTCCGATACGAAAGGCGCGGTCGGTGGCCTGATTCTCCACGGCCGGATTCCACCAGCGGTCAAAATGTATGACATGACTGGCGGAGGTCAGATTGAGGCCGGAACCGCCCGCCTTGAGTGAGAGCACAAAGAAGGGCGGGCCATCTTCGTGCTGAAAACGATCCACCAGCTTCTTCCGTTCTGCCACCGGCGTGCCGCCGTGCAGCACCAGGCCGGGGCGGCCGAACAGTGTGGCCAGAAAGGTTGCCAGCGGGCCGGTCATCTCCCGGAACTGGGTAAAGATCAGGGCCTTTTCCTGGCGTGAGGCGATCTCTTCGACCAATTCGCGCAAGCGGATAAACTTGCCGCTGCGCTCCTCGGCATAATCACCGTCACCCAGAGACTGGCCGGGATGGTTGCAGATCTGCTTGAAACGCATCAGCGACGAGAGAATCAGCCCCCGGCGTTTCATGCCGCTTTCCTGCTGTTCCCTGAGGGCGTCGGACAGGTCCCTGACCGCTTGGCCGTACAAGCGGGCCTGGGCTTTGCTGAGTCCGCACCAGGCAGCCATCTCTACCTTGTCGGGCAGATCGCTGATGACACTGCGGTCACTCTTGAGGCGGCGCAGTATGTAGGGTTGCACCAGCGAGCGCAATGGCGCATAGGATGGGGGCTCGCGGTTTTCCAGTGAGGTGACGAACTGTTTGAAACGGGTGGCCGAGCCCAGCAGGCCGGGGCAGATAAAGTCGAACAGCGACCAGAGATCGGACAGCCGGTTTTCCACCGGGGTACCGGTCAGGGCGATGCGCGCACGCCCCCTGAGGGTCTTGACCGCCTTAGCCTGCTGAGTACCGGCGTTTTTGATGGCCTGGGCCTCGTCCAGCACGATCAGGTTCCACTTCATTTCCCTAAGCCACTCCTGGCGCTGGAGCATGCCGTAGGTGGTCAGCACCGCATCAGCGGACGTCAACACTCGAACGGGGTCACTGGCGATGCGCTCCAGTTCCGCCCGCTCCATCTCCGACGGATGCAGGCAGACGACCGACAGCGATGGTGCAAAGCGGGACAGTTCGCTTCGCCAGTTGGACAGCAGCGAGGCCGGCAGCACCAGCAGGCTGGGAACGGACTTACCGGCACGCCCGCGCTGCGCCAGCAGGAGCGAGATCACCTGAATGGTCTTGCCCAAGCCCATGTCGTCGGCCAGACAGGCGCCCAGCCCCATCTCCGACAGGAACCAGAGCCAGTTGAGGCCGGTCTGCTGGTAGGGACGCAGGTCGGCATGCAAATCGGACCCGGCCTGCACGGCGGCCAGACGGGCCGGCTCCCGCAGGCCGGCCAGCAGTTCCCTCAGGCGGTCGCCCGCTTCCACAAAGGCCCAGCCGGTTTCCTCCAGCATGGGATCGTTGCCGGACAGGTCGCGTCGGGCACCGGCCAGAAGGCGCATCCCTTCCACAAACGACAGACCATCCTCGCCGGCCTCGGCCTTCACCCGTTGCCATAGCACCAGCGCCTGGCGCAGCTTGTCGCCGTCCACCTCGACCCATTGACCCCGCAGAAAGGCCAGCCCCTCCCCCGCCGATGTCAGAGTGGCAATCTCCTCGGGTGTGAGGTCGGCGCCCTCCAGGCTCAAATGGACCCGGAAATCCAGCAAGGCCTGCGCCGAAAGGGATTCTCCGGCTTTAGTGCCTATAGCCACCCGCGCCCTGGGGCGGGGACGTCTTTTCCACCAGTCCGGCAGACGCACTACGAGGCCGCTCTCCTCCAGGGCAGGTACATCCTTGAGAAACGGGTAGGCCTCCTCCGGTGTCCAGGCCAGCGGATGATAGATATCGCCGTTCTCCAGCAGCTCCCGCACCCACGGGCAACGGCTGCCGGCATCGTGGACCGGCTCCAGCAGACGCAGGAGCGCTGCCCGGTTATTGGCTCCGGCGTATTCCTTCAACGCCTGGCTGAGCGGAAGATGCTGGGCACGGGCATTCTTGCCGAGCCGGGGTATGTAGGTCGCCATGAAGGCAAAGGGAAATTCGGAATCATTTTTGTTTTCGGCCAGATGAAAACAGACCCGTCCCACCTGCCGCCAGAGCGGTGCGTACTGGTGCAGGAAACCGGCCAGCCCATCCGGATGACCGGCAATCGTGGCATGAGCCCAGCTGTCGAGATCGGTCCAGATGGCGGTGAGCACTTCAGGGGTACAGTATTCAGCACCCGGCATGGGGGGAATACTCAGGATCAGATGGGCGAGGATCGATGCATCGGGAGGGGGCAGTGCTTCAATATGCTTTGAAGTCGACCGGGTCTGGCAGAGCTGCAGAAGGTAGCGGGCACCATAATCCCGCCAGAACTGCCAGGAGAGCGGCCAGTCCAGAGCGGGTTTCCCTCCGGCCAGGGCCATGATCCCGGTGGCCTGGGAGGCGGCAAAAGCCTTTTCCAGTTCAGCGGCTCGGGATGGTACGGTGCAGACAGTTTCAACTGACCCGGCCACATCGCGCGCAGGAGTCATCACGAGATATCCGCCGGGGGTCAGAATGAGGTTCATGGGACATACACCTGCTCGTTCTTCGGCACATACCACTTGATCTGGTTGTAGCCGATCCCGGCCGGGGCCACCTCCACGCCGCGGATGCGGGCGCTGACCACCGGCAGGGCGTCGGGGACATACAGAAAGGTATAGGGCTGCTCGTCGGCCAGGATCTCCTGGATACGGAAATAGGCCTTCTTGCGTTTCTCGATATCGAAGGTGCTGCGCCCCTCCACCAGCAGACGGTCCACCTCGGCGTTCTTGAAGCCGATGAAGTTGAGCTCGCCCGGATTGGTCTTGCTGGAATGCCAGACATCATACATGTCAGGGTCCTGCGAGGTGCTCCACCCCAGCATGACGACCTCGAAATTACCCTTGTCGATATACTCCTTGAGAAAGGTTGCCCACTCCACGATACGGATCTTGACATCGATACCAACGAACCTCAGCCGCTGCTGGATGATCTGGGCCGACAACAGCCTCTGCTGGTTGCCCTGGTTGGTCAGGATCGTGAATTGGAAGGGTTTGCCGTCCTTGACCAGGATGCCGTCGGCGTTCTTTTCCCGCCACCCGGCCTGGGCCAGGAGTTCAACGGCATGCTGCGGATCGTAGGCGATATCCCTGACATCCGGGTTATAGGCCCACCTGCCCGGCACTATCGGACCGACCGCTCGCTGCCCCATGCCGAACAGCACCCCCTGGATCAGTTCATCCTTGTTAATGGCAGCGGTCATGGCCTGGCGGATGCGCTTGTCCCTGAAGAGCGGGTGGCGCAGGTTGTAGCCCATATAGACATACCCCGATGAGGGGTAGCGAAACTTGTTGAAGCGGGAGGTGAATTGTTTCGAGGTCGTCTGGCGGGCGTACTGCACCGGGGTAAGGGTCATCGTGTCGATGGTCCCGGCCTTCAACTCCATGTACATGGTGGAGGTATCGGGGATGATGCGATAGATGTAGCGGTCGATGTAGGGACGCCCCTCGAAGTAATCGGGGTTGTACTCCAGCACGATCTTCTGTCCGGAGACCCATTCCTTGAAGCGATAGGGCCCGGTGCCGACCGGCTGGCGTGCCAGGGGACTTTTGGTGATATCCTTCCCCTCCAGCAGGTGGGCCGGCAGGATGCTGGTTCCCCACGAAGCCAGGGCCGGGGCAAAGGGCGAGCCGTAGGTGGCCCTGACGGTATACTCGTCGAGGGCAACGAGATTCTTGACCTGTTTGAAATCCTCGGCATAGGCGGTGGGGGTTTTGGGATCGATAATGACGTGGTAGGTGTAGAGTACATCACGGGCGGTAAAGGGGGCGCCATCATGCCACTTCACCCCGTGGCGCAGGTGAAAGGTGATGGAGAGTCCGTCCTTGGATATGTCAAAGGATTCGGCCAGGTCCCCAACGATGACCAGGTTCTTGTCGTACTTGACCAGGCCGTTGTAGATCTGGCCGGCCACGGCATGCGAGGCAGAATCGGTGGCCAGTATCGGGATCAGGGTGGAAGCTTCGCCGATGGTGCCTTCGATGATTGCGTCACCGGTGACCGGGAATGCCGAAACATTTTTTGCCACCGGCGGTTGCCGTACCTCGGAAGAACAGGCTGCCAGAACGCATGCAGCCACGAGGGAGATCGTAACCATTCCTCCCCGGATCATTCTCATTTTTCCGGGTGCTCCCCTTTGAAGCGGTGGTATTTTTCGACCATCTCCTTGCGGTCGGGGTCGAATTCAACGGCCTTTTTGTACATCTTGCCGGCCTTCCTGAATTCTTTTCTGGCCGCATAGGCATCACCCAGGTGCTCTGCGATGGTGCTGTCATCCTCGATCAGCGCATTCGCCTCTTCCAGGTACCTGACCGCTTCATCGTACTTCTTCATCTTGAAGTACAACCATCCCAGGCTGTCCATGATAAAACCGTCATTGGGGCGTATTTTGACGGCTCTGTCAAGATAGGAGAGCGCTTCCTCCAGGTTTATGCCCATCTCGGCATAGGTGTAGCCGATAAAGTTGAGCGCCTGGGCATCCTGGGGATTGAGAGCAATGACCTTTTTCATCTGTTCGATGGATTCGGCGCGCTCGCCGAGCTTGTCGTACAGTACCCCGATCCGGAACTGCAGTCGCGACTCCCCGGCAAAACGTTTTTCAACGTCAAGCAGCAGTCGCAGACCTTCTGCAGGTTTTTCCAGCGCCTCGTATAACGACGACAGATTCAGGTAAAGCTCGATCTGCCCGGGCATTTCAGCAATGGCCTTTTTGAGCGTTTCCACGGCCAGGTCCGGTTTTCCCTGTTCCTTATAGATAAAGGCAATGTGACCAATGGCGTCGACGTAGATGCCGGAATCGCGAGGTATCTTCATGAATTCGGCGTAAGCCAGATCGAGATCACCCTTTTCCTCGTACGCCATACCCAGATAGAGCCTGACCTGGTGGGCATCGGGATCTTTTTCGAGCATGCCGCTGAAAACCTTGACAGCCTCATCAAACTGGCCAAGCTCCATATGGATCAGACCGATCTTGCGCATAGTCTCCTGGCCGCCATACCCGGATTCCACCGCGAGATCAAGGTACTCCAGTGCATCATTGTAGCGATGCTGCTGGATCAGAAGCTGAATCAGCCGTTGAAGAACCGCGGCCTTGCTATCCTCTTCGCCAACAAGGCCCTGGTAAATAGTGATCGCCTTGTCAAAGTCGCCCAAGGCCTCATAGGCAGCGGCCATGTCGATAGCGGCCTGATCAAAATCGGGCCGCAACTCAAGCGTCTTGCTGAAATAGCCGACGGCTTCTCGATACAGCTTCATCTGGCCATACGTTTTCCCCAGGTAATAGTAGCCAAGAACAGACTCATTATTGACTTTTATCAACGCCTTGAGCGTATTGACCGCCTCTTCGTACTCGTACTGCCTGGTCAGGGAGACAGCCAGCTGAAGATAGGCATCTTCCTTGGCGGGATCGAGTTCTATCGCCTTGCGCAGATAGTCGGCCGCTTCGGAATCCTTGCCGGTGGCCGCCATGATGGAACCGGCCATGAGATAGGGTTCCCGGTAGGCGGGATCAAGCTTGATGGCCTTGTTAATGTATTCCATGGCCTCCTGAACCTGCCCGATCCTCAGCTTGACCTCGGCCATGGCAGAGTTCAGAAAAGCCGAATCCGGATCAAGATCGATCGCCTCCCGCAGGATATTCAGAGCCTCCGGGTAATCACCCGCAAGAGTTGCGAGCCTGGCACGGGAATACAGATACATGGCCCGCGGACGACTGTCGGAACCCGTGTCGGTTTGTAGCACCGTATCCGGTTTCGGGCCGGGTACAGCAGCGCAGGATGGCAACAGGATGATGAAGACGAGTAGTAATGAAAGACGATGCATTGGTAGGTCCGTTAGAGATTAAAATATTTGAAAATTTAGCATATTTACAGCAACTGCGTCAAACGATTATCATTTTGGCGCATGGCCTTGCGAACAGGTTACTTTGATGGTAATATTCAAAAAATTCAAGAGAGAAAATCGATGATACGAGCAATTCTCAAATCCCTGCTAAAACCGGATGCCTACCCTGATGCCGTGACCAGCGTGGAACTGGTACAGACGCACGTATCCTATATCTTCCTGACCGACAGAAATGCCTACAAGATCAAGAAACCGGTGGATTTCGGGTTTCTCAACTTTTCCACTATCGATCGCCGGCGCTTTTACTGCAACGAGGAAGTCCGGCTCAACCGGCGTCTCTGCCCCGATATGTACGAAGGAGTTGTGGAACTGCGTGAAACACCGTCCGGAGCGGCATTTCATGGAAACGGCACGATAATCGATTATGCCGTCAAGATGAAACGGCTTCCGGCGGACGGCATGCTGGACAAACTGGTTGATTCCGGAACCGTTACCGCATCCACTATGAGAAAGGTCGCGGCGGTCATTGCCGAATTCCACCGCAGCGCCCTGACATCACCAGCCATAACTGAATACGGCCGCCTGGAAAGGATCATGTACAACTGGCAGGAAAACTTCGAGCAGATCATTCCGTTTGAAAACCTGACGCTGCCAGCCAATGAGCGCGAATTGATTCGCTCCTGGGTATCAACCTTCGCCGCTGAACATGCGGGTGTCTTCCAAAAACGGGTAGATGATGGCTTCATTCGCGAATGTGATGGTGATATCCATCTGGAAAATATCTGCATTGACGATGACAGCGTCCATATTTTTGACTGCATCGAATTCAACGAACGCTTTCGATGTTGCGACACTGCCGCTGATATCGCCTTCCTGTTGATGGATCTTGACTATCATGGCCGCCATGACCTGTCTGCCGGCGTGGTAGACGAATATATATTGCGCACGGGTGATCACGGCCTGCCGGCCCTGGTCGACTTTTACAAGATCTACCGGGCGTTTGTGCGAGGGAAGGTTGAGAGCTTCCTCTTGAACGACAGCGGGATCAATTCCGACGACCAGGCTTTGGCAAAAATGCGGGCAATCAGGTACTTCCGCCTGGTACGTGGCTATATCGAGCGGCAGGGGTTCAAGCCGGCGCTGTTCATCACCTGCGGCCTGATGGGTTCCGGGAAAAGCACGCTGGCCGCGCAGCTTGCCTTTGAACTGGGCATCTCTTCGTTCAACTCGGATACGACCCGTAAACAGATCATGGGATTGCCGTCTGACACGACGGCCCGGAGTGCGTTCGGTGAAGGCATCTACGACCGGTCTTCAACTGAAGCAACCTACGCCGAACTGTTGCGCCTGGCTGAGAGCCAGTTGAAGGAGGGCTCCGCGGTTGTTATTGACGCAAGCTTCATGCACAAATCCCTGCGCGCGCCTTTTGCGGCACTGGCCGATAAATACGCTGTCCCCCTCATCATTTTGCAGGTAGTCTGCAGTGAAGTCGAAAACAGACGCCGGCTTCAGAGGCGTGAAGCTGACAATACGTCGGTTTCCGACGGCCGTCCGGAGTTGTTGCCCCTCCAGACCGCAGCCTTTGAGGCACCGGACGCAGCAGAGGGCACACTCATCCTGCTTTCCTCCGACGCCCCTGCAGCATCGCTGGTTGATCAAATCTACGCAAGGCTCGCAAGATGAAAATCAGCCGCGTACGTCAAAGAGTCATGCACCGATTGCAGTTACGTGAATCATGGGTAATTTTTTTCGTCCTGGGTATCATCATGCTGAATTTCCCCTTCCTGCATATTTTCAACAAATCCGATACGCTGTTCGGTTTTCCGCTCCTTTTTCTCTATTTTACACTCGGCTGGGCTTTTTCCATCTTCGTAATCTACCTGTTTACCCTGGCCTCCCGGCAACCCACTGATAACCACAGCAAGACGTTACAACCGTGAATACCGGGCTCGCCTCCGCGGCGCTCATATCCCTGCTCTATACCCTGCTGATCTTCCTGGTCGCCTTGTACGCCCATCACCGCAAGGTATCCGGCAGAAGCATCGTCAATAATCCCTATATCTACTCCCTCTCCATCGCCGTATACTGCACCTCCTGGACCTTCTACGGCAGCGTCGGCAGAGCGGCCACTACCGGTATCGATTTTCTCATGATCTACCTGGGGCCTTCCCTGACCGCCTTTTCCTGGATTTTTATCCTTCGCCGCATGGTCCAGATCAGCAAGGAAAACAATATCACCTCCATTGCAGACTTTATCAGCCTGCGTTACGGCAAATCCCCCTGGCTGGGCGCGCTGGTGACCCTGATCGCCATCCTTGGCATCATGCCCTACATCGCCCTGCAGATTAAGGCGGTTTCAACCAGTTTTTACCTGATCAGCGGTTTCAAGGGTGACATCATCAGCCTCCCGAGCAGCGGCTCGGAATTATCCATCCCCACGGGTCTGATGCTGGCCCTGATCCTGTCAATCTTCAGCGTGATGTTCGGGGCGCGGCGTCTGGTTTCATCGGAACGGCACGAAGGCCTGGTCGCGGCCGTGGCTTTCGAATCCCTGGTGAAGCTCATCAGCCTGCTGGGGGTGGGAATCTTCGTCACCTACCAGCTCTTTGACGGCTTCAGTGATATTTTCACACGCTTCCAGACCCTCTACCCTGAAAAATTCAATCAACTCTTCACGCTCGGCGCCTCCAGCGGCGGTCCGGCGGCTATCCCGTCCTTTACGATGCTATTTCTGTCCATGGGCGCCATCATGCTGCTCCCGCGACAGTTTCACGTCATGGTCATAGAGAACTCCGATGAACGCCACATCACCAAAGCCATGTGGCTGTTCCCGGTCTACCTGTTTCTGATCAACCTGTTCATCATGCCGATTGCCCTGGGCGGGATCCTTTCCACCGGCAGCAGCACCGGCGCCGACTTTTTCGTCATCAGCGTCCCGCTGACCACCGGCCACTCCGGCATAGCCGTGCTGGCCTTCCTGGGTGGACTTTCCGCGGCAGCCGGCATGGTCATCGTGGAATCGGTAGCGATTTCCACCATGCTGCTCAATCACATTTTCATGCCGATCATCGTCCGCTTCACACCTCAGGCCTGGTTTCCCCTGTTGCTGATCAACCTCAAGCGGCTGGGAATCTTTCTGGTGATTTTTCTGGGCTACTTCTATTACCTCGTCGTAGGAGATTCCTTCATGCTGGTCAACATGGGGATGATCTCGTTTTCGGCCGCGGCCCAGTTTCTGCCGGCCATGCTGGGGGCCCTCTACTGGCGCAGAGGGAACAAGGCCGGGGCAATAACCGGCATCCTGCTTGGCTTTCTGACCTGGCTCTATACCCTTCTGATCCCGTCGTTCAGCCACTCGGGCTGGATATCCAAGGAACTGCTCTCTTCCGGTCCGTTCGGTATCGGCCTGCTCAAACCGACCGCGATGTTCGGCCTGAACGGCATGGACCTCTGGTCCCATTCGCTGTTCTGGAGCATGCTCTTCAATATCGGCGGCTACATCATCTGCTCGATCCTGCTGCGGCAGGACGAAGCGGAACGCGAACAGATTCGCCGCTACATCGGGGTCTTCGAACTCGAGCGCGCTTACCGGGTCACGGAAACAAAACGTCTCTCCAAGCCGGTAACCATTGCGCAGTTTGTTTCCCTGATGGCGAAGTTCATCGGCGAGGACGAAGCCCAGCGGGCCATTGAGTCCTATCGCGGCAATCGCGAACTGGATGCCGACGGCAATGTCTCGGAATTCGAACTCCCCAACCTGAAGCGATTCACCGAAAAGAGCCTGGCCGGTTCCGTGGGCGCCGCGGCGGCAGGAGCCATTGTCGACAGTTTTCTCTCCGATATGGGTTCGCGCATGGAATCGGTCTACGACATCTTCAGCAACGTGCGCACTTCGCTCGACCAGAGCCGCGAGTCGCTCTTCGTCCGGCTGAAGGCCTCCGAGATCATCAACCGCACCCTTGACCTGCAGATCATCATGGATGACCTGCTGACTCTTCTACTCAAAGAATTCAAACTGGATGCGGCCATCATCCAGCTCAGGGATGAAAACGGCCTCTGCGGCGTAAGGAGCTATCAAGGCAGCAACCGGCGGCCGATAAACGAGCAGCACTGGTTCATGGAGAGCCGCCCCTACTGCGAAATGACACTTGCCGACCGCAAGGCCCATTTCATCAATGATACGAAACAGGCTCCGCCAGGACAGTTTCCCAGGACAATCGCCGAGGGCATCGTATCGTGCGCCCACATCCCCATCATGCGTGAAGGAGAACCGCCCCTCGGTGTCATGTCGGTGTTCTCGACTTCCATCAGTGGCATGTTCACCGAAGAGTTTATCAGCCTGCTCTCCAGCCTGACCGGTCAATTTGCCCAGGCGGTCACAATTGTTCGGGAGATCGAGGCCAGGGAACACGAGCGGGTTCAGAAGGAGCAGGCATTACTGAAAAACGCCCGAGTCATGCGGGATATGGAGATTGCCCAGCAGATTCAACTATCGTTTCTGCCCGAGTCGGCACCGGAACTGCCAGGCATCGACATGGGTGGCCGCTGTATTTCCGCGGCGCACGTGGGGGGCGATTACTACGACTTTTTCAGGCGGGACGAGCATACGATCGATCTATTGATTGCAGACGTTTCCGGCCACAGTGTCGGCGCCGCCCTGGTCATGTCCGAGGTGCGCACATTGTTGCGGGCGCAGTTCAACTCGACCCACAACGCCAGCTCCGTCCTGCAGAGCCTCAACAGGCAACTTTATGACGACCTCACCCGGGCTGAATTGTTTATTACCATGTTCTATGCAAAATATAATGCCACCACCGACCGGCTCTCCTACGCCAATGCCGGGCACAACCACCCCTTGATCTGCCGCAAGGGGGAATCAGCCTGCATCGAACTGGATGCCGAGGGCCTGATCCTGGGAGTCAAGCAATCGGTCGTGTTTCAAGAGCGAACTATCAAATTGCAAAAAGGGGATGTACTGTTGTTCTATACCGATGGCCTGACCGAGGCAACCAGTCCGGCGGGTGAGATGTTCGAGAACGGGAGGGTCTGCAGCCATCTGGGAAGCGTGGCGCATCTGCCGGTGCAGGAGATCATCGACTCATTTTACCAGGCTGTAACGGATTTTACCGAATCGCCGATCCTGCAGGACGATGTCTCTATTGTAGTACTCAAAATTCTATAGCGTGAAAGGATGGAAACATGAATCTCAAGACAGAACTGAATGGAACCGTAATGGTGGTGATTGTGCGTGAAGAGCGGCTCGACGCCCACAACTCCGAAGAACTCAAGGCCGAGATAAATCGCCTGTTCGACAGTGGAACAAAGGATCTGCTGGTTGATCTCAAAGAGGTTCGCTTCATCGACAGCTCCGGCCTGGGTGTCCTGGTTTCAGGATTTAAAAATGCCGCGACTCACCAGGGCAGCATCAAGCTGTGCAGCCTGCAGACCCAGGTCAAGTCCATGTTCGAGCTGACTCGCCTGCATCGGGTGTTTGACATATATCAGACCATGGATGAAGCACTGGAGAGTTACTGAACATTCATATCCCGGAACATGGGGGAATCATGAAAAATAACATCGATATTCAGATTACCGTTCCCAACCAGACCCGCTACCTGAGTCTTGTAGGCCGCATAGGTGAGAACATGGCCCGCGAACTGGACAACGTACCGGGTGACCGGGAGACCCTGGGGCATCATATCAATGTTGTGCTGACCGAGGCGCTGGTAAATGCCATCAAGCACGCCAGTGCCAGCGCCCCGGACAACCAGGTCCAGATCCGTATCAATGTCCGTGACAAGGAGCTCGTCATCCGGGTCTACGATAACGGCCAGGGCTTCGATCTGGACCTGGTCCCCGCCAACGGCTGTCCGGACCCGCTCAATGAACGCGGGCGCGGGATCTTCATCATCAGATCGCTGATGGATTCGGTTGAATACAAAAAGGCCAACGGTGGCAATGTCCTGGAGATGAAAAAGAAACTGGGCTAAATCGGACGAATATCCCAGGCAGCCAACTCGTCCAGTACCATGCGGACCAATTCATCAACCTTTGCTTGAACAGTCCCCGTCAATTCGGTATCCATCTCGATACTGGCAGGCTGAACACCTATCAACACCATCTCGCGAGGCACATGCCCCATCAACTCGGCCACGGACAACAGGTCCTTGAGTCCCATCTGATGCGGCGACAGCTTAGTTTGCAGTGCAATCGGCAACTCCTCGCCCGGAAGCCTGACACAGGTGCCCGCCCTCTGGCCGGTCTCGACCGCATCGACCACGATCAGGCGCTCGACCCCCTCCAGCTTGGGCAACAGGTCAAGGCCGAGCGTGCCGCCATCCAAGATGCCGACACTCTCCGCAAAGCGATATTCCTGCCGGATTTTATGAACGACCTTCACGCCTACGCCATCATCACTCATCACCAGGTTGCCGATGCCGAGTACGAGCACCTTTGGTCCGATACCTGCCTGACAATCCATCCCGCCTCCTGGTTTCCCTAGAAAAAAAAGGGCGCCCGACAACGAGCGCCCCGGTTCATATCATATACCCAACTCTTACTCTTTTTCTTTATGCACCGTAAACTTGTATCCGCTGAACATGCTGGAGATCTCGCTGCCATGCTCCTTGATGTCCATCAGCCAGGCACTGTAGATATGATTGACGACGAATCCCAAGATCAGGTACATGCTGAAGTGATGAGCCAGCCGCATCCCCTGGCTGCTGAAGGCGGCATACATGAACCCGAGTGATTTGTGCATCAGACCTTGGGGGGCATGCTGCGCATACAGGGCAAAACCGGTCAGTATCATCAGCAGGTACAGACAGAACAGGATCAGGTAGGCGGTCGTGGCCATCGGATTGTGTCCAATGGTTTCAGGCACCTCTTTATCCATCAGCAGGTAGTAGCGCAGCATCTTGATCATCTTCTGCCTGCCCTTGCCGGTCAAAAATGGCAGAAACTCGCGCCAGCCGGCGAACCTGTTGCCGATCAGTGACCAGATCACCCGGGAGGCCACGCTGACGGTAAAGACATAGGCGGCGGTAAAGTGTACAAACCTGATCCAGCCCATGCTGAAATCAGAGGCCGAACCGCCGTAGGAATAGGGTCTGCCGATCAGGAAGCCGGTTACCGCCAGGGTTACAATAGAGACCACGTTGAACCAGTGGCACCAGCGGACCGGCAATTCCCAGATGTAACACTTGAATTTACAGGACTCACTCATGATACCTCCCCTTTTCTCAAGCAACAGATTCGGGATGTCCACCAGTCGGCGAGGGCCTGGCTCCGGAGGCGAACTGCAAAGTACGCTGAGGAAACCAGTAACGAGTCAACGCCGTGGAGCACGAATATGGCGCTTGCTCAGGACACCTTGACCTTGACCAGTTCGTTACCCGTGGCATCCATGACATGGACGGCGCAGGCCAGACAGGGGTCAAAGGAATGAATGGTGCGCAGAATCTCCAGCGGCTTGTTGGGATCAGCCATGGGAGTGCCTACCAGCGCGGCCTCGTAGGGACCGCGTTCACCTTTGGCGTCACGGGGCGATGCGTTCCAGGTTGATGGCACTACCGCCTGGTAGTTCAGGATTTTCTGGTCCTTGATCTTGATCCAGTGACCCAGGGAACCGCGCGGAGCCTCGTGCATGCCGTACCCGCTGGCCTCGGCGGGCCAATCGGAAGGTTCCCACCTCTCATTGGCATGGATGCGATAATCCCCCTTGGAGATATTGCCGATCAGTTCGTCCAGGAATTTGGGGGTCTGCTGGGCCACCAGCAAACAATCGACACCACGGGCCGCTGTACGTCCGAGCGTGGAGAAGAGCGCCTCGGCCCCGACCCCCAGTTTGCCCAGCACCAGATCCACCGCAGCCTTGGTCTCCTTGTGGCCGGAGGCATAGGCCACCAGCACCCGTGCCAGCGGACCGACCTCCATGGCCTTTTCGTCATATCGCGGCGCCTTGACGAATGAATACTTGGCCTTGGTATCGAGATATTCATAGGGTGGCTTGGGACCGGTATAGTTCACCTCGGATTCGCCATCATAGGGGTGCAGCCCCCTGCCCGCCCCGCCGGAATTGTCAAACCAGGAATGATCCACATATTCAGCAATCTTGCCCTGATCCACCTTGATGACCTTGGTGAGGTCCTTGTTCAGGATGGCACCGGCCGGTAACCAGAGATTGCCGGCGGCATCGGGAAACTCGCCGTAACACAGGTAATTGCCAACACCGCCGCCGATGGCCGCCCAATCCTTGTAGAACGAGGCCACGGCCAGAAGATCGGGGATATAGACCTTTTCGACGAAATCCTGGGCCTTCTTCAGCAGCCGCTTGATCTCTTCCAGCTTGTCGGCATTCAGGGCATTCTGCGAATCGGGATCGATCGGGATCGCCATGCCTCCCACCAGGAAGGTCTGGGGATGCGGGTTCTTGCTCCCCAGGATGGCGTGGATCTTGATGACGTCCTTCTGCCACTCCAGCGCCTCCAGGTAATGCGCGGTTGCCATCAGGTTGGCCTCGGGCGGCAGCTTGTAGGCCGGATGACCCCAGTAGGCATTGGCGAATGGTCCCAGACGGCCGGAGGCAACAAACGCCTTGACCTTGTCCTGGACGGCCTTGAAGTAGGTCGTCGAGTTGTTGGGCCAGTCCGACAGGGAAGCCGCCAATTTTGAGGTAGCCGCCGGATCGGCCTTTAGTCCGGAGGTGATATCGACCCAGTCCAGGGCATGCAGATGGTAAAAATGGATCACGTGATCCTGCACGTTCTGGATGCCGATAATGATGTTGCGGATCAGCTCGGCGTTGGGCGGTATCTTGATCTTGAGGGCGTTTTCAACGGCGCGGATAGAGGCAATGGAGTGCACGGTAGTACAGACGCCGCAGAAGCGCTGGGTCCAATACCAGGCATCACGCGGATCGCGACCTTTGAGGATCTTCTCGATACCCCGGAACATCGTGCTGGAACTCCAGGCGTCGGTGACAATACCGTTGTTCACTTCGGCTTCGATGCGCAGATGCCCTTCTATCCTGGTAATAGGGTCAACAACTATCTTCGCCATATCCTAACCCTCCTTGGTTTCGTCGCTGGGTTCTTTGTCTTTCCTGAGGGCACTCAGCGCTCCATGGACCGCAAATGCGGCGGCGACTCCCGCCACCAGCCCCACGCCGATCTTGTCGGCGGTCGCCTCGATGCCGAAGCCCGGCACATTCGGCAGACGTTTGTACATCGGCCCCATGGTGTCCCAGAAATTCGGCTCGGAACAACCGGCACAGGGATGGCCCGATCCGATCGGCCAACTGGTTTTCTCGTTGTAGCGCTGGGTGGGACAGTTGTGGAAGGTAGCCGGCCCCTTGCAGCCCATCTTGTAGAGACAGAAACCCTTGCGGTGCCCGTCATCGCCCCAATGCTCCACATATTGTCCGGCATCGAAGTGCGGCCGGCGCTCGCAGTTATCGTGGATGCGCTTGCCATAGGCGAACAGCGGGCGGCCATGGCCGTCCAGGGCCGGTATCTTGCCGAACACCAGGTAATGGACAATGGTGGCGGTCAGATTATCGGCATTGACCGGGCAGCCGGGCAGGTTGATGACAGTCACCCCCGGGACGGCTTCCATGACCCCCACCGTACCGGTCGGGTTAGGAACAGCGGCCGGGATG
>JAJYBH010000069.1 GCA_021779135.1 Deltaproteobacteria bacterium
GGTCCGGGCCTGGCTGATTGCCCGCCTGAAGAGCGGCGAGACCCGTTTCGCCATCGAAGATCCGGACGGTGAGGGCAACTCCCCCAAGGTCTGGTTCATCTGGCGCGGCAATGCCATCTCCGCCAGCGCCAAGGGGCACGAATTTTTCCTCAAGCATGTCATCGGCGCTCCCAACAGCAGCTTTACCGCCCGGGAGGCCGCCAAGGGGCAGGTCAAGGACATCGTCTGGCACGAGAAGGCCCCCACCGGCAAGCTGGATCTGGTGGTGGATCTCAACTTCCGCATGGACACTTCTACCCTGTATTCGGACATCGTCCTGCCGGCGGCCACCTGGTACGAGAAATCGGACCTGAACACCACCGACATGCACTCCTTTGTCAACTGCATGGATGCCGCCGTTGATCCGGCCTGGGAATCAAAATCCGACTGGAACATCTTCGCCGGCATCGCCAAAAAGTTCAGCGAGCTTGCGCCGCCGCACTTCCCGGTGCCGTTCAAGGACATTATCGCCGCGCCTCTGCAGCACGACACGCCGGGTGAAATCGCCCAGCGAAATGTGAAGGACTGGAAGCTGGGTGAGTGCGAGGCGATCCCGGGCACAACCATGCCGAACCTGCCGATCGTCGAGCGCGATTACGTCAATCTCTACAATCGCTTCATGTCCCTCGGACCGCACATCGGCCATCTGCATGCCCACGGGGTCAGCTGGGAGGCGGACGACGTCCACGAACAGCTCCTTAAAACCATGCCGACCCGCTCCTGGGGTGATAAGACCTTCATCGATATGGAGGACGTGCGCGACGTTGCCGACGTGATCATGGCCCTGGCCCCGGAGACCAACGGTGAATTGGCGCACCGCGCCTATCAGAACCTGGAGAAGCGGGTCGGCAAGCCGCTGGCGCAGATATCCGCGGGCGACCGCAACTTCCGTATCACCTGGGAGGATATCACCCAGAAACCGCGCCGCCACATCAGTTCCCCGGTCTGGAGCGGCCTGGTCAACGAGAATCGCCCCTATGCGCCGTTCACACTGAACGTGGAGTATGGCGTGCCCTGGCGGACCCTCACCGGCCGGCAGTCACTGTATCTCGATCACCCTTATTACGGTGAGTTCAACGAGGGTCTGCCGACCTTCAAGGGAAAACTTGACCCGGCCATGCTGGATGAAACCGAGGGGGAAACCGGGCTGATCCTCAACTTCCTGACTCCGCACGGCAAGTGGAGCATCCACTCCACCTACAGTGACAACCTGAGAATGCTGACCCTCTCGCGCGGCGGCCCTGTCGTCTGGCTCAACCATGAAGATGCGGCCAGTGCCGGAATCGAGGACAATGAAGAGATCGAGGTCTATAACGCCAACGGCGTGGTGACCAGTCGTGCCGTCGTATCGTCACGCATTCCACGCGGCGCGGCGGTCATGTACCACGCTCCCGAGCGTACTCTCAATGTCAAAAAATCCCGGAAAAGCGGCAAGCACGGCGGTGTTCACAACAGTCTATCCCGCATCCGCCTGAAGCCGACCCTGATGCTCGGCGGGTACGCACAATTCAGTTATTACTTCAATTACTGGGGGCCGCCCGGTGTAAACCGTGACAGCTACGTGGTAGTCAGAAAGTTGAGGGGGTAAGGCAATGGACGTCAGAGCACAGCTGGTAATGGTATTCAATCTGGACAAGTGCATCGGCTGCCACACCTGCAGCATATCCTGCAAGAACATCTGGACTGACCGCAAGGGCGCCGAGTACATGTGGTGGAATAACGTCGAAACCAAGCCGGGCGTCGGCTATCCCAAAAAGTGGGAAAACCAGGACATCTTCAAAGGTGGTTGGCTCCGCGATGGAGGTAAATTAAAGTTGCGGGCGATGGGTAAGGGGCCGACGCTCTTCAATATGTTCTTTCAGCCCAACATGCCGAAGCTGGATGACTATTACGAGCCGTTCGACTTCGACTACAGCAACCTGTACAAAGCCCCGCCCGGCAGTGATCAACCCGTGGCCGAGGCCTTTTCCCAGGTCTCCGGTGAACGGATAGAGAAAATCACCGGCGGTCCCAACTGGGACGACGATCTATCCGGATCTCAGGTCTATGCTGTTGAGGACTCCAACCTGGAAGACCGCACACTGGTCGCGGATTACGGCCGCATGTTCATGCACTATCTTCCCCGTATCTGCAATCACTGCCTGAATCCGGCCTGTGTTGCCTCCTGCCCGTCACGGGCGATCTACAAACGGGGCGAGGACGGTGTTGTCCTGGTGGATCAGGAGGTCTGCAAAGGGTGGCGTTTCTGCACCAGCGCCTGTCCCTATAAGAAGGTCTATTTCAACTGGCAAAGCGGCAAGGCGGAGAAGTGTATCTTTTGTTTTCCGCGCACCGAGACCGGCCAGTGCAACGCCTGCGCCCACAGCTGTGTCGGCAGAATCCGTCACGTCGGCGTGCTGCTCTACGATGCCGATCGGGTCGAAGAAGCGCTGCTCAAGCCCGACGATCAACTGGTGGCGGCCCATCGCGACGTCATCCTGGATCCGCACGATCCGGAAGTCAGGGAAGCCGCCCGCAAGAACGGGGTCACGGACCAGTGGCTGGAGGCGGCCGAAAAATCACCGGTCTACGCCCTGGTTAAAGAGTTTGCCGTGGCCCTGCCGTTACATCCGGAATTCCGTACTATGCCAATGGCCTACTACATCCCCTCACTCTCCCCGGTCATTTCCAGTGGCGGTGATCTCTATGAGCTGTCCGACCATGGCACTTTCCCGTTGCTTGAAAAGATGCGTGCGCCGATCAGTTTCCTGGCCAGCATACTTTCCGGCGGTAACCAGGAGATCATTGCCGAAATCTTGCGGAAACAGATCGCCTTGAGACTCTTCAAGCGCGCCGGAAACCTTGGCCAGCCTATCGAAGAATCTATCCTTAAAAATGCCGGGCTGGACGAGGCGGGGGCAAATCGTCTCTATCGTCTCTTCACCATCGCCCCATACCGTGAGCGCAACGTCATCCCGACCCAGCAGCGGGAAGAGCAGGACTCCTACCAGCGCAAGGGTGCCAGCGGTTACGGAATCCTGAAGAAGACAAGGGGGCCGAAATGACCATTGCCGCCAGCTACGATGCCCTTGCCCGACTGCTCGACTATCCGACGGAAAAAAAGCAACTGAAGGTTGATTATGAACTTGTCAGCTCTTTCTTGAACAAGCTGCAACTGGACAGCCCCATCTCCGACTTCGCCGGGTTTGCTGAAGCCTCATCCCTGGCTGAGTTACAGGAAGAGTACGTTGCGACCTTTGATTTCAATCCGGCCACCGCCCCCTATCTGGGCCATCACCTCTTCGGCGACAACCAGAAGAAGGGTGGCTACATGATCATGCTGAAACAGGAGTTCGAGCGGTGCGGATACACCCCCGTCGCGACCGAGCTCCCTGACCACCTTTCGGTGGTACTCGGTTTTCTGGCCCATCTGGCACGTCAGGATCAACACGGATCGCGACAGCCATTCATCGCCGAATGCGTGCTGCCGGGGGTGGAACGGTATAATGACGCCTTCGCCGGCCGGCAGGATTCCCACTGGAAGGTGCTGGTTGAAACGGCCCGGCTGCTCTGCGCTGAGGACTGTAAGGAGGTGCCGTCATGTTAAACAGCTTTATCTTTATCGTTTTGCCCTACACTGCCCTGGCGCTGATTATTTTCGTAACACCCTATCGTTTCTTCAGCAACCGTCTGACCTGGTCGGCCTATTCCACTCAATTCCTGGAGCGCAAGACCCTTTTCTGGGGCATCAATCCGTGGCACTACGGCATCATCCCGGTGCTGGCGGCCCACGTACTGGGCGTTGTTGCCCCCGGCCCGATGAAAGCGCTCCTCGGAAACCAGAACAACCTGATCGTAATCGAGAGTTTCGGGTTCGCGTTGGGGCTTTTCGCCGTTTTCGGGTGCCTGGTTCTGCTGCTGCGCCGCGTCAATACACCAATCTTGAAGCGGGTGACATTCGCCTCGGACTGGGTAGTGCTGTACCTCCTGCTCGCCCAGGCCCTGACCGGTGTTTACGTCGCATCTTTCATGCGTTGGGGCTCCCAGTGGTACCTGTACACGGCGGTTCCCTATCTCTGGTCGCTACTGACATTCAACCCGCAGATTGAGTACATGGTCGATTTTCCGCTGGTCTTCAAACTGCATGCGGCCGGCGCTTTTCTGATCGTGGCGCTGCTGCCGTTCACCAAGCTGGTGCACCTGCTGTATGTCCCGTTCGATTTTTTGAAAGATCCGCCGATTCTGTATCGCTGGCGGTCAAGATAGAGCGAATAGCTGTCCAGGCAGTACCGCAGCGCTACCCACATCAAGGAGACAAAGAATGTCCTCTCGCGTAATTACAGAATGGAACCCGGAAAACAAAGAGTTCTGGGAGAGGGAAGGGAAAAAGATTGCTGCCCGCAATCTGTGGATATCGATTCCAGCACTGTTTCTGGCTTTCGCAGTCTGGATGGTCTGGAGCGTTGTCGTGGTCAACCTCCCCAACATCGGCTTCAAATTCGATCCCAACAAACTGTTCTGGCTTGCGGCGCTTCCGGGGTTGACAGGTGCCACTTTGCGGATATTCTACTCCTTCATGGTCCCGATCTTTGGTGGCCGTAAATGGACCACCATCAGCACGGCTTCGCTATTGATCCCGGCCCTCGGCATCGGGTTTGCCGTACGCGATCCTAATACCAGCTATACCACCATGCTGATCCTGGCTCTGCTGTGCGGTTTCGGTGGCGGCAACTTCGCTTCAAGCATGGCCAACATCAGTTTTTTCTTTCCCAAGGCGCAGAAAGGAACCGCCCTGGGTCTGAACGCCGGACTCGGGAACCTGGGGGTCAGCGCCATGCAGTTCCTCGTGCCGCTGGTAATAACCACCGGCATGTTCAGCGCACTGTGCGGTGACCCGCAGCTCTGCGTAATCAAGGGTCAAACGACATCCATCTGGATGCAAAACGCCGGCTTTGTCTGGGTCCCGCTGATCCTTGCATCCACCATCGCGGCATGGTTTGGCATGAACGACATCGCCAGCGCCAAGGCATCTTTCAAGGAACAATCGATCATATTCAAACGCAGACACAATTGGATCATGTGTTGGCTCTACCTGGGGACCTTCGGTTCCTTCATCGGTTACTCCGCTGGTCTGCCGCTCCTGATCAAGTCTCAGTTTCCGGCTGAAAACCCCACGCAGTACGCTTTTCTCGGTCCCCTTGTCGGTGCGCTGGCCAGGCCGCTGGGAGGCTGGGTGGCGGACAAGCTGGGCGGAGCGCGAGTAACTTTCTGGAACTTTGTCGTCATGGCGGCAGCGGTCTTCGGCGTGCTCTACTTTCTGCCTCATGGGGGTGTGGGGGGCAATTTCCGGGGTTTCCTGGCCCTGTTTATCATTCTGTTCTTCACAACCGGAATTGGTAACGGTTCCACATTCCGTATGATTCCAGTTATCTTTCTCACCGAGCGACAGCATGAAGCGCAGGGCAAGGGTGTTGAAGCTCAAGAACAGGCTGTCAAGGATGCCGGCAAGGAAGCGGCGGCAGTGCTTGGATTTACCTCTGCTTTTGCAGCCTACGGGGCCTTCTTCATACCCAAGGGTTTCGGTACTTCAATCGCTACGACCGGAGGACCGCAAGCCGCACTGTACGGGTTTGTCTTCTTTTACATAACCTGCATCATCATGACCTGGTGGTATTATTCCCGAAAGAACGCCGAGATGCCCTGTTGAACTGAGTTTGTATTGATTTGATTGCGGAGGAACGAGTGAAAGTCCACCTACTTCAACATGTGCCGTTCGAAGGCATTGGCAGTATGTCTCTGTGGTTGGATAAACATCGTGCCGATGTCAGCTACAACCTTTCTTCGAGGCTCACCCGCTGTGATTATTTTAAGGTTGAGAATCAGATGTTTCACTAGTTTTTTGACTACAGTCAAACACAACCAGCCGAAAACGTTATAATTTGTAGTTATGCCGCTGCTGCGTGACCATATCAACAAGGAAGATGGGCGTTGGCGGAACGGTTGCTTCCGGAAACCATGCGTAGCGAAATCCTGCAAGGTTATCAGGCCGCTGCAGCTCAGGTATCACCTCGGATTGGTAAACGTTATGACGCCGTTTGTTACGCGGTACGAGCAGGAATAATCGAAATACGGAGGAAATAATGCAAGAATCGATAACAGGGAACAAAACCATCGGTGAGATTGTTGCTGCCGATTTCAGAACCGCCAAGGTCTTCGAAAACCACGGCATTGATTTCTGCTGTGGCGGCAAGGTTGCTCTTACAGCAATATGCATAGAGAAAGGACTTGATCTTGCCGCGATAACAAGCGAACTTGAAGCTGTCCAAGGTGAAAACACCGACCGGAGCCAGAATTATTCATCCTGGACATTGCCGTTTCTCGCCGATTATATCGTTAACACCCACCATGTCTATCTCAAGGAAAATGATGAGCAGATTGCTGCTTATGCCACGAAAATAGCCGGTGTTCATGGGGCTCACCATCCCGAGGTGATCCGGATCGCCGCCATCTTTAATAAAATCGCATCCGATATGGTTGGACACCTGAAGGAAGAGGAAGAGGTTTTCTTCCCGGCACTCAAGCGAGCCGATGCGGCCAGAATTGCCGGCACCTCGCCGGCTGCCACGGATCTGGAAGCTATCCGTACATCCCTTCTCAGGCTTTATAGCGAACATGAGGAGATCGGCAACGCCATCCACGAGATCCGTCACCTCTCAAAGGAGTATGCAATTCCTGACGATGTCTGTAACACCTTCATGCTCACCTACAAGAAGCTCAATGAGTTCGAGGATGATCTGCACATACACGTACATCTGGAGAACAACATCCTTTTTCCAAAGGCGTTACAGTTATAGTCGGCTTGTAATTTTAGCCATGCTGCATATCCAGGTTGATTGTATTTCCTGGTTATTTACAATTCTCCGGTTGCAATCAGTGACAAGCCCCCTCCCTCCCCCGGGGAGAGGGGATGGTTTAAATGATCTATAGAAGGTTACCTGAGTCATGAAATAACCAAGAAGCGGTATTTGACTTTGGTCAAAGATATAAACGCGGGCAGGTGTAATTGTTTATTACACTAATTTGTGCGGGATAATAATCCGTGGCGTTATCGTTCTTTGCGTTCCCTTGTTTAAGATACGTTGTGCAGTAGAATTGAGGAGGAGTAGTGTGTCGTCCTGCAAACAGAGTCTCATTTCCAGAACACGGGAAAGTGCTGTAGAAGGCAGTAAAGTAGTTGCACCATCAATATCCCAACCCATAGGAGGCAGGACATGCACAAAAAGTACGCAAAGAGATGCACCGTACTGGTTATTCTGGCCGTCACGACAATCTGGTCCGGGTGCACGCAGAAGAAGGTGGAGCCCTTGAAGACGGTAGCGATTGAAGACGGCACAGTTGACCCGGCCGAGTGGGGTAAGGTCTATCCTCTCCAATATAAACTCTGGCGTCAGACGGGCGAACCGACCCCGGCCGGCAAGAGTAAGTACAAAAAGGGCTACGATGTCGGCGAGGACCGTCGTGACAAACTCGACGAGTACCCGTTTCTGGCGTTGCTTTACAACGGCTGGGGTTTTGGCTCCGAATACCGCGAACCGCGCGGGCACTACTTCATGATTCAGGACCAGCTGGAGGTCGATCCCGGCCGGGTGAAAGCCGGGGGCTCATGCCTGACGTGCAAAACACCCTATGCGCCAATGCTTGAGAAACAGATGGGGAAAGCCTACTTCTCAACCCCGTACAAGGAAGTGCTGGCGAAACTCCCGAAGGACCAGCAGACCCTTGGAGTCGCCTGTATTGACTGCCACGACAACCGAGGGATGGCCCTCAAGATATCCCGTGGCTTCACGCTGGGAAAGGCGCTCAAGAAGATCGGCGTGGACGAGGCAAAGCTCACCTTGCAGGAAAAACGGACCCTGGTCTGTGCCCAGTGCCATGTCAGCTACATCATCCCCAAGGACAAGGAGATGCATTCGACGGACGTCGTCTTTCCCTGGCAGGGCAGCAAGGTCGGCAACATCAGCATTGAAAACATAATAGCTCAGATAAAGAGCTCTCCTGCCAACATGGAGTGGACGCAGAGCGTCACAGGATTCAAGATGGGCTTCATTCGCCACCCCGAGTATGAGCTCTTCTCCAACAACAGCCCGCATTGGGCCAACGGTGTCAGTTGTGCGGATTGCCACATGCCGACCGTTACCAGGGATGGCCAGAAGATATCCGATCACAGAGTCATGAGTCCGCTGAAAAATGATCTGATCGCCTGCGCCGCCTGCCATAGCGAGACACCGCAAGTGCTGCGCGACAAGATCTTTGCTATCCAGGACAACACCATGATCGTGTATCTGAAGGCGGGCTACGCAACGGCAACCGATGCCAAGCTGTTCGAGATGGCCAACAGGGCCGAGGCTTCCGGCAAAAAGATCGACAAGGCTCTCTACGCCCAGGCAAAAGAGCAGTTCGAACAGGCCTTCTATCGGCTCATATTCATCGGGGCGGAGAACTCCAACGGTTTCCACAATCCCAAGGAAACCATGCGTGTTTTGAACGATGCAGCCAAATACGCCGCGTCTGCCGATGTTGAACTTCGCAAGCTGCTCGCGCAGGCAGGCGAAAAGGTGCCGGAAAAGATCGACCTGGAGCTCTCAAAGTACACCAACAACCGGGGCGCGAAAAAGATCATGTTCAGGCCCGAGCATGAGATCAAGTCTCCTGAAGTTAAATAGTTTTCGTTCGGAAACAAACTGTCACATCCGGAGTTTCCGGATGGAAACTGCCTGAGAACAATGAGCGCCTCGCGGTTTACCGCGGGGCGCTCATTGTTTGTCCTTGTCAATTCAGTCGAAGCGACTTTTTTCGAGCGGATGCTTGTTTTTTGATATGGGTCAAACTTCTCTACACTCAATTGCCGTAACGTATAATCACATGCAGGCAGACTTCGGGAGGGTATATGGACATACTATTGAAACAGTTGATCGACGATGCGCCGGACGCGATCCTTGTCTCGGACCTTAAAGGGATCATCCGCTTCTGGAACAGCGGGGCAGAACAGATGTTTGGCCATACTGCAGCCGAAGCAATCGGTCAATCACTTGATCTGATCATCCCTGAGAACCTGCGGAGTCGTCACTGGGAAGGTTATTGGCGGGTGATGGCGTCCGGGGAGACGAAATACAAGACCGGCCTGCTCTCCTCACCCGGCATCCGCAAGGACGGCAGCCGTGTCTCACTGGAATTCAGCATGGTGCTGCTGCACGACGAAGAAGGCCAAATGCAGGGCTGTGGCTCGGTCATGCGGGATGTGACCGAACGCTGGAAGAAAGAAAAAGAACTGAAAGAGCGGTTGAACGCCTGCGAATCAAAAACAACGGCACAACAGAGTTAAAGGCATGAATATATTTTCCCTGAAGTCAGCAACCGCCATACGCACCGCTGTGCAGTGGTGCTTTATGTTGTGGATCGTCGGTATCGGCATCCGTTTTGGCGCGTTTATCAACTCTGTTGAACGTGGCGCACACGCTCCTTTGGTTTCGCGTCCACCGGGTGTGGAGGGTTTCCTCCCCATCGGAGCCCTGACCAGCTTGAAGTACTGGCTCGTTTCCGGAGAAATTCACCCGGTGCATCCTGCCGCACTGGTTATTTTTCTGACGATATTGCTCATGAGCCTGCTTGCCAAGAAATCCTTCTGCTCCTGGCTGTGCCCGGTCGGTACCCTGTCAGAGGTGGTCTACAAGCTTGGCCGGAAGGTGCTCGGGCGGAATTTCCGCATCTGGCTCTGGCTTGACCTCTTATTGCGGGGCATCAAGTATCTCCTGCTGCTGCTGTTTTTGGTATTTATCCTGATAGGGATGTCCGGCGAAAAAGTACTCAGATTCCTGGATACCCCCTACTGGGCAGTCAGCGATGTCAAGATGCTTCATTTTTTCACCCGGATGTCTGGGACCACGATGGTTGTCCTGGCGACGTTGACCATCTTGTCTCTCTTTTACAAGATGTTCTGGTGCCGCTATCTCTGTCCCTACGGTGCGTTGCTTGGACTTGTAAGCATCATCAGCCCCTTCAAGATCCGTCGCGACGCGTCCGGCTGTACCGGTTGCCGACGCTGTTCCGCCACCTGCCCATCAAGACTCGAGGTGCATTCCTGTACTGAAATTTCTTCACCTGAGTGCACCGGGTGTCTCACGTGTGTGGCAAATTGCCCGGAGAGAAAAGTCCTCGCCATGCAGCCGGTCTTCTGGAAACGACCGCTTCCGGTATGGGTTTTTCCCTCAGTTGTTGTAGGGATCTTTATGGCAGGGATCGGTGCCGGCATGGTCAGCGGGCACTGGCAAAGCTCGTTGAGCTATGCCGATTATCAGCGCCTCATCCCTCTGGAGCGGACCCTGAGTCATTGAGTAGAAGAAGGGACTTGAAACCCCAGACCGCTGCGTCACCTAAGCACATCACTCGTAAGGGGGTAGTTTATGATTATTGCAGCATTGATTTTGAAGCCGATTGCCTGGCTGGTTGCCTTCAGGTTCGGCACCAGGGATAGTATGGACGCTATGATGCTCTCGGCGGCAGGGATTACCGTGTTCCTTACGCTTGCCGATGCAGTAAGCGTTGCCAGCAACCTGGCCTATCCGGCGATTATATTGACTCTGGTTCTCTATACGCTGATGTCATTCACCTTGATCCCCCTGGCCTGGAAGGTGAACAATTCAATATGTTCCGTGGTTCTGAACCTTGCCGGAATGGTGGGAGCTTGTGCCGGCGTAAATTTCACCATGGATTTCCTCAGGACATTACTGCCATCCATTAATCGCTTATGAACTCGGCAAGCGGCTTGACCCGGTCCCATTCAAACACGGGCTATAGGTGCTTTATGCGTCTCGTTACCAGCAGCAAAATACTTTTTGGTCTTATCCTGATGTTGATACTTCCGGTGTCGGCCCATGCCATACCTGCCATCAGCTGTCATTGCTTTACCGACCGTTCCTATGACCCCGCGCATCCTTCCCTGGCCGACCCGTATTTTCTGGCTACGACGCAAAATTCCTTCTTTGCTTTCGTGTTTAGCATCGACAAGAAAACGATCGTGATGAAGAAGCAACAAGGCACATCGCCTGACGATCTCTGGATTGCCTCTTGGGTTGCCTCCAGGGCAGGCATGACACCGGACAGCCTGCTCCAGGCCAAACTGAAAAGTGGTTCATGGAAGCATGCCATTGTGCCACTGCGGCTGTCACCGAACTCCCTGGGGGCGCGATTTTCGAATGCCCTCACTGCAAATGCCCCGGACGCCCGGTTGTCGGAAGCGGTCGTTGATGAACTATTCCTCAAGGACCGGTTGCTGGGCGAGGGTGATTTGGCCGCTTTGCGTAAGGCGGGTGCCACCAATCAGGATCTGATCATCGCCACAATCATTGCCACCAAGACGAGGCAGCCTGCCAGGCAGATCTATCTTGAGGTCAAGTCGGGTAGCACAACATGGGGCTCGCTCTTGTCATGGGCAAGGATAGATACGAAAAACATGCAGCAAGAGATGGTCGCTATCCTCAAATTACATCCTCTGTAGCCCCCACATCTGTAATCCCACCCCTCGAAAATTAAATCAATTTGTTGACCCACATCAAACTCCTCCGCCGATAATTACGCTAAGCTGGATTCATAACAGAGCGAGGAGGTGCTTAATGAATTTCAGCAATGAACTTGGCGAAAAAGCAATACAGGATGTGATGCAGGCCTACCCGGAGATAGGTGAGATTCTGGCCCGTTACGACATCGGCTGCACCACCTGCAAGGTGGGCATCTGTCTGTTGAAGGATGTCGTCTCCATCCACGGCCTGTCCAAGGAAGACGAAGCAAAAATCGAGCAGGAAATAAACGAACATCTAGCGAAAAAAGGAGAGTAAATCATGGGAAATCTGGGATGTGGCTGCCCCGGCAGCATGGCTAAGGTAATCGAAAGGCCGGTAACTGAAGAAACAAACAACGTGAAAGCGGTCTCTGAGCTCAGGCAGTGGCCGGTGCAACTGCACCTGGTGCCGCCAACCGCCCCCTATTTCAAAAACGCGGAAATCCTGGTCTGCGCGGACTGTGTGGCCTTTGCCATGGGAAGCATGCATCAGGATCTGCTGAAGGGCAAGGCCTTGGCGATTGCCTGCCCGAAGCTGGATGATTCCGGCGCGTATGTTGACAAACTGGCCACCATCTTTTCAACCAATGAAACACCCGGCGTCACGGTGGCGATCATGGAAGTGCCCTGCTGTCGTGGCCTGGATATCATGGTCAGGGAAGCCATCCGGAAAAGCGGCCGTGACATACCTCTGGAGACGGTGATTGTGGGCATTGACGGCAACAGGAGGAACTGATGAAAACGGATATTACCCAGGCCTTGGTGGCCGAGCATCGCCTGATTCTGCGCATGATTGCCCTGCTGGAGAAGAACGCCCCGCACACGGCTGAAGGAAGTTATCGCAACTGGCAGTTCTACCTGGATGGTATCGACTTCATCCGTCAGTATGCCGATCGTTTTCACCATGCCAAGGAAGAGGATGTCCTCTTTAAGGCATTGGTCGATAACGGCATGCCGAAGGAGCACAGCCCGGTGGCCGCCATGCTGATGGAGCACGATCAGGGGCGCAGTTTTGTCCGCGCCCTGGAAGCCGCTGTCCATGAGGCGCAGACAGGGCGTACAGACAACTATCAAACAATTGCCGCTAATGCCCTGGGATATGCGGCTCTGCTGCGTGACCATATCAGCAAGGAAGATGACATCCTCTACCCGTTGGCGGAGCGAGTGCTTCCTGAAACCATGCGTAGCGGAATCCTGCGGGGGTATCAGGACGCTGAAGCTCAAGTAGCGGCAGAGTTTGGTGCCGGTTATGACGCCATTGTCACGAAGTACGAGCAGGAGTAGGCGGGATACGGGGGGATAGAATATGCTCACCATCAGCGAAATAGCAGTTACGGCAACTATCTGGAGTTTGACGGCGGTAGGCGGATTCTTCGGCACAAGGGCTGTCCTGCGCAAAAAGAAGATTAAAAAAGCAGGTAGCAAACAGACAGATAACTTCTTGACGAACTGATATGATCTGGCTATCATGTGAATATAAATTCACATGAGGTGACGGTGGTGGAAAAGAAAAGTACACGTGTCCGCAAGGAAGAGATCGTCCAGGCCGCCCTTGAGGTTGTCGGCCGTAAAGGGGTGCGTGCCCTTACCATCTCGGCCATCGCCGATTCCGCCGGGATGAGCGAAGCCAATATCTATCGGCACTTCAGCGGTAAAGACGAGATCTTTACCGCTGTGGCGGAATTCATCGGCAGTGCGGTCATGGCCAATGCCGCCGTCATTGCCGGAGGCAGCCGGAAGCCGCTGGAGAAACTGGAGACCATCTTTTTCTCCCACCTAGCCCTGATAAAGGAACATCCCGGAATTCCACGGTTCGTATTTTCCGATGATATTCATCTGGGTCAGAGGAATCTGGCAATGACACTGTCGGTGCGCATAGGGAATTATATTGAAACGATAACAGGCGTCATTGCCGCCGGCATCGCCGAAGGTGAGTTGAAAGCGGACCTGCTGCCACGGGAAACGGCTCTGACCATGCTTGGCATGATCCAGTTTACCGCGCTGCGCTGGACCATGAGCAACACCTCCTTTGAGATACAACCGGAGGCGGAACGGCTCTGGTTAAACTTTATGCAGCTGGTCCGCTGATTTTTTTTGCACTTTATGTGAATATATAATCGCATAATATTCAGTTTTAAGCATACAGAAGGAAGCCATTATGAAGCGATGTGTGTTTGTTCTGCTTGCTCTTCTTATCCCGACCCAGTCGCTCTATGCGGCGCCCTCTCTGACACTTGCAGAGGCGCTGGCAACAGCACTGAAAAACAACCCCCAGGTTGCTGAAGCCAAGGAGAACCTGAACGGTGCCGCTGCCAGAACCGGGCTGGCATTATCTAATTATTACCCCCAGATCAGCATAGCCGCCGACTGGAGCAGGGGCCGCTCCTATTTGACGGCATTGCAAGGCATCAAAACGACGGAAGTGAATACTGAAGCCCTGTACCTGAAACAGACCATCTATGATTTCGGGCGCACAGCAGGGGCGGTCGCTGCGGCGCGCGGTAATCGCGAAGCCACTGATCAGGCTCTCGCCGTAACTTTGCAGGATCTGGAGTTGCGGGTCAGGAGTGCCTACTACCTGCTGCTTGCGACTGAAAAGCAGGTCGTGGCCGTCAGGGAGACCGTAAAAGCCCGGGAGGGTGTGTTCAGGCAGGCAGAAGAGTTCTTCAGACAGGGAGTCAGGGCCAGGGTCGATGTCGCCCGGGCCGAGGCGACTCTGTTTGCTGCAAAGACGTCTTTGATACGGGCAGAGAACAACCGCGAGATCGCCCGGGTCGAACTTGCCAACGCCATGGGGATGGAATCCCTTGGGGACCGGACCCTTGTTGAACCGTCTTTCCTGCCACTGCCTCTGCCGGAGCGAACTCCATCGCAACAGGCAGCTCTGCGTAACCGGCCTGAACTGCGACAGTTTGCAGCCTTGAAGTCGGCTGCGTCCGGAAATCTCACATCAGCCAAGAGCAGCTATATGCCGGTTCTCTCCGGTGTGGCCAGCGCCGGATACGCTGACCGGGACTTTCCCCCCACCGGCAATGTCTGGGGCGTGGGCCTTAATCTGACTGTGCCGCTCTTTTCCGGTTTCTCATCGGTTGAGCAGGTGCGTGAAGCCACAGCGGCCGCCAATTCCCTCGAAGCCAGACTAAATAGCCTCAGGCTGCAAATCAGCAAGGAAGTCGAGTCTGCCCGGCTCGGCGTGAGCGAGGCCGCCGCACGCATGGTTTCAACCGAAAAGGAAGTTGCCGCGGCCAATGAAAGCAGGTCATTGGCTGAGGGGCGCTATCAGGAAGGGGTCGGCAGCATCATCGAAGTCAGCGATGCACAGTCTCAGGCCCTGGATGCCCAGACAGCCAATATTCAGGCCAAGTATGATTATTATGCCGCAGTGGCGCGATTCGACCGGGCTGTAGGCAAACAGTGATGATCACCGTGAAGGAGTAATGCATGAATCTGTTACAGAGTCTGGCACGAAAGAAAGTCTATCTGATCTGGCTGGTTGTTGTTGTGACTGTTGGCATCGCTCTCAAAATGACACTCCTTGCCCCGCCCAGGGTAAAGGTCGTGACCGCTGAAAAACGGGATCTGACCGCACAGGTTTACGGCAACGGAACGGTTGAGGCCAAGGTTGTGGTTGGCGTTTCCAGCAAGATCACCGGCAGAATAGTTGAATTGTATGCCGATCAGGGTGATCGGGTGAAACGCGGGCAACTCCTCGCCAAACTGGAAAATGACGACTTTCGCCATCAGCAACTGCAGTCCGAGGCCGGAGTGAGCCGTTCAGCTGCTGCCCTGAATGTCGAACTGGCCAATCTCCAAAAGGCCCGGACAAACCAGGTTCTGGCTGAAAAAAACGCCCAGCGCTTCAAGGCTCTTTCTGAAAAGAACTTCGTCTCCCGGTTGGAGGCCGAACAGTATGATACCGCCTGTCAGGTGGTCAGAGAAGAGGTCGCCCGTAGCCAGGCCGCTGTTGAAGCGGCACGCATGGAACAGCGGGCCAACAGCGCCGGTCTCGGTGTTGCCAGGAGCAAGGTGGCGGATACGGTCATCTATGCACCCCAGGATGGCGTCATCATTACCCGTGACCTGGAAAAAGGTGCCACGGTCTCGCCGGGGCTGACGATCTTCACTCTGGCAGATCCACGGACCGTCTGGGTCAAGGCCAACGTTGACGAATCCTCGTTGCAGGGGGTGGACGTCGGCAGGAAGGCGATTATCTCCCTCCGCTCTTCCTCGGGCGTGCCATTGCCCGGCCACGTGGCGCGCCTGGGGCGCCAGAGCGACCGGGTGACCGAGGAACTGGAGGTGGATGTGGCCTTCGACGATCCGCTGAAAAACTTCCGTCTTGGCGAACAGTCCGACCTGTACATAATCACCGGGATGAAAAAAGATGCCCTGACCCTCCCTGCTGCCGCAATCGTGACTAATGACAAGAAAAGCGGCGTATGGGTGGTGGCAGACGGGAGGCTGGCTTTCAAGGCTGTGTCTGTCGGCATCACCGACCGGAGCAACTTTAGCGAGATCGTCACCGGTCTTGATGCTGGCGCTCGGGTCGCCGTGGCATCACCCCCGGAGATGGCAAAATTCAAGGAAGGCCAGAAGGTCAGGGCGGTCAAATGAATCTCGCCATTCGGGACATACGCTATCACCAGGGGAGGTTCATTCTGACCACCATCGGCCTGGGGCTGCTTCTGGGGGTGGTGATCAGCATGGGAGGGATCTATCGGGGGCTTTCCGCCGATGCCCTGGCTGTTCTCGAATCCACCCGGGCCGATATCTGGGTCGTGCAGCAGGGTACCAACGGACCGTTTGCCGAGAGTTCGCGCATCCCCGAGGATACCAAATACCGCATCAGAGCGGTGCCGGGCGTGGCTGAGGCATCACCGCTCTCCTTCCAGACCATCCAGATCGAACGGCAGGGGAAGCCGTTCCGCTTCTTCCTGATCGGCCATGAGCTGAACGGTCTCGGCGGCCCGCCGGAAATCCTTGCCGGTCGTAATATCCGTCAGAAGCATTATGAAATGGTCGTTGCCAAGGCCATGAAGATGGGGATCGGCGAAAAAATTCATCTGGGGCTGCACGATTATACCGTCGTGGGGATAACGGGGAAGGTTGTCTCGTCCGGCGGCGATGCGGTGGCCTATGTAAGTCTTGCCGATGCCCAGGACATCCAGTTCAAGAAGGACAATGACGCCATCAGGAACGACCGTGCCCGCATCGGCGCCAATCTGGCCGGCATCCGGACCCTGTCTCCCACCCAGTCGAAATACCTACAGCAGAACATCGCCACGATCACGGAATCGACCCATACGGTCAATACCGTTGTGGCCAGATTGGCGCCGGGAGCGAACCTTCCTGAGGTACAGGAGCGGATCAGCCGCTGGAACCACTTTCACCCGATATCCGCGAAAGAGCAGATCAGGATCATGACCAAGGGGATGATAGAGAAGGCGCGGATGCAGATCGGGCTGTTTCGAGTCATCCTCCTGGTGATCTCGGCGGTCATCATTTCGTTGATCATCTATACCTCGACCATCGACAAGATCAGGGTGATTGCCACCCTAAAGCTGATCGGCGCGCAGAATCGCGTGATCATCGGCATGATCCTCCAGCAGTCGCTCCTGATGGGGGTGATCGCCTACGTTATCGGTTACGGACTGATCCTGCTCACCTACGAGAAATTCCCCCGGCGGATCGTCCTGGAGGCATTTGACCTGCGGGTGCTCTTTGCCATTGTGGTCGTTATAAGCATGGGGTCGAGCTTTGTAGGCATACGTAAGGCGTTGAAGGTTGAACCGGCGGAGGCATTAGGTGGATGAGACCATGTATGCAATAGAAGTGGAAAACCTGACAAAAATCTATGGCAAGGGTGTGACGGCAGTGACCGCCATTGCGGATGCCACCCTGCAGGTAAAGCCGGGGGAACTTGTGGCCATCCTCGGCCCGTCGGGTTCCGGCAAGACCACGCTGCTCACCTCCATTGGCCTGATCAACGAGCCGACCCACGGCAAGGTCGTCATTGACGGCGCCATGGTCGCCGATGAGGGCTGGTTGCCGGGTCTGGATCTGAAACGCTTCAGACGTGAAAAGCTTGGATTCATCTTTCAGGCCCATAACCTGATCCCATTTCTGACCGCTCTGGAAAATGTCATGATTGCGCTGGAGATCAACTACCTGACGCGGAAAGCGGCCGCGGTGCGTGCAACCGAACTGCTTGAATCGCTCAACCTCGGACACCGGCTGAAGAACTACCCTTCCGCCCTTTCCGGCGGTGAAGCCCAGCGGGTGGCCATTGCCAGGGCCATGGCCAACAAACCGAAGGTGATCCTGGCCGATGAACCGACCGCGGCCCTTGATACCGAAAATGGAAAGAATGTCATGGCACTCCTGAAGAAGCTGGCAGTGGAAAATCATTCAGCTATCCTGGTAGTCACCCATGACCACCGCATGGTGGAGGGGTTTGATCGTATTTTTCATGTCAATGACGGACGCATCAGTTGACGAGGCTAGGAGTCTGTCGGGCTTTATAGCATCAAGCCCGGCATATCCGTTGTTTTAATAATAGGTGTAACAGTCTGATATTGTTGGTATAACTGCTGTTTTCTGCTTGCTTTTTATCTAGTTTTACTGTAA
>JAJYBH010000070.1 GCA_021779135.1 Deltaproteobacteria bacterium
AGCTTTCCTTGGAGGCGCCTTCGGCGTCCCAGGAGAGTTTGCGCAGGGCGTCCATGATGGAGGTCAGATCGACCTTGTTGGGGCAGCGGGTGGTGCAGGTCTCGCAGGAGGCGCAGTACCAGATGGAACGGCCGGCCAGGATGCGCTGCCACTGGCCCAGCTGCAAAAGGCGCACGACCCGGTTGGGGGGGTGCTCCATGAAGGTGGCCATGGGACAGCCGGCCGAGCATTTGCCGCACTGGAAACAACGACGCACCGAGGTGCCGGACAAGGCCTCTACCTTGCGCACAAAGTCTACGTCCATCGTCTCTTGCGAGATGACCATTTTTTTCTTTTTCACAACATTCGCCCTTTAGTTAAACTAAAATAATACAATCCGTGGAAATTAAAAAGGGAATGGCAGGCTGCTGGCGGCAGAACCTGCCGTTGTTTGTCAACACACCAATATCTGACAATCTACATAATTGAGATAAAAAAAACAAGTCTAATTATATCTGAATGTTGAGTAATAGACTCGTGTTTAGGTAAAATAAAAATCATCGATCTTGAGGCCGGGTGGTCTGTTCCCATCCGCTAAGAATCTGCATGGCTTCATCGGCGTTACCGCCGCACATATCACTGTTTGGGCGCAAACTGCTGCAGACCGCCGGACGCAGGTCGCTGGCGAAAAGGAGACAGCGGTTGTCCTCTGATAATTGAATGCAGCGTGCGCCAGCCGGCTTGCCGCCGGCCATGCCGGGGATCGATGACGATATGGATGGCGCGATGCAGCAGGCCGCGCAGCCGATCCGGCATGTTATCTGTCTATCCATTGTCCGGGAGTGCCTCTCATCTCTCATGAAGCGGTTCATGATTGTCAACCGCGTGGTTCAGAATCATAGTCGCTGTATAGCACAGATCAACACATTTGTAGACATGGCTTCCATCTCGCGTTAAAACTGTGCTACATATTTAAGGAAGATTAAAAACCGGAAACGTACCGAGGTGTTGAGTCATGCGGCGATTGTTACCCACTGTTCTGGTGTTACTGATGACAGCGTCTCAAGCCATATCCTTCGAGCCACCCACTGCGCTGGATGCCCTGAAAGCACAGTTGGCGGCACGATATTCAGGCAAAAAGCCGTCTCAGTGGGGTGAGCGAGTCCCAGGCGTACGAACTCGACTGGCAACCGAAGAAAAGGTCATCGCCCTGACTCTGGATGCTTGCGGTAGCGGCAGAGGTAAAGGCGTTGATACCAGGCTGATGGATTTTCTGTCGCAGGAAGGGATTCCTGCCACCCTTTTTATCAACGCCCGCTGGATCGATGCCAACCCGAAGCTTTTCAGGCAACTGGCGGCCAACCCCTTGTTCGAGATTGCCAATCACGGCTTGCGTCATAAGCCGGCTTCGGTCAACGGCCGATCCGTCTACGGCATCGAGGGGACAAGAGATGTGGGGGAACTGGTTGAGGAGATCGAGCTGAACGCCAGAAAGATAGAAGCCATCAGCGGTAAACGACCCAAGCTGTATCGATCGGGCACCGCCTATTATGACGAAGTGGCCGTGGAAATCGCCCGGTCACTGCGGCATGAAGTGGCCGGATTCAGCGTCCTGGGAGATGCCGGTGCGACATACAGCGCCGGTCAGGTCAAGGCTGCCCTGCTCGGGGCGGTTGCTGGCGATGTGATTCTGTGCCACATGAACCACCCCGAAAGTGGCACCGGAGCTGGCATCATAGCTGCTGTCCCGGAATTGCGGGCCCGCGGATTCCGCTTTGTTCGCATGTCGGATTATCCGCTGAAATGAAGAGGCCGGTCATGTTGCACATCATCCAGAACGACCCGGACGTGCCTCCCGGCAATATCGCGGAGCACCTGGAAGAGCAGGGAATATTCTATGTCATTCATCATCCGTATCGTGGCGACCCTTTGCCGGAGCTGCGGGATGTCTCGGCTCTGATCGTCCTGGGAGGCGCCATGGGTGCCAATGATGACACCCGGCACCCGTTCCTGTATGACCTGAAGATATTCATCGGGCAGATAGTTTCAGCCGAAATTCCCTATCTGGGCATCTGTCTGGGAGGACAGTTGCTGGCTGCCGCACTGGGTGCGCGGGTTGTCTCCAATCGCTGGGAGGAGTTGGGCAGCCTTCCGGTGGAATTGACGGAGGAAGGCTGCCGCGACCCGCTCTTTGCAGACATGCCGGCCGAATTTGACACGTTCCAATGGCATCACGACAGTTTCGATCTTCCCGAGAAGAGTGTTTTGCTGGCTTCATCGACGTCGTGCAGACACCAGGCCTTCCGTGCAGGGCGCTCCGCATGGGGCACGCAGTTCCACCCGGAGGTGACGGAGCAGATCATTCGTGATTGGTGCGCCTGGGACTCTGAGACATCCTCCAGGGTTGACGGGCTGATAGCTGATTTTCACGCTATGGAAGCCGGATATCGCGCCACCGCACAGAGGATGCTGACAAATTTTCTGGAGACGGCTGGATTGCCCAAGGTGTCCTGACTACTGTTAAGAGGATATCCTCAATACTACATGCTGTATAGAAGCAGGTAGCAATTCATCTCAGGATCGATCTGGCAGGCTTTGACTCACACGGTATGTTTTTAAATATTTCAGAATTTCCCTTGTTTTCCGGCGCTACCAGCTCTATTCTGGTCTTGCAAAGACCAAAACAGGAGGACCTATGGATATCGGCGTTTATCAGGCTAAAACCCATCTACCCGAACTGCTGGCAAAGGTGGTTAACGGTGAACCGGTCACGATTACTCGCCACGGTCGTGCAATCGCCCGCCTCGTGGCGGCTGAGCCGGTCAGGCTGCAGGATGTCCGGGGGGTGATCGAGGAAATGAAGGCTCTGGCCAAGGGGCGGAGTGCTGACTTGCCGATCAGGGAGATGATTGCCGAGGGGCGGCGATGAATCGTTTTGTACTGGATACGTCGGTGGCTGTTTCCTGGTTCTTTGACGACGAAACAGGGGAGTATACTGCTGCCGTGCTGGAGAGCCTCACCGAGTGGGGTGCAGTGGTCCCTTCCCTCTGGCCGCTGGAGGTGGCGAATGTCCTCCTGGCGGCCGAGCGACGCAAGAGGTGCAGTGAAGCGGAAGCGGTCCGTTTCATTGAACTGCTGGAAAGTCTCCCAATTGCCACAGACGAGGCTACCGCCAGCCGTGCCCTGCATCAGACCTACCAGCTTGCCCGCGAGTACGGTTTGACCTCCTACGATGCCGCCTATCTGGAACTGGCCATGCGTCTCGGTTTGCCGTTGGCAACCATGGATCGGCAGCTGGCCGATGCCGCAACCAAGGCAGGGGTTGCGATCTTTCTGCAGAAATAAATTTCAAAAAAAAGCAGATAGCTAATTTAACCGGAACAGGTGCAGGCATGGATTTATTTGGAAAAAAGGCTCAGCAGGAGTTGGAGCGACTTCAAAAAAAATTGAATGAAGTTTTGTTCTGTTATTGAGACATGGTGGCAAAGCATACTCTATCAAGCAAACTGATTTCAGCAGGGAGACCGCTATATGACCTTCGGCATCACCACGGACTACATCAAGCTGGACAGTTTTCTCAAGGGCGTCAACTGCGTCGGATCGGGCGGCGAGGCCAAGATTATTATTGCCGAAGGGCAGGTCAGGGTGAACGGCGAGACCGAGACCCGTCGCGGGCGCAAGCTCTATCCCGGTGATCGTGTGGCCCTTGACGGTCACGAATTCACCGTGGAACGTGAGCGATGATCCGCCTCGAACCTACCTCAAAAGAATTGACTTTTCAGCCCTTCTGACTCTACAATTCGCGTTCAACTTTCTGATGTACCAATATAATTCAACTACACGCAGAGGCTGCCGAACAAAAGGGGCCATGCCACAGGAGATGACATGAATACTCGCTTTCTGGATGCCTGCTGGGGAAAACCGGTCGATCGCACACCTGTCTGGTTGATGCGCCAGGCGGGCCGCTATCTGCCCCAATACATGGCGGTACGCTCCAAATGCACCTTTCTGGAACTGTGCAAGACGCCTGAACTGGCCGCGGAGGTAACCATTCAGCCGGTGGATATCCTGGGGGTTGATGCCGCTATTCTTTTCTCCGACATCCTGACGCCGGTTGAGCCGATGGGGATGAAGCTGGATTTCGTGCCCGGTCCGGTCTTTGAAAACCCGATCCGCAGCATGGCCGATGTGGAAAAACTGCGTATCCCCCAGATGGAGCAGGATGTCCCCTATGTCCTGGAAACGCTGAAGATACTGCGCCGTGAACTGGCCAGCAAGGTGCCGCTGATCGGCTTCGGCGGAGCGCCTTTTACCCTGGCCTGCTACATGGTCGAGGGGAAAGGCTCCAAGGATTTTGCCCAGATCAAGCGCATGATGTACACCGCACCCGAGGTCTATGGCGCCCTGATGGACAAGATTACCACCATGAGCATGGAGTACCTCAACGCCCAGATCAAGGCCGGCGCACAGTGTATCCAGATTTTCGACACCTGGGGGGGCATTCTCTCTCCCGCGGATTACGAGCGCTATGTGCTTCCGTATACAACCAGGCTGATCAACGGCCTCAACCGGATGGAAACGCCGGTGATCCACTTTGTCAAGGGCGCCGCAACGATGTTGCCGATCGTGCAGAAGGCCGGCGGAGACGTGATGGGGCTGGACTGGCATGTCAATCTGGGCAGCGCCCGCGATATCCTGGGTTCAACGATGGGTGTGCAGGGCAACCTGGATCCGACCGTGCTGTTTGCGTCCAAAGAGATCATCGAACGCGAGGTCAGGCGTATCCTGGACGAAAATGCCGGCCGTGACGGTTTCATTTTCAACCTGGGTCATGGCATCCTGCCAACGGTGCCCCCCGAAAACGCCATCTTCATGGTGGAGTGTGTGCACAGGCTGTCGCAGAAATAGATTCTTGCCGGAACAACTCTCCTGACCGGGAGCATCTCCCGGTTAGGTTTTTTGAGGTCGTTATGTCAGTAACAATGAAAAATATCGTCATATTTGTGACCGATCTTGACAAGGCTAAAGCCTTCTATGTCGATCTGCTGGGTCTCCCCCTGGCCGGTCAGAGCGAGATGCTGATGGAATTTTTCCCCGGTGCGCCGACCACGCTGGGGGTTGCGCTGGCGTTGCAGGATGAGGCCCGCAAGCTGGTCGGCAGGCATACCGGAATTACCCTCACGGTTGACAAGATAGAAGAGTTGTGCGCAGCCATGGCTGCGGGGGGGGCACGTTTCGTCGAGCCGCTTGAATCCAGCCCTTGGGGAAAGATGGCCGTTGTCGCCGATCAGGACGGCAATCAGCTGGCCCTGGTGAATCGTTGAAATGAAACTCGTCACAGCTGAACTGCTGCATCAACTGACGGAATCCGCCCGCACCTCACCGCGACTGCGCAAGAACCATAATCTGCACCCATCTGACGAATCCCGTTGTCATCGACTTCTGAACGCCATTGAACCGGCTTCCTACATCCGCCCGCACCGTCACCTTGACCCCGAAAAAGACGAAGCCTTTATCCTGCTCAGCGGTCGTCTGGGCATAATTCTGTTTTCTGATGCGGGCGAGGTGACAGAGAGCGTGATACTTTCCCGGCAGGGCGGAATCCTGGTTGCCGATGTGCCCAGCGGTGTCTTTCATACGGCGGTCAGCCTGGAACCGGGAACGGTGTTTTTTGAAGCCAAGGCCGGACCCTACCTGCCTCTGATGGAGGCAGAGACTGCCGTCTGGGCGCCATCTGATGGGGACGGCGCCGCAGCCCGGTACCTGGAACACCTGCAGATGCTGCTGGGACCCTGATGCAGGTACTGCAATGAGATCCCCTTCTTTTTTCCTCATCATCCTGTGCCTCGTTCTATCCATGCCGCGTGCAGTTCTTTCCGCCCCTCCGAAGATGCGTCCCTATACCGGAATCGGCATTCTTCTGTTTCCTCTTTCAGGTAACGGCTTGAGCGATCCTCTTCCTCTTTACGAAGACCCCGGCCTTTACCGTATCGGCAGTCTCAGTCTGGACAGGATACCAAACTATGAGTGGATCTTCGGTGCGTCCACGGTTGAGGTGCCGTTGATAGTTTCCGAACGCAAAGGTTCCTGGTTGCGGGTCGCCTATGACGATGCCGGGCGGGAGGCCTGGCTGAATCCGGTACGCTCGGTTCCTCTTCTGTCGTGGAGTTTATTTTTAAAAAGTCATATCTGCAGGCTGTTGCCCGGCCTGCAGAAAAAGTATTACCAGCTCTATCAACTACCGGGCAAGACGGCCTTGACACCGCTCACGCCCAGGAGGTTTTTTAAGGTGCTACGATTGGAAAACGAGTGGGCCATGGTACTGTCCGACGAGAATTCACTGGGCTGGCTGCGCTGGCGTGATGAGGATGGCAGGATGCTGATCGGTGTCAGTCCGGTATCTCATGAGACGCAGCCATGAGCCTGCACCGCTTTTCACGTACCGAGCTGCTGGTCGGCCAGGCTGGCCTGGACAGGTTGCGCAACAGCCGTGTCATGATCTGCGGCATCGGCGGGGTCGGCAGTTATGCAGCCGAGGCTCTGGGCCGGGCCGGGGTAGGGCGGATAACCCTGGTGGATTTTGACGATATCTGTCTGACCAATGTCAATCGGCAGATTCATGCCCTCTCCAGCACCGTTGGCTTGCCCAAGGTCGCGGTCATGGCCGACCGCCTGCGCGACATCAACCCACAAGGCGAGATCATAGCGGTCAAGGCCTTCTTTTCACGGGAAAACGCCGGAGAGCTCCTCTCCTTTCGCCCTGATTACGTCCTGGATGCCATTGATCACTTTACCGCCAAGGCCGCGTTGATTACGATCTGCCGTGAACAGGGGATCCCGGTCATATCCAGCATGGGGGCGGCCAACAAGCTTGACCCCACCAAAATCCATGTTGCTGATATCGCCGAAACCAGGAACTGCCGCATGGCGCGCAGTATGCGGAAGATTCTCCGCAAGGCCGGTATTGAAAGCGGTGTACAGGTAGTCTATTCCACGGAGGAGCACCGCGAGCTCAACCCGATTGCCAGCCACTGCGGAACAGAATGCATCTGTCCCAACCGTGGCGATCAGGTCTTCAGCTGTGAAAATCGCCGGGTCATCCTGGGGAGCATCTCCTATCTCCCTTCGATATTTGGTTTGACCATGGCCGGAGTGGTGGTCAACCAGCTGCTTCAGAGCGCTGCCAGTAGGTAGTTGCGTCGGAACAATTGTTGTTGATCATTTTGTTTTTCTGGCTATACTGTATACATATCTATGTCCAACAGGAGGGGGTTTATGGGAAGAGAATACACTATGCAGGAAGCGCTGAAGCTTGCCATCAAGGCCGAAAAGGACAGCATGGATTTTTACCGCAAGGCCGCCTCGGTCGCAAAAAATGAGCGTGCAAAAAAGGTGCTGGATCTGCTGGCAAACGAGGAAGTTGGTCATCTGAAGGCTTTTTTTGCTCATTACACCGGAACCGAGTTCGGTGACCTCGCGTCCTACATCGACTCTCCGGCGGATGAAAAAAACCCGACATACGTCAAGCTGTTGAAGGGCATCAGTGACGATATGGTTGAGCAGACGGCACTGGAGTTGTCACTGGTGGAGGAGAAAGATTGTATTGGCCAGTATACCCAGTTAGCCAAGGATGTAGTTGACCCGGCTGTGCGTTCCGTATTCGAGCGCGTCGTCAAGGAGACCCAGGGGCATTATGACCTGATTGAATCGGAATATGCCCATATCATGGGTATGGTTCATGAGACCGACCAGGATACCTACGTCAGGGAATAGCTTGCGGCAGCACGGCAGTATCACACGCTGAAAAAGGCCTGTCGTTTAACCGCGGCAGGCCTTTCCATTATTCCGTGCTCCGCATACATAATAGTTAGTCGACTGAATGATTCCAGTAAGTTACTGCAGGGAAAACATGCGTAACCTACTAAAAGGAGTGACCATGAAGGCAGGAAATGCGGTACTGATAGTGGGTCTCATGCTGTGTGCAACCTCTCTCAGGGCGTCGGTGGCGCCAGAGGAAATTACCAATATGGGTAATGTCCGGGGTGGCGATACGAAAGCGGCCCAGACGGTAATTCAAAGCAAATGCACGAGATGTCACAGCGACAGGGTCATCGATGCTGCCATCTTCACCAATAAGGACATGCCGAAGATTCAACAGGAGATGGAGAAAAAAGGCGCAATCCTGAATTCAAACGAGCGGGATGTTCTGGGGATCTACTGGAAGGAACAGAACCCCCTCAAGAAGAGCAAGTGATAAAAACTGATGGTACTCTTTCAGATCACGTAAGGCCGGCTAATTGCCGGCCTTTTTCATGTAATGCGGAGAAATGTGCGGTTCAGTGCTGCCCATCCTGGGCCGCGATGCTGCCGCTTCAGGTGAAGCCCGACCCGGCGGTGCAGGAGTAACAGTGGTCTCCCACGGGTATCAAGGTGCCGGGTAGCGGCAACCTGGTCAGATCTGAAATGTGCAGCTTATGTCCGCTGTGGTGCAGACCGGCGGCCAGATTGAAGTCGCAGTCGTAGAGAAATCCATTCCAGTCAACAGAAATCTGAGAGCGGCACATCAGGCCGGAGAAGGTGCAGGGGTTGAAGCCCCCGGCCAGTTTTTTCAGATAACCGTCAAGGTTGCCGGATTGTTCCAGCCAGCTCCTGAATCTTCCCAGCGGCACATTGGCAAAGGTATACAGATTGGTGAAGGCGATACCGTACCGTCGCTGCAGGTCCTGATGGAATCTGCGTTCGAGCTGTGCTTGACCGGCGGGAAGAAAGGCACCGGTTGGGTTGGATACCAGATCCAGTTCCAGTCCGCTCCCCTCGCTGCCGTAACCGAACTCGTTCAATCGCCTGAGAGCGTTTATGCTTGTTTCCCAAGTCCCGCCGCCGCGCTGTGATTCCGCTTGTGCGGCATTGACCGCCGGAAGTGAAGCGACGATAACGACCCGATGATCCCGGTACAAAGCAGGGAGTGCGGCGGATTCAGGCAGTTCCAGGGCAGTCAGGTTGGTGCGTATGATCAGCCTGGAAGTCAGCGGAGCAAGCCTCACCACCATCTGTGGAAGATGCGGCAGCAGTTCCGGCGCGCCGCCGGTGATGTCGATTGCGGTGAAATTGAAACGTCCGGCGCAATCTATCACCGCTTCCACGGTTTCCTCGTTCATCAACTCCGTCCGGATCGGACCGGCTTCCAGGTGACAATGCCGGCAGGCCAGATTGCAGGCCAGGCCCACATTGATCTGCAGCGTCGTCGTCTCGTCCCGTTTCAGTTCCAGTCCGTGCTGCACGAGGGTATCTTCAAAGGCTGATCTGCTCATGTCAGGATTACAGGGACAGCTTCTCGGCTATTTTTCTCATCTGCACACCATGCACCAGTGAGGCCCCGCCGCGGATGGCGCTGACCACGTGCAACGCTTCGGTCATCTCCTCCAGGTTGGATCCCTTCTCCAGGCAATCCGTGGTATAGGCGTCGATGCAGTAGGGGCATTGCACGGCATGTGCCACGGCCAGCGCGATCAAAGCCTTTTCCCGCCCGGTCAGCGCCCCCTCGGCAAAGACCGCGCCGTAGTAGTCAAAGAATTTTTTGCCCAGTTCGGGGGCGTCCTTGCCGATATCGCCAAATTTGGCCAGGTCGGCCGGATCATAGTAGGTATCCATACTGTTCCTCTTCATTTAATTGGTTTTTCCGCTATAACATTCCGACATCCGACCGGATGTCTAATACCCGTCCCCTCAACAATTGGAGATGGTATTGACCTCGTATCCATTGAGCTGGAAGGCCAGTTTCAAGGCGGTGCGCTGCTCCTTGGTCATGCTCTCAAGAGTCGCCAGCACCCGTTCCTTGACCTTGGTGGAGGCACAGATGCTGTCGTGGAGCTCCTTCTGCAAGGCATCCGAAAGTGCAGCGTCTTTGGTGATCTTGGCCAGATCGCCGGATTCGCACAGCATTTTCCGCAACCCATCGCTCTTGCTGGTCACGTAGTAATGTTTGGAATCCTTGTAGACCAGGAAGTTGGAGCTGCTACAGCCGGTAATGACCAACGATCCGGCAATCATGACTGCCAGTGCGAGATGCTTCATGTCAATGTCCTTTCAATAGTGCGGTTATTTTGTTTCTGAACTCTGCGGATGACCAGTCCACCTGACCAAGCAGTTTTTCCTGAACCACGCCCGAGCGGTCGATAAGTATGCTGACCGGCTGTCCGAACAGGGCGTAGGTGTCAAAATATACCTCCTGCAGGCTGTCCATGAGGAGAGGGTAGGCGATGTACTGCCTGTCGGCCAGCTCTTTGACCGAATTGATGGAATGGTCCAGGGAGATGCCGAGCACCGTCAGACCACTCCCTTTCAGATTACGGTACAGCGTGTTGAGCGCCGGTATTTCGGCGACGCAGGGGGCACAGGTTGTTGACCAGAAGTTGAGAATGACCACCCGGCCTTTGAAATCGCTCAGACGGACATTGTTGCCGTTTAGATTGGGGAGGGAGAAGTCGGGAGCTGGCTTGGCAATCTGGACGGCCGCGGCGTTGCCCGCTGTCAGAACAACCAGGCAAAGTAACAACAGGCAAACGGCCTTGAATATTTGTCTCATAATGCACTTTTCCTATGTGGACGTATGTTTGGATTGAAGTCTGCCATACAATGCCGGAATCAGGGCAAACAGGCCCAAGAGGGCGAACGACCCCAGGACGCGCGGAGAAGCGATGCCGGAGATGGAGGTGATGGTTGCCAGGCTGGCCCCGGCATTGACGAAGACGAAGCCGCCCGGGATGATGCCGAGCAGGGTGCCGATCATGAAGGTGCGCAGCGGAAGCTGTGTCAGGCCGGCCGCCAGGTTGATCAGGAAAAACGGAAACAGCGGCACCAGCCGCAGAAAGAGCAGATAATTGAAACCGCGCTGTTCCAGTTCCCTGTTCAAGCCTTCAAGCCGGCTGCCGAATCTGGTCAGCACAAAATCCCTCAGCAGGTAGCGGGTCATCAAGAAGGCCAGCGTGGCGCCGATGGACGCCGAAATGACCGCATAGACCGTACCCATGATCGACCCGAAGATCGCTCCGGCCGCCAGGGAGAGGATCGTTGCACCCGGCAGCGACAGGGCTGTCTGAATGATATAGACCGCCATGAACCCGGCCACCATGAGCAGCGTATGGGTGGCGTAGAAGTCGAGCAGGACCTGGCGCTTCGCCTTCAGTGCTTCCAGGGTCAGAAACCGCCCCAGGTCGAACCAGAAGAAAAGCCCCACGGCCAGGGCCGCCATCATGAGAAGAAACAGCTTCTTCGAGTTCATGCCTTAACCCCGCTGCCACTTCAGCCAGCCCGCCAAAATTCTTCGAACAAATAAGGTCAGGCGAGTCCTGTTATACATGTCGGCAAGTTTTTTGACAACCTCGGCCTGGGTCGGGTAGGGGTGGATGGTCTTGGCAATGGCGCCCAACCCCAGACCGCTGGTAATGGCCAGGGAAAATTCGTTGATCATCTCCCCGGCGTGGCGCGCGACAATCGTTGCGCCGAGGATCCTGTCCGAACCCTTCCTGAGGTGTACCCGCGCGAAGCCGGCGGTCTCGCCATCCAGGACCGCACGATCAACATCCTGCAGCGCCACGGTCAGTGTGGTCACTCCGATGCCCTTGGCGTGGGCGTCCTGCTCATAGAGCCCGACATGGGCGATTTCCGGGTCAGTGTAGGTGCACCAGGGTATAGTCAGGGCCGACGTCCTCTGACGCCCCAGGAAGAGGGCGTTGGCGATCAGGATACGGGCCAGGGCGTCGGCGGTGTGGGTGAACTTGTAGGGGAAGCAGATGTCGCCGGCGGCGTAGATATCGGGGTTGCTGGTCTGCAGGGTGTCACTGACCTTTACGCCGGTACTGTCATGGGTGACACCGGCCTTTTCCAGCCCCAGCCCTTCAAGGTTGGGAGCGCGCCCCACGCCGACCAGGATGGCGTCCACGGCAATCTCGACCAACCGTCCTTCACGTTCCAGGCTGATGACCCTGTCATCGCCCTGTTGTCTGACAGCCAGGATCTTTACCCCCAGCAGCAGATCGATCCCTTCGTGCAGGAAGGCACTCTGAAGGACGTCGGCGGCATCCCGGTCCTCCCGCCCCAGTATCTGAGGCGCAATCTCTACCACCGTTACCCGGCTGCCGAAGCGGGCGAAGCATTGGGCCAGTTCACAGCCGATCGGGCCGCCACCGATTACCGCGAGTCGCCGTGGCAGTTCGGTCAGAGAGAAGACGGTCTCGTTCGTCAGATAGCCGCTCTCCTCCAGACCGGGTATCGGCGGGACAGCGGCCCGCGCGCCGGTACAGATGGCCGCTTTTTTGAAAGAGATCTTTTCGCCGGCAACCTCCAGGCAGTCACGGCTGACGAACCGTCCTTCACCGATATAAACATCGACCCCCAGTTCATCCCGGAAACGCACGGCCGAGTCGTGCCGGCTGATATCCGCCCGCAGGCGGCGCATGCGCTCCATGGCCGCGCCGAAATCAAAGCCCAGATCCTTGCTCCCCAGGATACCGAATTCACCGGCATTGCGGGTCTCGAATACGGCTCGCGCAGCCCGGATCACCCCCTTGGAGGGGACGCAGCCATAGTTGAGGCAATCGCCGCCCAGCAGATTGCGCTCCACCAGGGCCACCCTGGCCCCCAGACCGGCGGCCCCGGCAGCGCAGATCAACCCGGCCGTTCCGGCGCCGACGACCACCAGATTATAGCGCCCCTCCGGGCGAGGGTTGATCCAGCCGGTCGGGCGGACGTTTTGCGACAGCTCCCGGTTCTCGGCGGTATCGGGCAATATGCCGGCCGGGGAGGTCATGGCGTCTTGACAAATTTCATGGCCGCGGAGTTCATGCAATAGCGCAGTCCGGTCGGCTTGGGGCCGTCATTGAAGACGTGCCCCAGGTGGGCGTCACAACGGCTGCAGAGAACCTCGGTCCGCCGCGAGAAGAGGCTGTTATCCTCGCGGGTGGTGATGTTTTCCGGCGCGACCGGCTGCCAGAAACTGGGCCAGCCTGTTCCTGATTCGTACTTGGTATCCGAACTGTAGAGGTCGTTGCCGCAGCAGACACACTGGTAGATGCCATGCTCATGGTTGTTCCAGGTGTCGCCCGAGTACGCCCGTTCCGTTCCCTGTTCGCGGGTGACGTGAAACTGTTCAGGCGTGAGCAGTTTGCGCCATTCTTCCGGACTTTTTATGACTTTCTCGCTCATTATGTATTCCTTCTTGATTGCCGAATACAGCCGTAACTGTGTTGGTTGTGCCTGGCCGGCGGCAGCAGTTTGCGAAGAGGCGGCGGGTAGAGTCCCTTTATCCCGGCAGGCCGCAATCAGGCCGAAAAAACAGGTGACCAGAAAAACTCTTCTCGAAATCATGACAAACCTCCCGTTCACCATCAGTGTCCGGCAGCACTGCCCCACAACTCCTTGAGCCGTTGGTCCCGGCCGCACCCGTAGCGGTAATATCTGTAGCGCAGCGGATTTTTCTTGTAGTAATGCTGATGGTATTCCTCCGCCGGGTAGAACACGCTTGCCGGGGTGATTTCGGTCAGGATCGCTCCCTTGAAGGGTTTGTTCTTCTCGAGAGCGGCCTTCGACTGCAGGGCAATGCGGTGCTGTTCCTCGCCGTGGTAAAATATGGCGCTTCGGTACTGGTGTCCGATATCACAAAACTGGCGATCCTTGACAGTCGGGTCGATGTTGCGCCAGAAGATATCCAGCAGCTTGGCGTAACTGATCTTTGCAGGGTCGAAGACGATCTGCACCGATTCGGCATGTCCTGTGCCGCCGGCGGAAACCTGCTCATAGGTTGGGTTCTTAACCTGTCCACCGGTGTATCCGGAGGTAACGGACTGCACACCCGGCAGCTTGTCGAAGGGGGCTTCCATGCACCAGAAACAGCCGCCGGCAAAGGTGGCCTTTTCGGTGGCTGCCAGTGCAGGCGCTGTCCGGAGCTGCAGCAGCGGGAGAAGAATAAAAGCGATGGCTGTTAGAATACGGGTAACGCAGTTCATGGCGGACACCTCATGTTCGAAACATACCTGAACGCAGACCGAATCAAGACTGCTTTTGTCTGATTATAGCATGGACGTTACTGTTGTGAAGGGCCAAATGGAGGGTAGATGGCAAAAAAAACGGCAGGACCGATTTGGATACCCCTGCCTTTCTAATGCATTTGAAAATGTGGGAACGGCATTACGTTATGCTGGCCCTTTGAAGATGACACTAAATTGGCATGTTGGGCTGATGGGCCTTGCTTGATGATCTGGGCGGGATGTTCGGTTATCAATAGAAAGCAAAAGGCCCCTAACCATCTACTGTTAAGGGCCTTTTGCTTCTACAATTCAAGTATTCGGGTTGGAGACGCTCGTACCCGCCTTACCCGCAAAAGTCATAACTGCGCCGGTGGCGATGACGATCTTGCGGATTATATGGTTGACAAATCCGCAAGGTGAAAATTGCCACCGACCTGCGTCATCCCCTTCAGTCCTCTGAATCTTGCATCTGAACCGGCCACATTTTGTAGTGTTGCGGCTACGGTACCAGCGCAGCTCCCGTCGTATCGACATTTGCTCCGAACTGGTTGTAAATGTCGAAGTCGGTCGCGCTTGAACTACTGGTGATCGTGGGTGGAACATGATCCCAGAAGTTGTTCCGCGCGGAGATCGTTACACCGGCGTCGACGTTGGTCCAAAGATCTATGTTGGAGTTGCCTGAGATGATGTTGCCACCCGCGCTTCCCATCGCTCCGCCACCGAGATCACCCGATGTGGCGGGGGCGTCGTATTCGACTCCATATACGTTAAGACTGATGATATTGTTCTCGACCCGGACTCCAGGCCCGGTCCCGTTGATGAACGAGATGCCGTTTCCGTTGTTGCCGACGCCGTTGCTTTGGATGACATTGCCAGCTACCACGCTGTTATTTCCACCTCCGTAGAAGTAGATGCCGTTTTTTCCGGAATTAACGAGTCGATTGTTCCGGATGGTCACAGAGTCGTTCTTGACAATGACAGCCATAGGGGCCTGAACTGCGGGGTTTGGCGCCGTGCCCGTGATAATGAAACCGGCCACGACGGTGTTGTCGAGCGGGACGACCGCTGCCGAGATAAACGTTAAAATGCCTGATACGTTCCCGCCGCCATTGATCGTGGTCGGGGCTGTGCCGTTACCCTTGTTCGTTTCATCACCTATCAGGCGGACGCCCGCCGGGACGATGATCGGAAAGGACTCACCGTGTGCGGCATCATACGTACCGGGGCCGACGGTAACGGAGGCGCCGGAGACTGTTAACGAAAGTGCCTTCGTGATGGTCTTGTATGGAATTGTGGTACCATTACCGATTGTGTCATCCCCAGTGGCGGCGTTCACTGTATAGAAGGTGGCTACCGGAGTTGCAGGCGATGTATCTGGACTGAAGTTACTATTGCCAGCACTGTTAGATGCTATTACCCAAAAATAATATGGAGTCCCATTCGTCAACCCCGTTATGGTACATGACGTATCGGCAGTGTTACTGTCCCCGGTGAATTCCGTTGCTGTAGAAGTGTTATTGGCGGTGTTAAAATAGACTTTATAGCTTGTAGCTCCTGTCACGGCTGCCCAGGTTACGGTCAGTTGCGCGTCTCCCGCGGTCACTGCAAGCGATCCCGGTGCTGCCGGAACAATTACAGCGGCAACTGGAGTGCCGGGGGATGAGGCGGAGCTGAAGTCGCTGCTGCCTGCACTGTTAAGAGCTTTTATCCACACGTAGTAAGCGGTGCCATTGGTCAACCCAGTGACATTGCAGGTTGTATCGGCAGCGTTATTGTCCCCGGTGAATTCAGTAGCCGTAGAACTGTTATTGGTGGTGTTATAATAGACCTTATAGCTTGTAGCTCCCGTCGCGGCCGCCCATGTCACGGTCAGCTGAGTGTCTGCCGGTGTCACGGTAATCGAACCCACCTGAGTGGGCAGGCTTGTTGTGTTATTACTATTCGAACCTCCACAACCAGCTAACAGAAACATCATCAGTAATGACAACAAGCAGATGTTGACCGGCCAATTTTTCATTGCAGTACCCTCCACTGTTAATTATCTGCAGTTATTTTCACCTGCTGGTTGACCCGAAGGATTCTGACATCCCCTTACTGAATGATTTTAGATTTCTCGATAGATAATAAATCAATAATTTAACAATACTAATACCATGTGAAATACAGCTGTCAAGCAAACCCGTGAAATAATAGTTGCTCAAGCAACGATCTTCGCTGTGTCCCTGCAAGTCGCCCGCTCAACACCGAGACCGCCGCCTGGAACTGCTGCCGGCCATACAGTGCAAAAGCAAAAGCCCCTCAATAAATCAAGGGGCTTTTCTTCTGTCTGACATCTGTTCAATCCTGAACAGGTATTTTTTAAAATTACAAAATAATTAAGATAGTTGAATGTATTTTTAGTTCTCGGTCATGAAATGTTGTTCGTAGAGATCTTCCAGTGTTTGGAGATGACGGCTTTCCTCGGTGTAGAGCTGTTTGAAGAGGTTACCCATCGGAGCCCCGGCACAGCCGCCGGCAACCTTGCCGTAGAATTCCACGGCATCTTTTTCAAGATGGATGGCGTAGATTATTGCTTCACGCACACCTGACTTCGGTCCCAGTTCCTGCTTTTTCAGGATGTAATCGAGATGCATGGTCGGTATCGGCTTATCGAGCTCTTCGCCGCCAGCCATGCGCCCATCAAGCAGTGCCTTCTCAAGCTGATGCTTATGATTGAGCTCATCCAGGGCATTTTCACGCAGAATCTCCCGGGCTCCCCTGTCGGTTACGCTGCGGATGGCGGCAAGATAGTGGCGGAAACCCTCTTCCTCCATCTTGATGGCCATTTCCACGGCCGCGTCAAATGTGTAGCAGACCTGGTTGTCACTCATATGATGTTCTCCCCTCGGGTTTATCCAGACTGGTAGTGGTAAATTCAGTGAAACACTCTAACGCAAAATGTATACAGTTTCAAGATTTGTTTGCCCACATGTGGCGGTTGCGGCGGTGAAAATACCGTGTAATCTGACGAGTTGCTTGTTATCCGTGGTGTGCCTGCTATACTGTCGCATGGATTTTGATCTCAATGGGATGCAGTGGCAGGAACGGCACGGGAGTGCCTAGACAAGGATCTCAGGTGAAAGCTCGCAAAAAAACAGATTCCGGCCATACAGCAAGCAAGGCCTCCGATCTTTCCCCTGAACGCAGGGGCGTCATTGTCGCCCATCACGGCGTGGCGGTAGAGGTGTTGTACGATGGCGGAGAGCGCGACATGGTGCGTGTCAAGCGACGTTCCGGCCATGTTGTCGGTGATGACGTACTGGTCAGGGGCGAGGTCCTGGAGCGGCTGCCACGTCGTACGGAACTGCGTCGCCGCGATGCCATGCGCGGTGTTCATCTGGTTGGGGCCAATCTGGATGTGCTTGGCATCGTTGTCGCCGCGTTCCCCCTGCCTCCGGCTGGATTCATCGATCGGGCTGTCGTTGCGGCCCGCGCGGCCGGCCTGGATCCGTTCCTGGTGATCAACAAGTGTGATCTGGACCAGGCCGACAATGCGGTTGCAGCCCTACAGGGCATCTATGCGGGCTCTGTCATGGTCTTTCCCCTGAGTGCGGTCACGGGGGACGGCCTCGCACCGTTACTGGCGTTTCTGGGTGCGGGACATCGCGGCGCCTTCGTTGGCACGACCGGAGTGGGAAAAAGCTCGCTGTTGAACGCCATCTGTCCGGAGATCGATCTGAAGGTGGGGGCGCTGAATGTTTTTAATGACCGGGGCTGCAATACCACCACCGTTTCTACCTTGCACGCGCTGCCGGACGGCGGCGAGCTGATCGATACGCCCGGATTCCAGGACTTCGGCCTGGTGGACATCAGCATGCAGGAGCTTGCCGCCCATTATCCCGGTTTTGAAGAAACCCATGAGTTGGCGTGTCGCTTCCGAAACTGCCGCCATAGAAGCGAGCCGTGCTGTGCCGTTATCGATCTGGTTGCCCAGGGCCGCATCAGCGCGGAACGGTATGCGACCTACCTGGAGATTCTGAACGAAGTGGAGTCCGGAGAACTGGAAGCACGCCAGAGGGAGTGGAAAAAGTGAAGACAGTCATGATGTGGAAGAAAACGCCCCGTTTCCTGGTCAGGAAGCGGGGCGTTTTAGATCGGA
>JAJYBH010000190.1 GCA_021779135.1 Deltaproteobacteria bacterium
ACCCGCTTTGAATATGGCATTGCGTCGGTCGGCGAGAAAGCGGTAGCGGCCGTTAGCGACACATACACATAGTCGGGAAAGGTCGGCTTCCAGTTGACTGGAGCCAGCCCTTTTTGGTCGGATTGCTGCTGCGGGAAGACGAGGTCAGGGAAGTCCCGGTAGCCGTCGGCACGCATATCGGGTCCATCACCGTCCAGTTCCCAGTACACCAGGGCAAAGATTGCAATATTGACGACCCACAGAACAATGCCCACGAGAAGCAGGTCGACCGGGTTGAGTCCCGATGCCCCGACAAAGATATTCCGCACGAGCTCAACCAGACTGATGGCGTTTGCGATAACAAGCATGCCGATAAGACTCACCGCGAGCGCACGCATGAGCGGGCTGGGTTCCGTCCGCTGTGGCAGGTAGACAGCCACAGAAGCGACCAGAATAACCGCCGAGACGCCCGGGAACAGCCAGACGGGACTGAGCGAGAGGCTCACGGCCACCCACGCCTGGCCAGCTATAACCACGACGGCCGCGCCAAAGGCTGGCCATCGCGACTCGGGGTCAGTCGGGAGCTGCCACGATAGAATGGGCCCGCCGGCGGGCGACCGTTTCGGTTTCCGGTCGGTGTGCGGTCTGTAGACCATAGAAATATCCTCCTGCCAACGGCAAGCGGGATCTGCAGGTTCCACTGCAGCACCCCATGGTTAGGCTTCAGTCCTACCTGTAACCATCTCTTTGAAATTTCACATATCCGGAATTGCGGGGGTCGCATTCTTATCAGAAATTAAAATACATATGGTGCCTCAGTGCTCGTCTTCGAGGTGTTTATATATTGTTTTATATATAATCCCTCGAAACTATACGCATTCCTTTGTACCCTGTAAAATGATTTGTCAGCGAACAGATTGAAAGTCCGCTGAATTTCTAAGTTACCAGCTCATTCAAAAACGTGTATATCTATTGAAATGATCGCCGATTTCCTCAAACATCTCTTCCCCCGCGTAGTGCTGGAGAAGAACCTGCGTCTCGGCTATACCTTCTGCCTGGGCGGGCTGGCGTTCAGCGCCTTCCTGGTCATGCTGGCCAGCGGCATGCTGCTGCTGGTCTACTACCAGCCGACGCCGGAGCGGGCCTTCAATTCGGTCCTGTTTCTGGAATCCTCCGTCTGGGGCGGCGCATACCTGCGCAGCCTGCACCGCCTGACATCCCACGCTTTGCTGGTCCTGCTGTTTCTCCACACCCTGCGGGTGATCCTGACCGGGGCTTATCATCGTCCGCGCCAGCTGAACTGGGTCATCGGCATGCTGCTCCTGCTGCTGTGCGTCTTCGAGGCCTACACCGGTTACCTGCTGCCGATGGACCAATTGGCCTATTGGGCCACCCAGACCGGCATGGAGCTGCTGTTGACGGCCCCCTTCGGTGGACTCCTGCGCAGTCTGCTGGTGCCGGACGGGGTCGGGCAGGCCTTGTCGCTGCTGCGCTTTTATGCGCTGCACATCGTGATGGTGCCGCTGACGGTCCTGCTGCTTTCCCTGCTGCATTTCTACCGGGTCAGAAAAAACAAGGGGGTGCTGCCGTACCTATGAAAGACGGCTTTGTCAAAAGCTCCCCGCACTTCTTCCGTATGATCGGCCGATCCCTGTGGCTGCTGATTGTGACGCTGCTGGTACTGGCGGCCCTGTTCCCGGCCCCGCTGCAGACCGTGGCTGATCCGGCCACCACCCCCAACCCGGCCAAGTCAGCCTGGTTCCTGCTCTGGACGCAGGAACTGGTCAGTTGGTCGCGCTGGATGATGTATGCGATGATCACTCTTGGCCTGCTGTTCATGTTCCTGCCCTGGCTGCCGGGACAGATGCGCAGTCACCACGCCCGCTGGTTTCCGCCCGGTCAACGGGCCGTATCGCTGCTGACCATGGCCGCCTTCATTGCAATCCTGGTGCTGACGGTCGTGGCGCTGGTTTTCCGGGGGCCAAATTGGTCGCTCGTCTTCTGACAACGGCACTGCTGATTCTCCTGGCCGGCGCTACGGCCTCGGCCGCCTTGTCCCGGCAACTCTGCCTGTCCTGCCATCCGGTGCATTACGCCGGACAGGGCTCCTGTACTGCCTGCCACCGCGGAAACCCGGCCTCGGAGCGCAAGAACATCGCCCACCAACAGCTGATCGCCGGCCGCTACGCCCGCTTTACCCTGGCAAACGACCCCCTGACGCGCGTGGGAGTCCGGCTGCTTGAGCAGTATGCCTGCCGGCGCTGTCACGTGATCGGAGGCAAGGGGAACAGGTTGTCGGTCAGCCTCGATCAGGCCACGGTCCGCAGGTCGCCCGGGGAACTGGCGGCATCCATTCTACGGCCGGTGCAGAACATGCCCGATTTTCATATGAAGGAGACGCAGGTGACGGCCGTGGTCAATGCCCTGCTTTCGGATGCAGCTCTCCAGCCCCCCGCCCCTGCCGCCCGGCCGCAGGTGGTGCATTTCGATCAGGCGGGCTCAGCAGGCAGGGACCTGTTCAGTATCAAGTGTGGCCCGTGCCACCAGATGCTGACGGAGCGCTTGGGCGCGCTAGGGCGGGGAGACGCGGGGCCCAACCTGTCGGGCGTGCTGTCTCCTTTTTATCCGAAGAGTTTTAAGGATGATGAGGAGTGGAATGCCGGGCGCCTGCGACGCTGGCTGGATAATCCCCGCGCCATCAGGGCCGCTGCGCGCATGCGGCCGGTGAAACTATCGGAGGCGGAATTCAGGGATCTGCTGGGGATTCTCGGGGTGGGAAACGTGAAATAAAAAAGGGCAACCGTAGATGGTTGTCCTTTTTCTGTAAAGACCTGTCGGCAGTTTCTAGTTACCGGCCAGTTCCTTCGATCGTTTGCTGGCGGCATCCACGGCGTCCATGATTGTGCCACGGAACTTTCCATTTTCAAGCACATGCAGTCCGGCGATGGTTGTACCACCGGGAGAGGTGACCTGTTCGCGCAGTTTTGCCGGATGCTCTCCGGTTTCGGCCAGCAGGCGGGCCGCACCGAGCACGGTCTGCAGGGCCAGCTTGGAGGCGACATCCCGGGCCAGTCCGTTTTTTACACCGGCATCGGAGAGCGCTTCGACAAAGGTAAAGACATAGGCCGGACCGCTGCCGGAGAGGCCGGTTACCGCGTCCATCTGTTTTTCATCCACCCGCACCACCAGGCCTGTCTGGGCAAAGACGGTTTCCACACAATCAAGGTCCGCGCCGTCGGCGTTCCGCCCGGCACAGATTGCGGTTGCCCCGCACCCAACCAGGGCCGGCGTGTTGGGCATGACGCGCACCACCCGTGCCCCGCTCTCCAGAGCATCTTCAATGGAAGCGCTGCGTACCCCGGCCATGATCGAGACGACCAGCTTGTCGGGCCCAATCGCCTGTCGGATGGTCGTCAGGACACTGGTGGCCTGCTGCGGCTTGACGGCCAGGATGACCACATCACCCCAGTCTGCCGCCTGGGCACTGCTCTCCACCACCCGGATGCCCGGATAGGTCTTTGCCAGGTGAGTCCGGCGCTCGACCGATATTTCGGCAACCATCAGCGCCGTCGGTGAGTCTTCCCGCAGGAGACCCTTGATGATCGCCTCGGCCATGTTACCGCCGCCCAGAAACGCGACGCGCTTGCTGTCAGTCATGTGTGATTCCTCCCGCACAATCAGTTGATGCCGCTTTTGGTGATCATCATAACCCCCACGCAGACCAGCAGGGTGCCGGCCCAGCGCAGCGGCGAAACTACCTCACCCAGAAAGTACTGTGACAGGAAGGCCACCAGGACGTAGTTGAGCGCCTGCATGGGGAGCGCCACCGAGAGATCCTCCCAGGAAAGCACGGCCAGCCAGAGAAAGAAGAACACTGCCAGCATGGCGGTGCCAAAGATCAGCTTGGGACTGGTCAGAGCCCGGATGGCCGCATCCATGATCCCGCGCAGATTCATGGCCGAAATGTCACCCATCTCCTTCATGCCCTTGGCCAGCAGTATATCGCCCACGGTCCCGGCGCATATCGCCAGAAACATGACAATCACAGTCTTAAGCATAGTCTTTTGTCTCTCCCCGGTAATTGCGGAGCCCGATGTGCAATTCCGCCAGTTTTGTCCTGATGCTCGGGCTGATGATGGCGGCCAGTTCCGCCTCGTGTTGGTAATCCGGCATGCGGCGCGATATTTCGGCGTCCGGCAGCAGGCCGGGATGGAAATACAGTTCGGTCAGCCCCTCGTTGAGGTCGTCGAGGATCTGGAGGATGTACCCCTCGGTCATGCGCCCCGAATTGAGTACCCCCTTGACCTCGCCGGCATAACGGATTCCGAGCCGGTCCAGTTCTGGCCGCGCGTGGGCGGCCAGGGCAC
>JAJYBH010000191.1 GCA_021779135.1 Deltaproteobacteria bacterium
CGCCGTTGACGACGATGCGGATGTCTTCGATCTTTTTGTCCACCAGGTACAGGGCATTGAGCAGAGCGGCGGAGGAGATGATGGCGGTGCCGTGCTGGTCGTCGTGGAAGACCGGGATGTTCATGGTCTTCTTGAGGGTCTCTTCGATGTAGAAGCATTCCGGGGCCTTGATGTCCTCCAGGTTGATGCCGCCGAAGGTCGGCTCCAAAAGCTGGCAGGCCTTGATGATCTCGTCGGGATCCTCGGTGTCGAGCTCGATGTCGAAGACGTCGATGTCGGCAAAGCGCTTGAAGAGGACGCCCTTGCCCTCCATGACCGGTTTGCCGGCCAGGGCGCCCAGGTTGCCCAGGCCCAAAACGGCGGTGCCGTTGGAGACGACTGCGATCAGGTTCCCTTTGGCGGTGTACTTGTAGGCGTCTTCAGGATTCTGCTGGATGGCCAGGCAGGGTTCGGCTACGCCGGGGGAGTAGGCCAGCGAAAGGTCGGCGGCGGTCTGGCACGGTTTGGTCGAGACAACCTCGATCTTGCCTTTTCTGCCGCTGGAGTGGTATTCGAGTGAATCCTTGAATTTTGCCATTATGGTCTCCCTTGTTTTAGTTATGGTAAAAAAATAAGCGTTTGATTGTGCCTGGCGACCGTTTCTTTTATTAAAAGTGAAAAACAATAAACTTCCGCTCGCAGATTTGTCAAGCAGTTACTACTGCTCAATAATAAATCGTTTTATAAATGTATAAATGGCTTGTTTTTTTATGACTCCGGTTACAATAATTATCTCACTGAACCTGTAAAAGAGAGGTCGCATGGAACGCATCTGGGCGCCGTGGCGTCAGTCGTATGTCAGTAACGCCAAGACAGACGAAAGCTGCATCTTCTGCCCGGACCACGAGGGAAAGGATGACCGGGAGCGACTGATCCTGTCCAGGAGCGACCATTCCCTCATTATGCTCAATCGTTACCCGTATACCGGTGGTCACTTGATGGCGGCCCCGTTGCGCCATATCGCGGGACTGGAAGAACTTTCCGACGCCGAGCTGCTGGATCTGATGCATATGGTAATCAGGGGGCGTGAGTTGCTGATGCGGGTAGCCAAGCCCGATGGTTTCAATGTGGGCATCAACCTGGGCAAGGCGGCCGGGGCGGGGGTGGAGGAGCACCTGCACATTCATATTGTGCCGCGCTGGAACGGCGATTCCAATTTTATGACTGTTGTCGGGGATTTGCGGGTAATTCCCGACGGGCTGATAGTGGCCTACGAACGTTTGGCAGCCGCACTCGATGCAGAGGATGCAACCTGATATGGAACGACATTTTATCGGCATTGATATCGGTGGCACCAACCTGCGCTGTGCCCTTGTGGACCACAAGGGGAGCATATTTGAGCACCGCCGATGCGCAAGTCGTATCGAAGAGGGACGGGATGCCTTCTGTCAGCGCCTGCTTTCCGAGATAACAGCCTTGCAGGATGCCGCCGGGGTGCGTGGAGTCTCTGTAGGGGCGATCGGCATCGGTGTCCCCGGCCTGATCGGGCGGAATGGAATGGTTCATTCATCGGTCAATATGCAGCCGCTTAATGGCCTCAATCTGGCCGCATATGTCGGGGGTCGGACCGGACTGGCGACGGTCTGCGGCAATGACGCTAATGTGATTGCCCTGGGGGAACAGCGCTTCGGAGCAGGCCGCGGTTTTTTGTCGTGCATGGTCATTACCATCGGGACCGGCCTGGGAAGCGGTCTGATCCTGGACGGCAAGCTCTGGACCGGATGTGGTGGCTTTGCGTCGGAATTCGGTCATATCACGGTCGATCCGGAAGGTCCGCCCTGTCCCTGCGGCAACCGTGGCTGCCTCGAACAGTATGTCTCGGCCGGAGCGCTGGTTCGGTTTGCGGGTGAAGGTCTGCCCGAATCGACGGCTATAACCCTTAGCGCGAAAGAGGTTGCCGAACTGGCACGGAAAGGAAATGTCGCAGCGCTGGCTGCATTTGATCAATTAGGATACTGGTTGGGAATTGGTCTTGCATCCTTGAGCAATACGCTCAATATTCAGGCGATCATTATTGGCGGTGGCGTGTCAACAAGTTTTGATCTGCTGCTGCCGGCACTTCGGCGAACTACCCAGCAGCGCTGTTTTCCGCAGATCTATGAAGGGCTTTGCATAGAAAAAGCCCTTCTTGGGGATGACGCGGGATTGCTCGGCGGGGCGGCGCTGGCAGAGGCCATCGAATGATTGAACAAAGGAAAGGGATATGCTTAAGCCACTGCTGCTCACCGTAGCACTTTTCCTCGCCTTCACCCCACCACTTTATGCAGGCCCCGCCTCACCCGATCCGATCGACATAGTGCTGCCTGACGGAAGCTCCATCAGGGCCCGAATCCGTGGAGACGAGTTTCAGGGTTGGACTGAATCCGAGGACACCGGACATACGATTATCAAAAACAAGGCATCGGGTTACTGGGAATATGCCGAACAGGCCGAAGACGGTTCACTTCGTCTCAGCGGAATTCGTGTCTCGCGCAAGGGGGGCGAGGTTCCACCAGCGACCCCCAAGGGTCTCAGACCACCCCGCCATAAAGACCTTGAGCTACGTATGCACCAGATGCTGAACGATGTTTACCAGCAACGCCTGGAGAGTTCATCGATGGTTTCTCCTCAATCGTCGGCGCCATCGGACGGCTTCGGCGCAGAAGCTGCTCCGGGTGACTGGCTTCCGGTACCGGTTTCCGGTGCAAGAAACGCATTGATAGTGCTCATCAATTTTGCAGACAGGGCATTGCAGACGACTCCAGCCAACTGGTACACGTCGGTTTTTGATGAGAATGCGCGATCGGTTGCCAAGTACTTTAAGGACAATTCCTTCGGACTCATGACCGTCTCCCCGGTGCCTCACACACAGATCGGCAGCCCTGCCGGGGTTGTGAGCGTAATGGTTCCGGATACTCACCCAAATTATGGGAAAGACTATGTCGCGGCAACTGAAAAAACGATTCTGAACCATGCGCTTGCTCACGCTGCCACATTTGTGAATTTTGCGGGTTATGATTCGAACGGGAATGGGGCACTGGAACAGTCAGAGCTCACCATATACTTCATCTACGCCGGTTATGAGGCCTCCGGCTCCACCAAAGCGCCAAACGTATGGGCGCATGCCTATTCGACCACGGGAACCGGAATTACTGCAGGCACAAAAAATGTACAGCGCTGGGCGCAGAGTGGCGAGCTCAATGATTCCAGTGTACTTCATCCAATGGGTGTCATTGCCCATGAGCTCGGCCATGCTCTGTGCGGGCTGCCTGACCTTTACGATGTATCAGGGCAGAACCAGGGGCTGGGCAATTTCTCCTTGATGGCGGGTGGCAGTTGGGGCAGGGACTATTCAGATCCTTATGGCGGCACAACACCGACATCACTCGATGCCTGGTCCCGCGAATTCCTGGGTTGGACCGTTCCGCTCGTTCCGGCAACATCCGGCACGATCAGTCTTGGTCATGTGCTTTCAACTAATAATGCAGCCTATAAGCTGGCCATTCCCGCGGTGAGCGCGACGGAGTATTTCCTTGTTGAAAACCGCCAGCCAGTAGATTGGGACAAAGGGCTCAGGGGGAACTTCGGATCGACGTGGCCAGGTGGTTTGCTTATTTTGCATATAGACAGTACGGCAGGAACGTTTCCGAACAACAATATCAACAGCTACACGGCAAATTCCACAACCCCCGGACACCAGGGCGTTCTTCCGGTGCAGGCAAAAACATCTCCCTGCGATATGTTGTCGGTTGGCGCATCATGCCGTGGTCACTCGACAACACTCTTTTATTCTGCAAATAACACAAATTTGACCAGTTCCAGCGTTCCCAGTTCAAATTACTATAACAGCACACCCACCAACTTTAACCTGACGGCAATTTCGCTGCCAGAAAGCACCATGACGGCGTTCCTTCTGCTCCCACCTGCTGCCCCGGGAGCCTCTACCCTTGGTGCGGCGCCAGTTGCGGCAACAACGGCAACATTGAACGGCTCTGTGAATGACAACAACGCCGCAACAACCGTGGCCTTTGACTATGGTCTGACCACCGGCTACGGTGGCAGTGTGTCCGCTGGTCTTGTCTCTGCTGGTACCGGCGGCACAACTGTCAGCGCATCGATTTCCGGATTGGCCTGCAACACCGCGTACCATTTCAGGGTAAAGGCTACGAACAGTGTCGACACAACCTTCGGCACTGACAAGACCTTTACCTCGACGGCGTGCGTTCCGGGCGCTCCGACAATCATTTCAGCCTCGGCAGGCAATGCAATGGCGAGTATAGCTTTTGCCCCCCCTGTTTTGAATGGTGGGAGCGCCATAAC
>JAJYBH010000192.1 GCA_021779135.1 Deltaproteobacteria bacterium
GAGTCCACCCCTGTTCATTTTTCTGACCGCCTACGGCAGGGTGGACGAGGCGGTTAATGCAATGAAAGAGGGTGCCGTGGATTTCCTCACCAAGCCGCTGGAAAATCCCGATACGCTGCTTGCCTTGGTAAATCGGGCAATTGAGGGCCAGGAGCGGACCCGGGAGTACCTCACGCTCAAGGAAGCCGAAGCTGCGGGACTGCCACCGGAAGAACTTGTCTTTGCGGGGAAGACCATGCAAGCGGTGCGAAAACTGGTGCATGACGTAGCCGCCACCATTGCCAATGTCCTGATTTATGGCGAAAGCGGCACCGGCAAGGAACTGGTGGCCAGGACCATACACCTGCTTAGCCCCAGGAACAGGGCCGGCTTTGTTGCACTCAACTGTGCCGCTATTCCGGAGAATCTCCTGGAAAGCGAACTCTTCGGTCATGAAAAAGGCGCCTTCACCGGGGCGATCCAGGCGCGGCAGGGAAAATTTGAACTGGCCAGGGGAGGCACTGTTTTTCTGGATGAAATTGGTGAAATGCCCCTTCCGCTACAGGCAAAACTGCTGCGTGTCCTTCAGGAGCGGGTCTTTGAGCGTGTAGGAGGAAGCAAGGAGATCAGGGCTGATGTACGCGTGATAGCCGCCACCAATCGTAATCTTCAGGATGAGGTGGCACAGCGGCGGTTTCGAGAGGATCTCTACTATCGGCTGAACGTCTTTCCGCTTCAACTCCCCCCTTTGCGGGAACGGATAGACGCCCTGCCAATTTTGACGAATTACTTCCTGCATCGTTTCAGCCGGCAGATCGGCAAGAAACTCAAGGGGGTCGAACCGGATGCGTTGACAGCAATGAAAACCTACCCCTGGCCGGGAAATATCCGCGAACTGCAGAATGTCATGGAGCGAGGGGTCATTCTGGCACAGGATTTCATCAGGCTCGGCAATCTTCCTGATCAATTGCTGCGTACCAATGCGCGGGAAACTCTTGAGAGCAAAGACCTGTTGAGGCTGGTAGAAAAAGAGATGATTGTCAAGGCCCTGCACAAACATGGCGAGAATCGACGTTTGGCAGCGAAGGAGCTGGGGATTTCCCGCCGTACGCTCCAGTACAAGCTGAAAGATTTCGGCCTGCTGGATGAAACCTGACGTGGTGCAACTCCCCTCACGACAGGTGCAAACATCTGCACCAATTTTGGTATGTTCATTTTAATGCCATAAAATAAAAGCAGCAATAATAGATTGTTATGAAATAGCGTGGTCTTGGCACGGGCTGTGTACTACTTCCTACGGCAACAAACAAACCACGAGGAGGAACACACCAATGAAGAGAACCACAGTACTTTACGCAGTAGCAGCCCTTGTTACCCTTTCTTTTGCCGGTCAGGCATTCGCCAGGGGAGGCAGCATGGGAGGCGGGCAGGGATATGGCAGCATGGGCGGAACTCATCAGATGGCATCGACCATGCAACCTGGCTCAGGCAATGGCATGCAGCAGCGCACCATGCCAACAAACGGTTCCGGTCCACAGACCATGAAACAAGGCGGCTCGGGTGGCAATGCCGGTCATCGGAATGGACAGGTGAATGGAAACGGCGCGGGCCCGACTGCACAAAATGCGCCTGTCGCAACGGCAACTAATTAGTTTTTTTTGTGATTGACCCCGAGTGACGGACCACACAGGTGGAAAAAGGAGAATGCTATGAGAATATCCATGATGATTCTGCTCTTATTGCTGGTACTTGCTTCGTTGACCGGCTGCATGGGGATGATGCACTGGATTTAATTGCCAATCGAAATATATTAACTGATCTGGAGTAATCCGTGGGAACTACGGGCCATTTTATTTCAATCATCATTTGGACAATTATTCTCAACTGCCTGCCGATCGGCAGCGCCTTCGCCGGATTCTTCGGCAGCGACGACAGGGGGAAAAGCGGCCTGGATTTTACCTCTGGTTATGACATCAACACCGTCAGCACGATGACGGGAAGAGCGGTCGCACGGCCATATTCCGGTGAGAAGGAAAACGTTATTGTAGAGATCAAGAGCAATAATCAGACCTTGAGCATCTCTGTCGGGCCGGCATCGTTCTGGGAAAAGAAGGGGATCGCCATCAGCCCGAATGATGAACTTACCGTCAAGGGGTCCAAGGCCGAGGGCAGGGATGGAAAATCGTACGTATTGGCACAGAAACTTGTAAACCGGACTACCGGCGCACAGACGGATCTGCGCAGTGAAAAAGGTGAGCCGGCCTGGTCCGGAATGGGCTTGGGCAGCATGCGTACGGAGAGTCCAGCCGGAGGCATGATGCGGGGTGGAGGAGGCATGATGAGGAGTGGTGGAGGCATGATGCGTCGCTAAATCAGAATGGCGCCGTTATAGACAGGAGAAATAATCGTGACTACGAGTAACATCCGAAAAACAGCGAGCTCAATAATCGTCCTGACAACAATATTTGTCTTTGCCACACTCGTTCAAGCAGTGGAATACCCCTATTCCATTGGCCAGGGCTTCGAGTTCAGTTCCGGGAGATACGGAACCAACACGCGCACAGAGACCATCTTTGCGCCATTAACCCTGATGGTCAGTCCAACCGACCGCCTTGGCCTGTTACTCGAAATCCCTTTCGTCTACCAGAGTAACGGCAATGTGGTTTCCAGCATCGGCCGCGGAGGCATGCAGGGCAGCAGAACAACGATGCTGCCCGTTCCCGGAATCGGCGGCATGGCCACTTCCGGAAGTGGCATGTCCCCCGCTTCAGCCAGTACGAATCAATCAGAGAGCGGGCTTGGCGATATTACCCTCAAGGTTGGCTATGTATTGGTGCCAGAGAAAGCGTCGATTCCGCAAATCCGTCCCATGGCTTTTGTCAAATTTCCAACAGCCGATAAGAACAAGTCACTGGGAACCGGAGAGTTCGATGAAGGGCTTTCCGTAGAGATCTCAAAGTGGTTCGGCAACTGGAACCCGTTTGCTGAAGCGGGCTACACCGTGCAGGGAAGGAGCGCGCAACTCCCGCTCAGAAACTATATGGCCTACAACGCCGGCGTAGGATACCAGGTTGCTGATAACTTCCGCCCCATCCTGCTTATCAAAGGCACCACTCCGCCGGCAGATGGGGCAAGCAGTCTGCTGGAAGTCCGGCTGAAGCTGAAATATCAGGCAACAAAACACACCGGTATCGACGGATACGTAGCCAAGGGGATTACCACCAACAGCCCCGATTATGGTACCGGATTAGCAGTGTTTTTCGATTTCTAACCCCCAGACCCGAAAGGATATCCAATCATGAAAAAATATCTCGTTACAATTGCAGCACTTTTAACCGTTGGCCTTATCGCGGGGTGCGGTGGTAGCGGAAGTACCCCGGCATCATCGGCCGCAGTCTCCGGCAAGGTCGCTGACGGCTATCTTGTTGGTGCAACCGTATTTATGGACAAGAACAACAACTACCAGTTGGACGCGGGTGAGCCGCACACCACTACCGACGCTAACGGCGCCTATACTCTGATGAACGTTGATCCCGCCGATGTCGGCAAATACCCGATTGTAGCAATGGCGATCAAAGGCCAAACCACTGACCTGGAAACGGGACCGGTTTCAGACAGTTATGTCCTCAGCATGCCGGCAGCAGCCGTATTCGGAACGCACAGCAGCAACTTCATCAGCCCCATGTCAACCCTCATCAGGGAGAAAATGTCCCCCATCCCGAATAGGCCGGCTATGACCTTGACCGAAGCCATGGCTCAACTTCGCAACCAGATGAACCTGCCGGCCGGCATCGACATGATGGCGGACTATGTAGCCGGCTCCCAACCGGGAACGATGAACGCGACCCAGTACCAGACCATGCACGTCAATGCCCAGAAGATGGCCGGTCTTATGGCTGGACAGGCAGGTCTCGTTATGCCCGGCAATGTCATGAATTTGAACCGCTACCGCGGCATGATGGGCACGATCAACAGCAACATGCCGGCGATCGCGGTAAACGCGATTTCCAGTACCTTCATGACCGGTATGATGACACAGATGCAGGCCCAACTGGGTGCAATGCCCATGACCGGCTTCACGAACTACTCGGGCCTGTTTCGCAACATGACCAGCAACCGGTATTTCTGGAACACTACCGGCGGGACCACAACTCCTACCACCCCAATGAGCGGCGGCATGATGTAGCAGGACCAGTGATAAGTTCAAGGGAGAATATCTGTCTGGACTTTAGACTTCTGCAGCGATCTTTGAAAAATGTTGTTTTGCCCGAAAAAACAGCTTGACAGCGGGGTCAAGAGTGTGGGTCGCGCCCTACTCACGTAATTGATTTTAGAAGTGAGTAGGGCG
>JAJYBH010000071.1 GCA_021779135.1 Deltaproteobacteria bacterium
ATCTCGGCGGGACCAGGAAGCGCGAAAAAGACCGGACCTGCTGCAGTGAGGCGGAAAGGTCCAGGTCGTCCGAGAGCGCATAGACGGCATCCAGGCCGTACACATGGGCCAGCGCCCGGTAATTGCTGGCGGCCAGAGTGCCGAGTGACAGATTTGTAAACAGAACGGTCTGGTCCGTATCGGTTTGCAGAAAGGAATAGGTTGTCGTCAGGGTCAGGCGCTCGGCCGGGCTGAACCAGAGCGCTGCGCTGGCGGAATCCGAGCGGCTGTTCCGCGGCAGCTTTGAAACCTGGGCGCTGCTGTTGTCCACAGACTCCTGGCGGGCGATATAGTTGGCGGAGAGCCCCCAGCGGGTGTTGGTGGTGTAGGTGATCAGGAGCTTTCCGGTGTGTTGATCCGAAAAGGAGGCGGAATAGGCCGGGTTGTCGCAGCTGGCATAGATGTAGGTGGCGTTTACCTTGGCGCCCCGGGCCGGCTTCCAGTAGAAGGTGGCGGTGCCGGTGTGGGTCAGGCGGCTGTCCGAGCGGAGCGCGGGGCTTGTGCCGGCCGGAGCCAGGGTGTCGGGAATATTGTCGCGCTCCTCCCGTTCCGCATTGTACTCCAGGCGATATATCACCTGCGGGAGCGGACGGAACGTGGCGGAGAAGGTCAGTATATCCCTGATCGAGGATGTGGCGGGCCGGACCGACAGGTCACCCGGCGTGGATGAGAAGGGAGGTACCTGGGAATAGGGGTAATACAGGGTCGCGGGGGTGCTGCGGTCAATTTCCCGGTGGCGGTATTTGAGGGCAAACGAGTACTGCCGGGAGGGTGTGTAGCTGACGTCACCCGCTACGGAATGAATGGCATCGGAGGGGCGGCTGGAAGGTACGGCCTCGCCGTGTCCCCCGTTGTTCTCCCGTTGGGTGAGGTTGTAGGAGGCAGAGCCGACCAGACCTCCGCTGAGATTGGTATAAAGCTTGATCGTGTGCGAGGTCACGCGGTTGTCGGGTATGACGTCGTGGGCCTGGCTTCCGGGGATAAGGGCGCCAAGGGCGTTGTTGGTAAAGGTATAGCGGGGATCTGCCGCGTCATTCGAAAAATCGCGGATGAGGAAGTCATAGGAGACGTCGAATAGCCTCAGATGGGCATCCAGGCCGATTTTCCCCGCCCGGGTGGTCTGGTCGACCCGGGCGGCCTCCGTGATGACGGAGCTCGCATCCGGGCCGAAGTAATGGTCGGAAAAGCGCAGCTGCCCGTACCCCTCCCGCCTCAGCTCCCCGTATCCGAGATTGAGATGGATCGGGTTGTTGCCCAGCTTGATACGGGTATCCGCCTGGCTGATGCCGGTGCGGACACCGTAGGTTACGTCCTGGTCAAGGGTGCGCGGGGTCAGGGCGGGCACTGTTCCGGTGTTTACCTGCTCGCGCAGCAGATTGTGCCACAAGGCCCCGCTTTCGGCATGGAAACGCACCTGGCCTGCATAGTCGAAGAACAGCTCCGTGTGGTAATCATCCTCGTGGAGAAAATTGCCGTCAACCGTAAGCTTGAGGTCCGAGCCGAGGGTGCCGGCCGAGAATCCGCCGGTTACGCCGGATGTGAGCCGACCGTAGGGTGATGCCGCCGCCAGGGGGCCGTCCGGGGTGATAAAACGATGCCCGCTCTCTGCCGAGGCATAACTGTGCGTCGCGACCGCCGCTTTCTGGCTGACCTTATCCGTTTCCGGCAGGTCCGTTGTTTCGATTTCCGCCCGCAGCGGGGAGGTGCACAGCAGGGTGACCAGCAGGGCCAAAGCCGCGCACAGGCATTTGTTCCCCAGCATGGATGTCGTCGGTTTGCGCTGGCTCATGGCTATTTTCTCAACGTACCAAAGCCGCGGTTGTCGGGGGTATCGGAGCCGTGGATGGAGGAATGACAGTCCGTGCAGCGGTTGGCAAAGAGAGGGCTTGATCCGGGGGTAACCGTGCTGCGATGGCCCGGATTGTGGCACTGGATGCAGAGAAACGGCATGGCGGCCGACAACAACCTGCGGTTGACCGATCCGTGCGGGCTGTGGCAGTTGCTGCAGTTTTCGGTGACGTCGCCGTGCTCATAGGCGAAGGGGCCGCTTTTCTCCATATGACAGCGTGTGCACAGGTCTTTCTGGGAGACACCCTTGAGCATCATGGGCTGTGTGGAGCCATGCGGGTCGTGGCAGTCGAAGCAGCTCAACACCGCCCCTTCGATCGGATGATGGCTAAATAGCCGGAACTGCGCCTTCACGTCCGGGTGGCAGCCGTAACAGAGTTCGGCCATGGCATTTTTGCTGACCTTCTGCTGGGGACCTTCGTGGAGTTTGTGGCATGAGAAACAACTCAAATCGTTCAGGGCATGAACGCTGGTGTGCCAGTTCGCCAGGGTTGGCGTGGCTGCCGCGGAATGGCACCTGAGGCAGATAAGTGATTGGGCTTGGGGGGGGAGTTGCTTGAGGTCGAGCAGTTTGCTGGTGTCGCATTTGTCACCCGCCTCACCCAGGGTACGTTTCGTTTCTTCGATGTTGGCGATGGCCAGGCTGCCCGGGCCGTGGCATGATTCGCAGTTTACCAGCGGCAGCCCGGTTTCGGCCTTGATCTGCTCGCCGTGGACGCTGTGCCGGAAGAAGTCGGTGATCTTGTCATGCTTGTGGCACTTGGCCACGCAGTTGTCTGTGCCGACATAGTCTGCATCCAGGCGGCCGACGACCATTTTCTCGTACTCGGCCACCGGTAGCAGCGGCCGGGCTTCCTTCAGGCCGGCGCAACCGGAGACAAGCATAAGGAGGATGAACACTGCAATCGCAACACGCTGCATAGACGTACCTCTGATAGTAAGCAAAATCTAAGAAATGCACTATCCATGCCGTTCAACATCAGAACAGATAATTTGAGCGATTGTTGAAGAACTCCCGGTGTCGATAGATGAAGACGGTCAGCAGGAGAATGGCCACTGCAACCGAGATGTTGTTCACGATCAGGCCTTGGGGATCGACCGCTTGACCGGCGATTTTCTCCACCTCCTGCGCGGTGATGAACCGCAGATTGACCAGTGTATTGGCGATCTCGAAACAATTGTACGCGATTAGGAGATACCAGGTCAGCCTCTGGCGTTTCATCAGGCCCAGGAACAGGTACAGACAGATCAGACTGTCCACGAAGACCATGGCTTCGGCCGGTTTTCCCTGCAGGATCGTTCCCATGAAGGGGAACGGATGCCCGAAGGTGGACATGGTCAACAGAAAGAAAAACAGGTACAACCCGCCCAGCAGCACGATGGCCATTGGCCGCTGCTGATCGTCGTCATGTTCGATATCTTCCCGGCTGTCCCTGCTCACGAGTCGCTGCCTTTCTTCTTCTGGATCCGTGCGCTGACCGTGACGCACGCATAGATAACCACCAGGATGAAACCGATGAATATCCAGTCCGCCGTACTGAAACCAAACATGTCTAACTCCTTTTAAAGGCCTCGGCGGCCTCGTGCGCCATGCCCAACTCCTGGTAGCAGGTTCCCAGCAGATAATAGATCTCGTTCATGGGGAACTGTTCCGCAAAGACCGGGTCCGCCAGTACATCCTCGATTATGGCGGCCGCCTCATCCGCGCGGCCGGCATGATGCGACTCGACGGCCACCGAGATGGCGGTCAGGTAGTCAACCGGCGGAACCAGCGGCAATTTGCCGGCCAAAATGGCTGCTATGCGTGTCTCTATCTTGCGCTGCCCGGACAGGTCGAGACCGGCCGTGATGGATTGCCACACCTCGGCGGCCCTTTCATAACGGCCTAGCACATACAGCGCTTCGCCGTATTCGTATACCGCGAGAACATTGTCGGGGTCAAGTTCGAGTGCCTTTGTCAGCGCCTTCTCGGCCCCGTACCAACTGCTGGTGGCCTGATGCAGCGTGGAGAGTCGCGACCCCTTGTCAGCCAGTGTGCGGGCAATCTCCAGATGCAGGCCGGCGTTGGCCGGGTCGAACAGGGCCATGATCTTGAGAAAGTTTATCTTGCGGTCAAGATAGGGTGTGTCCACCTCTTTCGCATCCAGCATGATGATCTGCCCGCCCAGTTCGGAGACGATGTGCGGGTAGGCCTCTTTCAGAATCGCCGCATAGTCGGCGGCAAAGGAACAGTCCGGGTTATGGCGCAGAGCCTGGTAGATGCCGCGGCCGACCATGTCGTAGTCCGGAGCGGCGCCTCCCTCGATGGTCGGGAAATCCTCCTCCAGCAAGGGGATGGGTGGTCTGCCATCCCAGGGAATGCGGACCATCCCGTCGCGGCCGGTCAGGAGATAGTCCGCCGGTGGTGTGTAGTAGCGGATGGCTTCGATCTTCGTCGGTTGTGGTGCCGGTTGGGCGCTCATCTGTGCTCCTGTTTTCATGGGGAAAAATTTGACGACACACGGGTGTAGTGCTGAAAATCAATCCTGCGCGCTGCCAGGACGCTTCACTCCCCGGTAATCGCACCGTATCTGTCGAGTATACCTGGAAAAACCGTGTCCCTGATCCTGGCGATACTTTTTTCCACGGCATCCAGCGCCAGGTTGCGTTCGTGCTCTTCCGACCAGTGCATGGCATCCAGCAGCGAACGGTGCGGATAGCCCAGCGCCCGGATCGTTTTGACGAAGGTCTCCGGCAGAGCCGGCGCGAGTTTGACGCCGTTCATCTCCGCCCAGGCGATGGTCCAGGCGCGGGAGGTGTTCAGCAGATCGTAGCCGCCACCTCCCAGGGCCACCCAGGGTATTTTGAGAGCCTTCAGTTTGCGCATGATGTACCCATAGCTGTGGGTCGTGATCTCCAGCCGGGTGAGCGGGTCGGTCCGAAAGGTATCGGCCCCGATCTGGGTGACGATCACATCCGGGTCGTAGGCGGCGATCAGCGGGTAGGCCACCTCGTCGAAGGCCTTCATGTAGAGGGCGTCGTCGGTATGGGCCAGCAGGGGAATGTTGACCGAGTAGCCTTTGCCGCTGCCCTCGCCGGTCTCGTCCTCGAAACCGGTGCCGGGGAAAAAGTAGATGCCGCTCTCGTGCAGCGAGATGGTCAGTACCTGGTCGCTGTCGTAGAAACCTTCCTGGACGCCGTCGCCATGGTGGGCATCGATGTCCAGGTAGAGCACCCGCCGGCCGCGGGCAACCAGCCAGTTGATGGCCAGGACGGCATCGTTGAGATAGGAAAAGCCCGAGGCCTTGGCGCGATGGGCGTGGTGCCAGCCGCCCGCCATGTTGAAGGCGATGGCGAAACCCTCCTCCTCCACCAGCCGGGCGGCCTCGAAGGTCGCCCCGGCCCCCAGCGCGGCGCAGTCGTACAGCCCCTGGAAGACCGGGCAATCGGCATCTCCCAGCCCGAAGCGAAAGTCGGCCCGCGGTTCGCTGGCAGCGCTGAACTCCTTCAGTCTGGCGATATAGTCCGGGTCATGAAAGGTCAGCACCAGGTCATCATCCACCGGCCGGCAGTCACGAATCTCCATGCCGGGCAGTTTCAGCAGGCCATAGGCCTCCATCAGATCCCGGGCCACATGGTAGCGCTGGAGCTTGAAGGGATGGTCGTCGCCATAGCTGTAGCTGTTGAAGAGCGGCGAGAATATCAGGGCTGTGCGGCTCTTGGGCACGCTGACCTCGAACGTCGATGGTGAAATGAGTTGCGGAATAATGCACGAATTTTCGGGTTCCGTCTACGGTGAAAGCAGGGAATGGTTTTGATCGGCGGGTTACACCGCGTAATGAGCCCGCTTGCTGCGGCCGTGTGCCCTTTAAAGGCATTGATGCGTCGCCGAACCGAAATAAAACTTGCAATCCATGCAAAATACGTATAATATGCTTCGACTGTCACACGAACAACGGCATGGTGTCCGTTGTTTTCTTTTTGATCATCGCTTACCGACCCCTGATTCAATCCCCGCTATTGAACACGGCATTACGTTTGGCAGGCGAAGATTGCTACCGCGAAGTTTGAACATGGCGGTAGTGTACAGCCTTGCACACGCGATACTGCCGTCTCCGTCCAGCGGATCATGTTGTATGATCCCGCGGCCCGTGTGCGCTCCCAACCCCGACACCGCCCGGAAAAAGGAAAACACGCATGACCTTCGAAGAATTCAATCTTAACCCGGCCATTGTCAAGGCGATTACCGCCTGTGGCTACACCGTCCCCACCCCGATCCAGGAACAGTCCATCCCGGTGGTTATGGCAGGCAATGACCTGATCGCCACTGCCCAGACCGGCACCGGCAAGACCGCTGCATTTATACTGCCTGCCCTGGAGCGGCTGACGGTGCCCTCGACGGGTCCCGGAAAGGGCCCCCGCATTCTTGTCCTGACCCCTACCCGCGAACTGGCCGGCCAGGTCATGGATGCCGCCTGCAAGTATGGCCGCGGCATGAAACTGCGCTGCGGCTCCATACTGGGCGGCATGCCCTACCGCGATCAGTTGCGCCTGGTTTCCGCACCGGTTGATATTATCGTTGCCACCCCCGGTCGTCTGCTTGACCACCTGGAGCGCGGCAGCATCCGCTTGGACCGCCTGGAGATGCTGATCCTGGACGAAGCCGACCGTATGCTGGACATGGGCTTCAGCGAGGACATGGAAAAAATCGTGTCACGCGCCCCCAGCGCCCGTCAGACCCTGATGTTCACCGCCACCATGGAGAAATCCGTGCTGGTCCTGGCCGAGAAGATGCTCAACAATCCGCTGCGGATCGAGCTGGCCGTGCGGACCTCATCCCACGCCCTGATCGAGCAGCGCCTGCATGTGGCCGACAATCTGAGCCACAAGAAGGATCTGCTGCGTCACCTGGTTAACGATACCAGTCTGACCCGGGCCATCATCTTTTCCGCCACCAAGCGCGATGCCGATGAACTTGCCCGCGAACTCAGCCGCGCCGGTCATCCGGCCGCCGCCCTGCATGGCGACATGAACCAGATCGCCCGCAACAAGACCATCGAGCGCATGCGCCGGGGTGCCATCCGTCTGCTGGTGGCGACCGACGTGGCCGCACGCGGCCTGGATGTCAACGGCATCACCCACGTCATCAATTTCGACCTGCCGCGCTTTGCCGAGGATTATGTCCACCGCATCGGCCGTACCGGTCGCGCCGGGGCAACCGGCATAGCCATTTCCTTTGTCTCTTCTTCGGAATTGAACTATCTGGAGCGCATCGAGCGCTTTATCGGCAAGAAACTGCCTGAGCAGAACATCGAAGGATTGGCGCCTCTCTCGGTACTGCGCCGGGTTTCCGGCGGCAACGGGGCCAGGCGGCCGGGCTCATCCGCCGGCAACCGCTTCGGCAAGCCGGGTGGCAAGCCCAAAACCTCTTCCGGATCAGGCAAAAGCTGGGGCTCTTCCGCCAAGCCGGGTGCTGCAAAGCCGGCCGTAGGTCGCTCGAGTCGCGGACCGGTGAATCAGCCGGTGGTTGAGTACCGCAGCCGCCGCAACCCTTCAAATTCGATATAACCCTGGTAAACAGGCCTGAAACAAAGAACCTGCCGGATTTCATATCCCGGCAGGTTCTTTTGTTTTCATCACAACGACAATCTCAGCAGCTAATTTATCAGTGCAGGTCTATTTCTGCAGACGTCCCTTGAGCTGTCCGCAGGCGGCGGAGATGTCGCTGCCGCGGCTGTCGCGGGTGATGACCGTGACATGGCGGTCGATCAGGTAGGTGTGAAAGGCGTCGATGGCCGCCTGGGTCGGGGCCTTGAAGTCACACCCCTCATGCTCGTTGAAGGGGATCAGGTTGACCTTGTTGGGGATATCGCTGATCAGCCGCAGCAGGCGTTTGGCATCCTCCAGCGAGTCGTTGACCCCCCCCAGCATGACATACTCGAAGGTCACCTTGCGCCGGCCCGGCAGCGGAAACTCCCGGCAGGCCCGCAACAGTTCCTTCAGCGGGTAGCGCCGGTTGACCGGCATGATCCGGTTGCGCAGCTCATCGGTAGTGGCGTTCAGGGATATGGCCAGGTTGACGTTGGGGACCTCGCGTCCCAGCCGCGCCATCTCCGGCACCAGTCCGCAGGTGGAGACCGTCACGCGGCGATTGGAGAGCTGCAGGCCGTTGCCGTCAATCATGATCTGGATGGCCGGTATGACGTTGTCCAGGTTGTGCAGCGGCTCGCCCATGCCCATCATGACGATGTTCCTGATCTCTTCCCCGCTTTCGCGCACATCCCGCCTGACGGCCATGATCTGGTTGACGATCTCGGCCGTGGTCAGGTTGCGGGTCAGCCTGAAGGTGCCGGTCAGGCAAAACTCGCAGGCCATGGCACAACCGACCTGGGAGGAGATGCAGAGGGTGTTTCGTCCCTCGATCGGGATCAGCACCGACTCGACCGCCTGGCCGTCATCCAGCTTGAACAGGTATTTCTTTGTCCCGTCCCCGCCCTCTTCCACCGCCTCCACTTCCAGGTCGCTGATAAAGGCCGATTCCGCAAGTTCCCGGCGCAGATCCTTGGAGATGTTGGTCATCTCCTCGAACGAACGGGCATCCTGCTGGTAGATCCACTTGAAGATCTGCGTGGCGCGGAAGCGTTCCTTGCCCTGGCCTTGGAGAAATTGCTCCAAAGCGGGCAGGGTCAGGTTTTTCAGGTCGGTTTTGGTCATGTACGCTACTGTTTCTCCGGTGGAATGTATTCTGTCGTTGGCGCCGGTGCCGGTGCCGGCGGTGCGGCGGTTTCATCGCCGCCATTGCCCCCGGCCGCCGACTGGCCCGTTTCGGCCGCCGGCGGTGGTGCGATTCCAGGCGGTTCGGGGGCTATCTGCTGCGCCGACGACGGGGCGGAGAAAACCGGCGGCTGTTTTTCGCTCTGATCCACCTTGCGCTGCAGACCGGCGATATTGAGTTCGGAGACCATGGCCGCCTGATACTCGCTTTCATCGAGTACCCCCTTCTGCCTCATCAGCCTCAGGATCATGTCGGAACGCTTCAGCACCTTGCCCAGATTTCTGTAGGGATTGTAGGCCAGCCGCGGCCCGGGCAGCATGGCGGCCAGGAAGGCACATTCGCGCGGCGTCAGTGCCGAGGCCGGTTTGCCGAAGTAGTAGCGCGACCCGTGGCCGATGCCGTGGACCATGGGGCCCAGTTCTACAACGTTCAGGTAGAGTTCGATGATGCGTCCCTTGGTCAGTTCCTGCTCCATGCGCCAGGCCAGGTAGATCTCCTTCAGTTTGCGGGTGATCGTCTTCTCGCGCGAGAGGAACAGGTTCTTGGCGGTCTGCTGGGTGATGGTGGAGGCGCCCCGTTTGAGGCTCTTCTTCTCCAGATCGTACTTGATGGCGTTTTTGATGGCCTTGACGTCAAAGCCCTCGTGCTTGTAGAAATTGGAATCCTCGGCCAGGATCACGGCCCACTTCATCTCGGCCGGGATGCGGCTGGAGGGGGTCCAGTAACGGTTCTTGGGGCCGACCACAAAGGGATGGAAGTCGCCGTGCCAGTCCCTGACCTGGATGGTGGTGGAGAACGTCTTGTCGGCGAGGTCGGAGACCGGCGGCGTCAGCGCCAGTGAAACGGCGATGTAGGCCAGATAGGCGATTACGGCCAGCAGTATGTAGAGGATGAGCTTTTTCACAAGCTGTTACTTGTAGCAGATTATGGCATCAGCGGGAACTGTTTTGTGCAGCGGGCCTGCCGAAGGGTTGCGTTTCAGCCGAAACCAGCTCGATGGTTACATCACCCAGCGGGGCGCTTGTTTCCATCTTCACCGGCACCCTGTATTCGTCGTTGGTGAGCCAGATCATCATATCTCCTGTTCTTCTGAAAATCCCCCCCTTTTGCTTGAGATGACGCAGCAGCAGGCAATTCACCGTCTTCAGGCTGCGGAGCCGGACATCCTCCTGGCGCACAGTCCCGGCAAGACAGGCAGATTCAGTGCGGCCAGGTGCCGTCAGCCAGCCTAGAGAGGTGTTTGTTATAAAAAGACAGGAAGTGATGTATCATCGATACATTCGTGATTGTTCTCGAAAAACAAACGTGGTAAGCACGTTGACGTATAGGGAGCCGGCGCGTGATAAACGGGAAAAAAATAATTGTGGTGCTACCGGCATACAATGCCGAGAAGACCCTGGAGAATACGTGGCGCGAAATCCCGCCCGAGGTGGATAACACCGTGCTGGTGGACGATTGCAGCTGTGACAATACGGCTGACCTGGCGCAGAAGCTGGGGATCACCACAGTAGTTCATAAAACCAATACCGGTTACGGCGGCAACCAGAAAACCTGCTACCGCATTGCCCTTGAAATGGGGGCGGATATCGTGGTCATGGTCCACCCCGACTACCAGTACACCCCCCGCCTGGTCACCGCCATGGCCGCGATGATCGCCTATGGCGAGTTCGACTCCGTACTCGCATCCCGTATCCTGGGAACGGGTGCGCTCAAAGGCGGCATGCCGCTTTATAAATACATCGCCAACCGTTTTCTGACCCTGGTGGAAAATATCCTGCTCGGGCAGAAGTTCTCGGAGTATCACACCGGCTACCGGGCCTTTTCACGGGAGGTGCTGGAGAAGCTGCCTCTGGACGCCAATTCGGACGACTTTGTCTTTGACAACCAGATGATCACACAGATGGTCTGGTTCAATTTCCGGGTCGGTGAGCTCTCCTGCCCCGCCAAATACTTCGATGCGGCCTCCTCCATCAATTTTCGCCGGAGTGTGATCTACGGCCTGGCGGTTCTGGGAACCGCGCTGTTGTTCAGGCTCAACAAGTGGGGATTGGCCGCATCTCCGCAGTATCGGCAAAATAAATAAATCGTTTGATGCTCCTGTCGTCTCAATATAACCGTTTTTCTTTAGTCCGCCTCGGCATGGCGCCACGGGACACTTCATATGAGATTGCAAACGACCACAAACAAATAACCGCTTGAATCTAGGAATAAAGAAGATAGTCAGGGCGCGTTTGCAGGATGTAAGATGACTGTTGGCGAGTGTGTTTCTGGCGGCAGCATATCCTGCACACGAAATTAATCAGATGGCAAAATCGCTTACTAGCCGCAATTGAAAGGAATCAGTGCATGGTTCTGAGTATCATAATCCCTGTTTATAATGAAGTGACGACCATTGAAGAAATACTGAAAAGGGTAACTGCCGTTCCCCTTGCCAAAGAGGTGATTGTTGTCGACGATTTTTCGACAGATGGAACTCGTGAAAGGCTGGGGAGTATTGTCGGTCAGTATGACAACCTTAAAATAGTTTATCACGGAAAAAACTGCGGGAAGGGGTGCGCCATCAGAACCGGCCTGGGGCATGTCAGCGGTGACATGGTGTTAATTCAGGATGCCGATCTGGAATATAATCCCGATGAATACCCGAAACTCGTCAAACCGATTGTCGAAGGCAGGGCCGATGTCGTGTACGGCTCAAGATTCGCCGGAGGCGAGGAACATCGCGTACTCTACTTTTGGCACTATCTGGGTAACCGATTCTTGACACTTATGTCCAATATGTTCACCAATCTGAATCTGACTGATATGGAGACCTGTTTCAAGGTATTCAGATCAGACATCATCAAAGGGATCAAGCTTGAACAGGACCGATTCGGCTTTGAGCCCGAAATAACGGCCAAGGTAGCCAGAGCCGGTTGTAGAATTTATGAAGTCGGTATTTCCTACAGCGGCCGCACCTATACGGAGGGGAAAAAGATAGGCTGGAAGGATGGAGTGCAGGCACTCTGGTGCATCGTAAAGTATCGGGTAAAAAATTAAAGTTAGTTTCCGTCCGGAGTTTCCGGATGGCAAAAGGTTATCAATCAGTTACTACTGTTAAAGCATGGAAACTAAAAGCCCCGGATCACTCCGGGGCTTTTAGTTTCATTTGTGCTGCGGGTTGTACAGGGTGGGCTCACGCGCCCACCCTGCTGGAGATTTCGAGATTACGGACGTTCCGGAGTACTCCATGCGCCGGTGCTGGTCCATCCAATAAGGTAGGCCATTGCCGCAGTTGTACCCGGAGTAAGTGTGCCACCCAAATATGGGGCCCCACCGGTGTAGGCAGTGGCAGCCTTGGTGTAGACTGCCGGTAAGGCAGCCTGGGCTGTTGCACCTGTCGAGTAGTTCATCTGTTTATCATCAAGATAGTCGATGGAGTCATAGATCAGCCTGCGCACATAGGTGCGGGCATGGGCATAGGCACCCGTATCCTTGGTCAAGAGATTCAGGTTGAAGGCGGCGCCCATCAGTCGCTTGCCGAACACCTGATCATTGGTGCCGCGGGTCCAGTCCTTGACGGCGGTCTTGCCTGTGGGATCCTTGGTCAGGTCATAGAAGTACGGGTAGGCGTCTGGATTATAGCTGATGTTGTATTTGCTCAAGAGCTGGTTTGCGATCAGTCCCAGAGCATCCGTGAAACCGGCGGACTGCTCTTCCAGGAAGGCGACCTGGAAGTTGGCAGCGGTCAGGGCCACGCCCTGTTCCGATGTGTGGCAATTGATGCAGAGCTGAGTAAAGGCATTGCCGTCGATCTTCCAGCTGTGGCCATGTGCCGCACGAACACCGGAAGGTGCGCCATTGGCGTTAAGATGGCAGGTCACACAGGGGCCATTGTCATCAAACGAACCCGGAACGAAGACAGTCTTGTAGCCGTTGATCAGGGTGGTGCCCAGCTTACGGTGTGTCGAGGTGACACCACCGGCAATGCCATAGGTCGGCACGGAAACGTTATCGGGAGTCATGGTCTTCAGACGGGTGCTGGTACCGATCACCTGTGCGGAGGATGTAAAGTTCCAGAATCCGGAAGCCATGTACATCATGGCGGCGCCTGCCTTGTAGTGCGAGTTCTTGAAGCCGGCATTGGTGAAGTCGGTTACAGCTTCGATTGTGTCAGCGTTCTCACGGCCGGAGTGGCAGGCGATACAGAGATTGCTCTTGCTGACGTTGGGGAAGGTTTTCGGGTTCTTGTTGCTGTTGTAGGGGGCAACAAAGGCAGGTGCGCCCTTGACGGCAAAGCTGTCATTGACGTGGCAGGTGCGGCAGGTCAGGACTTCGCGGCCGTTGTCGCCGGGGGTGGCCCAGGTGGTGGCCGGGAATGGAGTCGTCCAATTGTTGGCCAGGAAGTTGCTATAGCCGGTTGATGTGTGGCAACGGATACAGCTGGTAATTCCCTTGAAGTTTTCAGTGGCAAAGGCCGGGGAATTGATGTCGCCATGACCTGATTGTGCCCAGGCCTTGCGCTCAGCAGCGCCTTTGCCCAGCAAGGGGTTGTGCGGCTCATGGCAGGCGGTGCAGCCGTTCTGGAAATTCTTGGTTGCGAACATGGCAGGATGCACGCCGGCGCCAGTGATGTTGTAGAAGTGGGCGGCCTGGATGGCGGTCGGCACTTTGTTGGCGTTGTAGAGGCCGAGGAATTCGTTCTGGTGGCAACTCCAGCATTTGCCTGCAGTGTCAGGGTTTGGATAGGGGATCGGTCCGACGCCGTTGTGCTGTGCACCGCCGCCATGACAGTCCTGACAGCCGACAACTTGCCCGATAGAGTTAAGGAAGTGCTTGGACTGCACATACTCGGAGTAGATCGGCATACCGCTCTGGGAGTTGTAAGATGACCCGTGGCACTGGGCACAGGTGGCCTCATCGACCTTGGCAACGGAGGCCAGCGACCCCGCGCTTTCCTTGCTGGACGAACCGCAGCCATTCAGCAGTGCAGCCAGAGAGAGCGTGCTCAACAGCATAAAACTTAGCTTCTTGATACTCATGTTTTCCTCCTTCTGTAGATGATTGCTTTTTAAAAACTACCGGGCAAGTGACACTGTAAACAAACCTTACTGTTGCTTCTGTCTCTGTAATTACCAGCCTTGAATCCACGCGGATGTGGGTTTGCCCCGCCTGAACTATGGCATTTTTTGCAGGTATCGCCGTCCGAATGGCATGTCTGGCATTGTTGCAGACTCCTGCGTGCTTCGCTGCCGTGTTCAAGTCCCCATCCAGCACCCAGCTGATTGTCGTGCGACTTGAAGCCAAGAGACTTCAGCCCGTTCCGGGGAAGACTGCTGTGGCAGGCGGTGCAGTACTTCTGATCGTGGCAGCGGTAACACTGCTGGGGATTGTCCTGCGACTTGATCGGATGGAGACTGATCCAGTCGCTGCGATGGCTCTTGGGATGCGAGTCGCGGCCGAAGTTCTCTTTATCGAGATTGGTGCCGTCCAGCAAACCTCCCTGGTGGCAATCGAGACACCAGGCCTGATCGTGGCACTGGCTGCAGTTATTGCCCGTCCTGCTGGCCAGCACGCGGTGCCCCCGCACAAAATCGGCATCATGGTTGGGTGCCACACCTTCGCTCTTATGACAGGTGTTGCACTCCTTGATCTCCATTTTGGCGTAATCGGAGTGGGACTCTTTTTTGTTGGCGTAAGATTGCTGCTGCAGGCAGACAAGTCCGAGGCCGAGCAATGCAATGATGAAAACTATTCTCTTCACGTATGTCCCCCCTTTCTAAAAGTTGTAGTTGAAGGCCGCGCGCCCCGACCAGTCTTCCTTGTAGCGGGCATTCACGTTGTCCTCAACCCGGACGGACGCTGACATATTATTAGTTAGTTTATATTTGCTTCCCAGCCAATACTTGCGGGCGGTTTCTTCGCCGGTAACCCTGTCGCGCTCAAAGACATCGAAGTGAATGCCTCCGGCGAGCTCCAGCTTCTTGGTCAGATCGTAGAAGATCTCGGCAATGCCGCCGTTCAGGCGTCCGCCGTAACCATTGCGATGGTCGTAGTTCAGATTCAGGGTCAGGTGTTCGATGGGGCGAAGGCGGCAACCGACATCGAATACATCGGCATCTTCCCCGTCGTAATCCTCCCGGGTATATCCCGCATTGACGGCGATTTTATCGTTGATGGAGTAATCGACCTTGAAAACACCTTCCTGATAACGGCTGACGGCAAAGACCGAAAAGATGGAGGTTGAATCAAAGATCGGATAACTCTGGTACCACTCGCCGGTCAACACCAGGTTGGCGAGGGGAAAATACTTGACCCCGGCCAGCACTTCGGTGAAGGTTTCGCTGGGCAGGTCAAAACGCGTGTTGGCGTAGACCTTGAGGGAGTTGAAGAGGTACTGCTTGAACGAGCCGCCGAGCTGATCACGGGCGACCCCATCGTTGTCGAGCTTCATGAAATAACTTACTTCGGCGTCGGTGTTGCGAAATCCGTACAGGTATGTTGACACGCCAAAGGCAAAATCACGGTGGCTCGTCGCTTCGCCATCCAGGTTGAAGAACACGTTGCGCCCGCCCATGATAGAGAAAGCCACGGGGCCGACGTTTTTCAGGTCGATCTTGCCGCCATCGATGATAGCGGTACCGGCCGCTGAATTTACGAACTGGCGGCCCAGCCTGATATCGACCTTGTCGAACAGGTTGGAATAATCGCCATACAGGTAATAGAGCCGGCCGTTAAGGCCCTGGCCATTGAGGATATCCTGGGTGAGTCGTCCATACCCCTGCAAGGTCAGCTTGTTGTCCTTGTCGAGCTTGGTTACGGACAGGCTCAGATATTCGCCGAATTCAGCCTGTTTCTTCTCGGTGAGGATGTCATTGAACCAGGTATACTGGGTGGAACTTGTTCCATGTACTTCTGCAGACCAGGCAATGCTCGAAGCAAAGAGCATAATTGTGCCGGTCAACAGGCAGAACATTCTTTTTAATGCCATCAGAAACCTCCTTTCACAAGTAATACAGATCATTGGTGCCGACCTACAGTCAATTCTCTCGAGTGTTTCACCTCCCTCTCATTTTATCGTAAGAAACTATTCTCTGGTCCTGATTGTCTTTCTTGACCACTTAGCTTGGTCATTTAGCGGCTTGATCGCGTTTTGACGATTAAAGTATCTCGGATTGCGTTAACAGCAGCTCCATTTCTATGTGTGAGATGATTAACGATAAACCGGCTAACGGCTTGAAAAATAATCAAACCGAAACCCGTGCTCTCGGGATTGCACCGTTCAGATAGATATTCCGGTGGTGATCAAGTATTAACACTGTGCATATTGCGAGCCATTTTAGAACCCCTGCCGACGGACTATTTTTGTCAACATTGACAAATCGCACCAGGGATTATTATAATGGAAAACATCGCCAAGAAAAAAGAAGGAGCCGATACGCCATGCCCATGTACGAGTACAAATGTTCAGCCTGTGATTTCCAGTTTGAGTTGCGCCAGAAATTTTCCGATGCCCCGGCCAGCGAATGTCCCCAGTGTGGAGGGACGGTCGAAAAACTAATTTCAGCAACGGCCTTCAGTCTGAAGGGTGACGGCTGGTTCAAGACCGGATATTGCCCCAAGACCGAGACCCCCAAACCGGCTGCCTGCGCCGCCGGTGGTGGATGCTGCGGCGCCTGATGGTCGCTTCTGCAAGTCTATCACGCCATTACCCCTGAGCAACTGCCAGTGAAAAAAACGCCCTTCAATTGATTCAACTGAAGGGCGTTTGTTTATTCATTGGATAACGCCCTCTTTTTGGCAGCCCGGCTATCCGTAGTGGACCCGTGGTTTTGCGTCCCCGAGTTTCCTCGAGTTTGCTAGTATCTAAAGAGGTATTTTCTATCCATTAATATTACTGCAGCATGTTTGTCAACATAAAATAAATTCACTTATTATGCGGAAGGCTTGTAAATCTGAAACGGAACTTACAAGAGATGCCGGAAGAGCCGCCAACAATCCGATAACCTTTCTTTACAAGCACGCCCTCGTCGAAGTACTATGCTAAGCGGTATTGGCACTATTTCTGAAAAATCAAGGCAGCGACATGATCGTATCGACCCAGAAACCACTGGACCAGATTCTCTCCTCCCTGGAAGGGGGCAGGAAGGTCTTCATCATCGGCTGCGCCAAGTGCGCCACAGTCTGCAAGACCGGCGGCGAGGAAGAGGTCTTCCGGATGCAGGAAGAGCTGACGACAGCCGGCAAGGAAGTGACCGGCACGATCGTTATCGATGAGACCTGCCACATGCTCCGCACGGGAAGGGATCTGCGTTCCCGCAAGGAGCAGGTGGACGAGGCCGATTTTCTGCTGGTGCTCTCATGCGGGGCCGGCATCCAGTCGGTGGCCGAGGCGTCCGAAAAAAAGGTCGTGGCCGGGTCGGATTCCAAGTTCCTCGGAAACATCCGCCGCTTCGGCCAGTTTGAACAGCGCTGTTCCCTGTGTGGAGACTGTCGTCTGAACGACACCGGTGGGGTCTGTCCGGTAACGGTCTGCCCCAAGGGGATGCTCAACGGCCCCTGTGGCGGCATGGAGGATGGCAACTGCGAGGTTGACAACAACAACCGCTGCGCCTGGGTCACCATCTACGAGCGGCTGGAGCAACAGGGGCGGGTGGACGGCCTGGAGCGGGCAACACCCTCCCGGGATTTTTCCCACAAGCGACATCCTCACAATCTCAAGTTGGAGAAATGACAAATGCCCACAGCACTGTCCCGAAAGATGGGCGACAATAGATTTATCATCACCGCCGAACTGGCCCCACCCCACGGCAGCCGGATGGATGATTTCCTGCGCCTGGCGGCATTTGTCGCACCGCATGTGGACGCCATCAATGTCACCGATAACCAGGGCGCCAATATGCGCATGACCCCGCTGACCGCGTCGGCGCTGCTGGTGCGGGAAGGCATTGAGCCGATCATGCAGATCACCTGCCGTGACCGCAACCGCCTGGCCCTGCAGAGCGACCTGCTGGGAGCCGCCGCCATGGGGATCCACAATATTCTGGCGCTTACCGGTGATCATATCGGCTGTGGCGACCACCGTCAGGGACGTGCCGTCTTTGACCTTGATTCGGTGCTGCTGATCCAGGCGCTGCAGGGTTTGAACGAGGGGCGGGATATCAACGGCAAGGCGCTGGATGGAAAAACGACGTTTTTTGTCGGTGCCGCCGCGGCGCCCGAGGTCGAGCCGTTTGTCGTCACGCGTCCCAAGCTGGCGAAAAAGAGCACTGCCGGCGCCCGGTTTTTTCAGACCCAGGCGATCTTTGACCCGCAACGGTTAAAGACGTTCCGCGAGGTTGTCGAGCCCATGGGGGTGAAGGTGATCGCCGGGGTGTTGGTCCTCAAGTC
>JAJYBH010000193.1 GCA_021779135.1 Deltaproteobacteria bacterium
GAGAGCATGAAAAAAATTGAAGGAGCAATAAGGGGACAGGCTACTTATTTGTGGTTCTTTTACGCCCCTTTAACCATCCCCTTTGACGTATTGTTGATTCCAGTCCCATTTTTTCGCAAAGCTCCATTCTCCAATCTTCTTTGCCAAACGGGGCTTGCCGGTTAACGCTGTTTCTGAGCTTCTCGATCTCTTCATCAGTCAATGGCATGTTTACATAGGATGTCCAATCTTCGGGAAGTACGATCGGCAACATATCGGGACGATTGTCGTCGGTTGACGAAGTGTGGGCAATATGCGATGACCATGGCCATTGGCCCGCGGTAGCTACAAGACTGGCTCGAACCGGATTTGCCTCGATGTATCGAGCCACTGTTAGCAAATGATCGTCATCCTGAATAATGAAACTCTTATATCGCCCCTGCCAAACATGCCCACTTGTCCTGTAATGTTGGTGATATCGACGTACATGGCTCGTCATCAGCCACTGCACCATTTTGTTCAGTAGTTCGGCTTGCGTAGGTTGGACGAGCAAATGAAAATGGTTCGGCATCAGACACCATGCATGAACCCTAACCGCAAATTTTGCACGCGCTTGCAGTAGCAGGTCAATGAAAGCACGGAAGTCTCCGTCCTTGTGAAAGACCTCTTGCCTGCCATTACCCCGGTTAATTAGGTGATAATGGCAGTTATCAGCTAACGCCCTTGCTATTCTTGGCATAAATATACCTCAATAAGTAGCCTGTCCCCTTATTGCTTTTGTCCCCTTATTGCTTTCCCTGTCCCCTTATTGCTTTCCCGCACCGGGGCGCTTCTCAGCCCCGGTGCGGCGTCTAAGGCCCTGGTTGAGCGTTTGTTTCTCATTTCGGCTCTGGCATTTTTTCTTCGAGTTTTTTCAGGTAAACAACATTTTCCTCTGCACCAAGCGATCTTGCCTTTTTCAGTTTTTCCCACGCCTCGGCATACTTAGCTTCTCTGAACAGAGAGTGAGACCAGCGAAGCCAGGAATCGGAATATTTTGTGTCAAGAGTTGTGCTTTCGATGAAATTCTGATTTGCGAGAGTGAAATAGCGTGCCCGTTCATTGAGGTTGTCTTTCTGAATGCTATCAGCCTTGTACGAGTAGATTGTTCCTGCATCGGCGAGTAAGGCTACCTTTTGAAAATTGTCGTCACATAGACTTTTGGCTTTTTCTAGAAATTCAATCGCATCATCAAGCTTGTCTTGTTCGGCCACGACCCGCGCAAAACCCCAGTAGGGTTGGTAATTGTTAGGGTTGAGCAGCCAGGATTGATTGTATCGCCTCATGGCATAGTCTACGTTGCCTTCCCGCATAAATTTTTCAGCTTGTGCATGCCATGCTTTGCTTGCAGCCTCACGGCTACCGAAGCCACCCGTAGCTTGTTTGATAAAATCCTCATCAGCTTTTATCAGAAATTCGGGGCGTTCAACTTTTGGCTGGCCGTACATTGGAATGTTGTCAATTCTAGTCCCGTGGTTTATTGCACAACCACTCGATAGCAACATCAGACATATCAGACAACCAGCCAAGTAATTTATCCGCATATTCATGCTCATCTCCGTGCTTTGCTCAACTCGTAATTGACCGGTTCACGCGCGTGCGCGTGAACCGGTGATCTCCCCAAATGGGATATTTAGACTGTGATCATTAAAGAAGCCGGACACGGTCGCCCGTTATCATCTTGAACAAACGCATAATTTCTAGCGCGTTATATCATGAATGATTATTAAAACAAAATAAATCAGATCGCTGGCTTGTTCCTGGGAAGGTTTCGGAAAAAAAGGAAGGTCAGTGGCGGCAGGATTATCAGGAAGGCATACAGCAGATACTGAAACGTCCGCTCAACCCCGCTGCGGTCGGCCAGCATGCCCACCAGCGGACCTGTGCAGACGAACAGCAGCCGGAAGCAGAGCGACTGCAGCGAAAGGATGCCGGCCCGGTTGGCCGAGGGGCATTCCTTCTGGGTCAGATTGAGCATCATCGGGCCGCGCAACCCTCGCATAGTCGTCAGCAGGTAATAGAACAGAAATCCCCATACCCCCCCGACGATTCCCAACCCGAGATATCCCACCACAATCAGGACCAGAAACAGCAGCACCATGAAGCGGTCGCCCAGATAACCCGCCGCACGATGGCTGGTCAGGGAGAAAAAGGCCACGGTCAGATTGGCCCCGCTCCAGACCGGTCCGAACCAGGTCAGCGGTACCCCCGCGTGCTGCATGTAGGGCTGGATCAGCCAGACCGGGTAAAACGAGGCGATGCCCAGCACCGAGTTCAGCAGGATGGTGTAGCGCAGGCTCTTGTTCTCGACAAAGGCATAGCGCGTTGACCGCAGCGCCTCCGCCAGGTGGCTGGCCGGGGAGGTGGTGACCCTGGCCGGTTCGACCATACTGCGGGTCAGGAGCAGGGCCAGCAGCCAGACACCCACCTGCAGGATGAAGGGGAGGGCCGGAGCGTAGGCGTAGAGTACGCCGGCGAAGACCGCACCCAGCGCTTCACCTCCCTGGGCATAGCCGCTCATGCGCCCCTGGTGCCGGGAGTAGTCCTGCTCCTTGCCATTCTCCTTGAGGGTCTCGTACAGCAGTGCGCTGTCCGAACCACTGATGAAGGCCAGGGAGATCCCCAGCAGTATTTCGGCTGCCATGACATGGGCGAAGCTGGTCGCCAGCGTATAGATCCCCCAGCCGGCCATGCCGAGCAGAGAGGCCAGGGACAGGGAGACGCGGTAGCCGATCCGGTCGCTGATGTAGCCGCTGGGGTATTCCATTACCACCATGACGACCGAGAGGATACCCTGCAGCAGCAGGATCCGGGTCAGGGACAGGCCGATGTGATCCTTCCAGAAGAGGGTGATGATCGCCATCGGGAAGAGGGTCATCTGCAGGAAGGAAAAGGCGTACAGTTTTCTGATGTTGGAGCGGGCGGTTTTCATGGCGGGTTACTACAATCCTTAAAACAGTGATTAGCCACAGAGGACACAGAATAATACAAAAACTGATTTCTTCCGGTTCGCCTCTGTGCTCTCTGTGTCCTCTGTGGCCAAATGTTTTTCCTGGTCAATGCTTCACCGCCAGTTTGCCGATCTCGGCAAAATATCTCCGCACCAGCAGGTTATGCAGCGGGAACCCGAGCTCGATCGGCTCTTCGATCAGCGCGATCTCCTGGGTCTCCGAGGAAGAAAACGGTTTCAGGCTGCTCAATGGCTGTCTCGAAGCCAGCCCGCTGATGACCAGCGTGTTGTCCAGGCCGTTCTGGACATCGTACAGGCTGATTTCGCCGGCGGAAACCAGTATGCCGGTCTCCTCGTACAACTCCCTTCTGGCGCCCTCCTGCCAGGTCTCACCCAGATCCAGGTACCCGCCCGGCAAGACCAGCGTCCCTTTTTGCGGTTCGATATTTCTCCTGGCCACGACCAGACCCGTGCCTATCGGCACGAGCATCACCACCACCGGTACGGGATTCAGGTAGTTGGTGTTGCCGCATGAAGGGCAGGTTCTCGGCCATGGCGCGGCGGGGAGGTATCGTGCTCCGCAAAAGGGGCAGCAGGTATTTTTTTCGAACATGAGGTTGCCTTTCACTTGACCAGGTATGCTGCACAACGCCTGACAGGACCATGCAGGCTTCATTCCCATTAGCTTATGTCGGCACAATGCAAAACGAAGGTTTAAAATATTGTAGATAATATACTCACTGTTGCCATTCTCTACATGTAGCGGGCGGCAGAGATTTATCCGTGGATTGTATTATGTCCCATTTTTCCCCACCCAAAGAGTTACAGGTGTATACGGCAATTGTGAACTGCTTGAAATTGCGTTGTAAATCAGCGTTATATTTCTTGGCATTGCCGTTGCAGTAACTGTTGGCATACTACAGCGCATCACTGAACCGGTGCGACAAAGAGAGAAAGGAGAATAACATGGAAGTAGAAAATCAGGTAGAAGCAACATGCAGCGAAGAACCGCGAATCCTTGAGGAAATCCAGGTTGAGGAACTCGCAATCGACGGCATCTGCGGGGTGTACTAAGATGGCTGCGGCAGGCATAAAGCTGCATCCGTCCTGCCGCGCGCGGCAAGAGGGGTTCGGTCTCCTGTTCTACGATTGCAGGGGACCGCGCCTTCTCTTCGCTGCCACTGGCACCCTCCTGCCGGCCGACTACTACGGGTCCGTTCGTGCCCGGGATGAATTCCCGGCCGGAACATCGGATTCCCAGAAAATGGCCCTGCAAAAATTCGTTACCCAACTCCTGGAAAAAGGATTCCTCCATGAGCAATAAATACGTTGAAATGGGGATGC
>JAJYBH010000194.1 GCA_021779135.1 Deltaproteobacteria bacterium
GATCTGCATCGGCGGAGTGCAGGACAAACTGCCGGCCGGGCACATCAAGGGAAATGGCGGGCGGCGACTCGAGACCGATGAATTCGTCACTTTCTTCGGTCGAGGTCCCGGCCTCAACCCCGATATACGACCCTCCGATCAGCGTGCTGAGCCCGGTGACGCTGCCGCCCGAGACACGGGCGCGCACCACCCAGAAGCGGGTATCCTTCACCAGAAGTCCCCTGGCATCCCTTGACAGTTCGGCGGTAACGATCACGTGCGAACGGTCCTCGGCAATGGCAAGCCCCTTGACCTCACCGATCTGCACATCCTTGTACTTGATCCTGGTCTTGCCCACCTCCAGCCCTTCACCGGTTTTGAAGGTGATCGTGATGGTTTCCCCACGGTTTATAAAGGCCTGGATCCCGAGCGAGAGGCCGATGAGTGCCGCGAGGATGGGAATGATCCAGACCAGCTGGACCGAGAAGCGACGTTTCGGTTCGCTGACCGCGTCGGGGATATCGGAAAGCTCGGGCTGTCGAGACGTATCGTTCATGGTGTACTCTCTTTCTGAAGGGGGTCCCAGATCAGGCGCGGATCGAATTGCATGGAGGCGAACATGGTCAGCACCACAACGGCTCCGAAGGCCAAAGCACCGGGTCCTGCCTTGACCGTTGCCAGGGAGCCGAGATGCACCAGAGCGGCCAGCAGCGTCACCACGTAGATGTCCAGCATTGACCAGCGACCGACCAGTTCAACCAGACGGTAGAGGCGCGTACGTTGCCTGGGGCGCCACCTGGAGCGACGCTGCACCGAGACAAGCAACAGGGTCAGCGAGATAAGCTTGAGAAGCGGAATCGTGACGCTGGCAATGAATACGATCACGGCAATTACCCAGGAGCCTGTTCTCCAAAGCTCGACCACCCCGCTGATGATGGTGTCTTTGCGGTACCTGAAGAGTGAACCGGTCTCCATGATTGTCAGGAGGTTCGCGGGGATATACAGGATATAGGCGGCGATGAGCAGGGCCCAGCAACGAGACACGCTGCCCGGCTTGCGAAAGTGCAAGGATGCGCCGCAGCGGGGACAGTAAGCCGGATGCGAAGTACGTTCCCGCCGGGATACGAGACTGCAGACGTGACAGGAACAAAACCCCTGTCCGGCGGCGCTCTGTCTCAACGCCTTCATGCGGCCGCCTCCTCGTCAGTTTTTTTCTCCAAACGGGCCCAGACATCCCGTGCGCTGAACGTAGCAGCGGCAGCTGCCAGCAGGAGCGTCAGGCATCCGAAGGACCAGAGGGCGACACCGGGGATGACCTTGAACGAGTTGCTGAGCTTGACCAGAGAAACGAGGACGCCGAGCATGAACACCTCAACCATGCTCCACGGTTCTACAATCCGCATCATGCGCAGAAATTGGGAAAGCCCGGCAGGGATGTGATTGAATTTGAGCGGCAGCAGGAGATAGATCATCGTGACGAGCTCCAGGGCCGGGATGAGGATTGTGGTCAGGAACACAAGCAGCGAGATAGCCTGCATCTGCTGATCCCAGAGGGAACGTACGGCGCCGAGCAGGTTGATGGTGCTGTGCGCTCCCTGGGCCTCGATCGAGAAAATGGGGAACAGATTGGCGGTCACGAACAGAATTGCGGCCGCCAGGGTGAAGGCGAGCGTACGGTCAACGCTATCGGTGGCGTTTCGGTACAGTACCGCGCCGCAACGGCTGCAACTGGCCGAGCAACCCGGCTTGAGGGGAATCTCCCGCTGGAGCAGGTCACAACAGTGACAGGCTATGAGTTGTGCGGGATGAAGATCCATCCGGTTACCCTCTTCTCTTGAGCGGGGTGCTGACGAAAGCGCCGGCTTCCCTCCCGCGACCGGTGCCAAACTCTAAAAAGACATCAATATTTCGAAAAACAATAACTATTCAGACAGTTAAAACCCAGCTTGCTATCGAAAAAGAGAAACCCCCACCCGGGTACGCCCGAACGGGGGTCATAGTACGACATTAAATTTTCAGCCTCAAGCTTTTCATCATCACATTCCCCTCACTGCCGACGTATTACTGTATTTGAACATTACTCTCCTTCGTCACCGGCCATCAAGTCCGTTTTACGAGCTTTGGAATGGTTCAGATAACCAACCCACGGAGTGATGACAAACGAAAGGATTCCGAGAAAAAGTATCAGCATAAATGTTGTCACGGTACATACCTCCCTTCTCCAAATAAGTCATACTTCCTTGTAGTTGATTATAGCCCATATCATGTCAAAAAGACCACATGTTCCATCAGTTAGCCAATCCAGATTTCCAGTCGTTCCAGGAAGATCATCCATGGTTTATTTCCATTTTTTTTGGTAAACTTAGTCCATGCTAGAGGTGAGGCAACACAAGCGTTTTGTCTTACTATCCGCCTCACAGGTTCTTTGTCATACCATTCCTCCCATGGAGGTGCCCCATGACGACTGAAAATATTGACGATGCTATTGAACAGTATGTGATTGAACGAAAGAAGAGTGAACGAAAGGTGGCCGAATCGCGGTTTCTGAGGTATGCCTACCTGGCCTGCGGCGAGAGAGATTCGACAGCCTTCATGCGGCGGTGCCGCAGCCTGATACGTTACTACATCGACTTCCTGACGGTATTGGAAAATCCGATGCGCGGGCCGCAGGCCGCCTGGCTGTTTCTTATGGTGCTGGTATTCGCGTTCGGGATCTACATGCTGACGAACGATGATCTGAGAGTGGCGGGGATATTTATAACATCGGGAACTCTGGTTAACGGCATCTCCCTGGGACGGTCGGTTATTAACAAATGGATCGAGATTGCCGTTAGAATAGCCTTCTACCGGGAGATCATTGAACTTATCGACAGCACTCTGCCGGCTGAATGCTGACAATTCCGCTCGCGGTGTTCAGCGCGGAGCATTTACCACATGTGAAGCTCGGGCTTGAGGTTGTCCGGCCTGTAACTCGTTGCGATCCGCCACCCCTTGCTGCCATTCAGCACCGGTTCCAGTCGGCAGTCGATGTAACCGATCAGGCCGGATTCTTCCGGGAATTCCGCGATAATCCTGACAATATTGAAGGCTACCAGGTCACCCACCTCCGGATGCGCGGGCGCCTGGGACAAGGTCGGAGCCCAGACATTCAGCGCTTCCCCCTGACGGGCCAGTTTCAGCCGAAACCAATGCTCCCCATCCTGCCCGCGCCGTCCCTCCTCGATGACCAGGGCGGGTATACGTGCATTGAGAAGCAGCTTGTATGACAAAGTGCATGCGTATGCAAAGGCGGACTCATTATCCGGAAACTGCTGTATCGCCTCTTCTTTCCCGCCAAACCAGTCAAACATTTATTGCTGCCTTTCCTCAAAAACACCCTGATACGGGAAGCTATCGACAAAACCAATCAATTCGATCAGCACAACCGATTCTCCGCTTCCAGGATTTTGCGCTTACGTTCAATACCCCAGCGATACCCGCCCAGATGTCCGTCTTTACGTATCACCCGGTGGCAGGGGGTGATAATCGCCACCGGATTGCTCGCACAGGCGTGGGCCACGGCGCGGGTTGCCGACGGTTTGCCAATTCGGACCGCCAGCTCGCCGTAAGAGACGGTCTGGCCGCGTGGAACGCGCCGCAGCTCCTCCCAGACACGCAACTGAAACGCCGTGCCCCTGACATCGAGTGGCAGGTCCACGCAGGGCGATTGACCCGTCAGACTATCCACCAGCGTTTTCACCTGCGGTTGCAGAGATAGATCATCCCGCCCGATCTCCGCCCGAGGAAATTCATGCCGCAAACTGTCTATCAGTTTTTGCTTTTCATCTCCGAGCATAACCGAACAAATTCCGCGATCGGTTGACGCAAGCAGCAACCAGCCGGGTTGGCTCTCAGCGATTGTGTAAGATATTCTCATGTCGATTCTCCATTTCGCCTGCAAGGCCGGCGGCATACATATGACAAGCATGGCGGGTCAGGCCGGCATTGAGCAGGGTTTCGTGGCTTACATCGCTTCGGGGAGACGGATCAGGCTGACCGTGTCCTCATCTAGAAAGACGGCTGCCGGTATGATCGTGTCCAGTTCGCTGACCGCCTGCCCGAAGAGACGGCGGGTCAGTTCCCGGAACAGAAGCAGCTCCTGGGTAAAGAGCTCGTTGAAGGAATGACGGATGTCTACCAGGTCCCGGGGATCACACCCCTGGAAGTTCAGGCTGCACCACTCGTCAAACAACTCCTCGCCGCTCGTATCTATCAGAGGGATACCGTTCAGACGACAGGTCATGGGTCGCTGGTCATAGACGAGACAGGTGCCTTCCGCGGAG
>JAJYBH010000195.1 GCA_021779135.1 Deltaproteobacteria bacterium
TTTTGGTCTTTTCGTCACCCTTTTTTATGGTGTGGTCGATCTTCCATGACCACTTCAGAGTCGGATATTCCTTCGGGTCCAGTTTCAGTTTGTAAATCTGGCCGGAAGCCGATTTTACACTGTGTGAGACCAATGCCCCCTTGTCGCATTCCCTTGATAACGTATAGACAGTTTTGGTTTTCAGCAGTCCAATGGTCTGCTCTTTCCAGCCGGTCAGGTCGTTCGAGCTGAACCTGCCGAGAAACAACTCATTGTCGGATGCTTCTGCGCTCACGCAGGCAAGCAGCAGTATGATGATCAGCACTGTTTTCAAAATTAAACCGTCTTTCTTTTCAAATTGTAACTGTCAGGCAGCCTTCTGCAGGAATCAGTTGATTGAAAAAATGGATTGTCGCAAATTTATCCGAGGCCAGGGGAGGGGCCGTGGAGCTGTGTCGGCCCACAAAGATCAGATACTCGATGGCATACGACGCGGCCGTGTTGAGGTTGGTCTCACTGTCTTCTCCCAGCAGGGTCCTTTTCGGGCTATAGGGGACAAAGCGCTGCAGTGCTTGCCAGAACCCCGCGTCTTCCTTGGGGAGCCCGACCTGGTGAGCAGAAACAATGCCGTTAAAATAAGTACCCAGCAACGTCCTCCTCATTTTAAGGGCCAGGGTCTTCGAGTGGGCGTTGGTGACCAGCCAGACCGATTTTTGCCGTTGCTTAAGGAACAACAGGAATTCGACAACAAACGGATGAACGGCGATCAGGTGCTCTACCTCTTGTTTCAGCAGCGGGATATCGAGGTTCAGGCGGTCCGACCAGTAGTCCAGATCGGTCCAGTTGAGGGTATTCTCCTGTGACCTGAACAGGTCATACAGGTGCTGGCGGGCAAACTCCAGATCCTTGCCGTTCTCGGCTGCCCAGCGGACCGGGACATGCTCCAGCCAGAAATGGTCATCGAAATGCCGGTCGAGCAGGGTGCCGTCCATATCCAGCAGGACAGTGTCAATATCGTTCCAGTGTATCCGCATCCATTGATTAGAGTGCAGCCAGGGTGAGTTGTCAATCTGATTTTTCGTGCAGCTTGCGGATCTGTTGGATACCAGGCGCGCCAAAATCATGACTACGCGTCGGCGCGGGGCCGTTTTTTTTATGGCGCCGCAGCACATTGAACTGATTGACAAACCGCGACGTTAAGTTGTATACAGTATGCATTTTCCAGACACCTGAATCATCCGGACGGATACATCATACCACCAAGGAGGAAGTACGAAATGATCGAAGCCTATCTGCAGCACGAAAAAGAGCGCGCCAAGCAGGGCATCCCGGCGCTGCCGCTGACCCCCGAGCAGACCGCCGAGCTGGCCAAACTGCTGGTCAAGCCACCCAAGGGCAAGGAAAAGTTCCTGCTGGATCTGATCACCAACCGCGTCTCCCCGGGTGTTGACCCGGCTGCCAAGGTCAAGGCCGAGTTTCTGGCCGAGATAGTAAGTGGCAAGAAGAAATCTCCCCTGATTGATCCGGTAGCCGCCATCCGTCTGCTGGGCACCATGATCGGCGGCTACAACGTGGCCCCTCTGGTAGCCGCACTGAAGGACAAGAAGCTGGCCGACGAGGCCGCCTGCGCCCTGTCCGGCATCGTGCTGGTCTATGATGCCTTCGACGAAGTCGCCAAACTGGCCACCACCGGCAAGAACGCCGCCGCCACGAAGGTCCTCAAGTCCTGGGCCGATGCCGAATGGTTCACCAAGCGCAAGGGCGTGCCTGATACGATCAAGGTCAAGGTCTACAAGGTGGACGGCGAGATCAACACCGATGACTTCTCACCCGCCGGCGATGCCTGGAGCCGCCCCGACATCCCGCTGCACGCCCTGGCCATGGGCAAGACCCGCTTCAAGGACGGTCTGGCAACTATCGCCAAGTTCCGCAAAGAGGGCTTCCAGGTTGCCTTCGTAGGTGACGTGGTCGGTACCGGTTCTTCCCGTAAATCGGCCTGTAACTCCGTATTATGGGCCATCGGCGACGAGATCCCCTGCGTGCCCAATAAGAAGACAGCCGGCGTGATCATCGGCGGCGTCATCGCCCCGATCTTCTTCAACACTGCCCAGGATTCCGGTGCACTGCCGCTCAAGGCTGATGTAACCGGAATGAAGACCGGTGATGTGATCGTCATCGACACCAAGAAAGGTGTCATTACCGACGAGAAGGGGAAGAAGGTCCTCTCCAAGCTGACCATCAGCCCCAACACCGTACCGGACGAGTTCCGTGCCGGTGGCCGCATACCATTGATCATCGGCCGCGCCGTAACCGACAAGGCCCGCAAGGTCCTCGGCCTCAAGCCGACCACCGTCTTCACCCTGCCGGATAATCCCAAGCCAAAGGCCAAACAGGCCTTCTCCCAGGCCCAGAAGATGGTCGGCCAGGCCTGCGGCGTAGCCGGCATCATGCCCGGCACCGCTTGCGAGCCGCGGATGACCACCGTCGGTTCCCAGGACACCACCGGTCCGATGACCGCCGACGAGCTGAAAGAGCTGGCCTGCCTCAAGTTCCAGGCACCCATGTACATGCAGTCCTTCTGCCACACCGCCGCCTATCCCAAGCCGGCCGACGTCAAGATGCACAAGACCCTGCCCGGCTTCACCGCCGAGCGCGGCGGCGTGGCCCTGCGCCCCGGCGATGGTGTCATCCACTCCTGGCTGAACCGCCTGCTGCTGCCCGACACTGTTGGCACCGGCGGCGACTCTCACACCCGTTTCCCGATCGGCATCTCGTTCCCGGCAGGTTCAGGCCTGGTGGCCTTTGCCGGTGCCATGGGTTTCATGCCTCTGGATATGCCGGAATCCGTCCTGGTAAAATTCAAGGGCAAGCTCAACCCCGGTATCACCCTGCGTGACGCCGTCAACGCCATCCCCTACTGGGCCATCAAGCAGGGGCTGTTGACCGTGCCCAAGAAGAACAAGAAGAACATCTTCAACGGCCGCATCCTGGAGATGGAGGGACTTCCCGACCTGACCGTCGAACAGGCCTTCGAACTGACCGACGCCGCCGCCGAGCGCTCCGCCGCCGCCGGCTGTATCCAGCTGTCCGAGAAGTCGGTTGCCACCTACCTCAAATCCAACGTGGCCCTGATGAAGCGGATGATCGCCGATGGCTACTCCGACGCCAACACCCTCAAGAACCGCATCAAGGCTGTCGAGGCCTGGCTGAAGAAGCCGACCCTGCTCAAGGCCGACAAGGGCGCCGAGTACGCCGCCGTGATCGAGATCGACCTGAAGGAGATTACCGAGCCGATCCTGGCCTGCCCGAACGATCCCGATGACGTCAAGCTGCTCTCCAAGGTAGCCGGCACCGCCATCCAGGACGTGTTCCTCGGTTCCTGCATGACCAACATCGGCCATTTCCGTGCCGCCGCCGAAGTATGGCGCGGCCAGCCGTTCAACGCCAATGTCCGTACCTGGATCTGTCCGCCGACCCGTATGGATCAGGCCCAGCTCAAGGACGAGGCTTACTTCTCGGTCTACAGCGCCTTCGGCGCCCGCATCGAGATCGCCGGCTGTTCGCTCTGCATGGGTAACCAGGCCCGGGTGCCGGACGGGGTCAACATGTTCTCTACCTCGACCCGCAACTTTGATGACCGTATCGGCAACGGCGCCCAGGTCTATCTCGGCTCGGCCGAGCTGGGCGCGGTAACGGCACTGCTGGGCAGACTGCCCAAGCCGGCCGAGTTCCTCAAGATCTACAAGGAGAAGATCGAGCCCAACAAGGACAAGATCTACAAGTACCTGCAGTTTGATGAGATGCCGGAGTACAAGTAAGGCATCACGATGAAAAGCTTGGGGCCGAGAGGCTGAAAGCGTACTATTACCCCCCGTTCGGGCTTGCCTGACGGGGGGTAGTTATTTTTTATTCTGCTGTGAATTACAAAGGGAATTCCGGGACAACCATGATAAGTTTTTTCAAGGTGAAATATGTGGAATGTAGACCCATTCCTTGCTTCCGAGATTTGAATTCCCAAACGTCATTTACACAAGAGGTTATCCACGAATGACCCCACCCCTCTACAACAGCCGAATAATTGACACATTCCTCAAGCTCGTAAAAGCACGATACAACTACATCGATATCAATGCCTTATTGAACAGTGCCGGAATGAAGGCCTATGAGGTTGCTGACCAAGGGTGTTGGTTCACGCAGGAGCAGGTCGACCGTTTCCATGAAAAACTCGTGGAATTGACCCGCAATGAGCATATTGCCAGAGAAGCGGGACGATATGCTGCTTCACCAGAAACAA
>JAJYBH010000072.1 GCA_021779135.1 Deltaproteobacteria bacterium
CCGCCTGGGCCAACTATGCCTGGGGAACTTACTGGAGCTGGGACCCGAAGGAGACCTGGTCGCTGATCGTCTGGTTCATCTACGCGGCCTTCCTGCATGCCCGCATTACCAAAGGATGGGGCGGACGGCGCGCAGCCTGGCTTTCGATCATCGGTTTTGCCGCCACTATCTTCTGCTATCTCGGGGTGAATCTTCTTCTGTCGGGGCTTCACAGTTACGGCGGGTAACACCATATCAACGTAATACGGACACCGGTCATATTTCATTGTCGTTTGTCCTGAGCATGACGTAAAAAGGCTCTCACGGATTTATCCGGATGAAAAGGAGTATCGATGACCCCGCACCATGCAAATCTTGAACTGAAAATTCACGGAATGGATTGTTCCGGCTGCGCCAGACACTTGGAGAGCGTTGTAAAAAGGATTGTCGGCGTTACCAAGGTGACGACATTTCTTAACGACCGTAAGGTTGTGGTACTTTTCGACCCAGCCAAAACTACATCAACAGCGATCCGTGAGAGCATCGAAGCAGCGGGCTATGCCACTGGCGCCGAGGGCGATAAAGAGCCGGTCGAGGCAGAGATTGCCGAACAACCGTTGCAGCCCGCTGCTCAGACGGGTCGCCAGGATCAACTGCACATTGAAAATATGGACTGTCCGACCGAGGAGGCGCTGATACGCAGCAAGCTGAAAGGCTTTCCCGGTGTGACAGAACTCGATTTCAACCTGCTGCAGAGAGATCTTATCATTTCCCACACCCTGCCATCGCTGGATTCTGTGGTAGATGCCCTGAAAGCCATCGGCATGCAGGTTGGAGTGGTGGAGCAACAGGATGAAATACCCAAGGAAGAAAAGACCAATTGGTGGCCGCTGATCGTATCGGGAGCTGCTGCATTGGGCGCCGAAATTATCGAGCTGTTGAGTGCCGGTCATCACTGGCTGACGCTGCTCCTGGCGCTTGTCTCTATTCTAACCGGCGGATTGAAGACCTATAAAAAGGGGTTGATTGCGCTGCGCAACCGCAACCTGAACATTAATGCGCTCATGTCCATCGCCGTGACCGGCGCATTGTTCATCCGCCAGTGGCCGGAGGCGGCCATGGTAATGTTCCTCTTCGCTCTGGCCGAAGTGATTGAAGCCAAGTCCCTCGACCGCGCCCGCAACGCTATCCGTGGACTGATGGCCATGACTCCGGAGAGCGCCACGGTGCAACTCCCCGATGGAACATGGGGTGAAGTCCCGGCCAAGGATGTTGCGCTGGAAAGCATTGTGCGTGTCCGGCCTGGAGAGCGGATCGCTCTGGACGGGGTGGTGGTTGAAGGAAATTCTACGGTTGATCAAGCCCCGATCACCGGTGAAAGTCTGCCGGTGGATAAGAGTCCAGACGAACCGGTTTTTGCCGGTACGATCAATCAGGCAGGATCGTTTCAGTTCCGGGTCACGGCCGTTGCCAATAATTCAACGCTTACGCGCATCATTCACGCGGTCGAGGCGGCACAGGGGAGCCGCGCACCGACCCAGCGCTTCGTTGACCAGTTTGCCCGTGTGTATACCCCGGCGGTCTTCGCCGTGGCGCTGGCCGTGGCGGTCATCCCGCCGCTGGTCTTCGGCGGTGTGTGGTTTGAGTGGGTATATAAATCGCTGGTGTTGCTGGTCATTGCCTGTCCCTGTGCATTGGTAATTTCAACACCGGTCACCATAGTCAGCGGGCTCGCCGCCGCCGCCCGACGCGGCATCCTGATCAAGGGCGGAGTCTATCTGGAGGAAGGCCGCAAGCTTGCCTGGCTGGCGCTGGACAAGACCGGCACCATTACCCATGGCAAACCGGTGCAGACCGACTTTGAGGCGTTAAACGGAATTGATTCACAAGAAGTACGTTGTCTTGCCGCAAGTCTTGCCAGCCGCTCCGACCATCCGGTTTCGCACGCCATTGCCGTGTCTGCCGAATCAGCCGGCATCGTGTTACGAGAAGTTGCGGACTTTGCCGCTCTGGCTGGCCGTGGCGTCAGCGGTCGTATCGGAGACCGCGTGTATTACCTCGGAAACTCCCGGCTCATTGCAGAGAACGGCTTTGCCGAGCCTAACATTTCCTCCCGGATTATGACCCTTGAACGCCAAGGGAAGAGTGTTGTCCTGCTGACGGATGGTACCCGGCCGCTGGCGTTATTCGGAGTTGCCGACACGATCAAGGAATCAAGCCGCGAGGCCATCGCCGATCTGCACCGGCTCGGCGTGCGCACCATGATGCTCACCGGTGACAACCAACACACCGCCGAGGCAATCGCCCGCTCAGTCGGCATTGATGAAGTCAGGGCCGGGTTGTTGCCGGAAGACAAGCTTAGTGTCATAGAAACGTTCCAAGGTAACGGCGGTACCGTTGGCATGGTGGGCGACGGCATCAATGACGCCCCGGCCCTGGCGCGCGCCGACGTGGGCTTTGCCATGGGGGCTGCCGGCACGGATACCGCTATTGAGACCGCCGATGTGGCACTGATGGATGACGATCTGCGCAAGGTGGCAGTCTTTATACGAATCTCCAGAACCACATCGACAATACTCAAACAGAATATTGCCCTGGCGCTAGGTATAAAGGTGGTGTTCCTCGGGCTTACACTCACGGGACACGCCACCATGTGGATGGCTGTCTTTGCCGATATGGGAGCGAGCATGATTGTGGTGGCCAACGGGTTGCGGTTGCTGCGCAAATAAGGCAACATATTATAAAAAACATCGGGCAGGTTTTTTTGTCAGCGAATGCGCAAGCAACAGGGAATTAATCGTAAAGGCATCGCATGCTATTCGAAGCGATGTAGCTGACGAAACGGTTTGATCGAGCTCGATGAGAGGTGATAATTGGAATTGGCAAAATCAATTTTCTATTTTCTGACGGCCGGTTTATGCGAAATCGGTGGGGGATATCTGGTTTGGCTCTGGCTTCGGGAGGGCAAAAGTATCTGGCTCGCTTTCATCGGCTGGATAATACTCTGTCTCTATGGTGTTATCCCAACGTTGCAACCCGCAAGCGCCCCGTTTGGGAGGGTTTATGCGGCGTATGGCGGAATATTTGTCGTTCTATCAATTCTATGGGGCTGGCATATTGATAAGGTCATTCCGGATAAAGTCGATTTGATTGGCGGTACAATCTGCTTAACAGGCGTTTTGGTTATTATGTACTGGCCCAGAGGTTGATAACCGCAATGCCCTAAACGCATGCATAATCAGAAACAGCGAAGTAGGGCTGCGGTTTCGCAGCGGTCCGCTCACTATCAGCAACTGCCGCTTTACCGGGAACAAGAACGGCCTCAGGTCTTATCAGTGGATAGCGCAGATAGCTGATCTGGTTTCACGCAATAAACATTCACCGCTATGTTTTTATGAACTTTCTGCCTCATGAACGTACATTCAATCGAATGTGAACAACTTTTGTTTTAAAGGACATTCAGGATGCAAATTCCTTCTTATGTTGATGATTGGCGTCACTCGCACGTTTTTGACGAGGGTAATCCCCTAGCCGAGAGAAACACGCTGTGGGCAGTCGTGCTGACAACAGTCATGATGGTTGCCGAAATTATCGGCGGCTGGATGTTCAATTCGATGTCACTTCTGGCGGACGGCTGGCACATGAGTTCGCATGCCTTGGCGCTCGGCCTGTCGGTGTTAGCTTATGGAGCCGCGCGGCGCTTCGCCCACGACACCCGTTTCGCTTTTGGAACCTGGAAAATCGAGGTGCTTGGCGGCTACACAAGTGCACTCTTACTGGTGCTGGTTGCCGGACTGATGCTCTACCAGTCTATCGAGCGCCTGATTTCTCCAACAACCATTCACTATGATCAGGCAATTGCCATAGCCGCTGTCGGCTTGTTGGTCAATCTTGCCTGCGCCTGGCTACTCAAAGACGATCATGGTCACGATCACCACGATCACGAAACGCATGAACACCACCATCATCATGACTTGAACCAGCGTTCGGCGTATCTTCACGTTGTAGCCGACGCAGCTACTTCGGTTCTCGCCATCCTGGCGCTGATGGGGGGTAAACTCTGGGGAGCTAACTGGCTGGACCCGCTTATGGGAATTGTCGGGGCTGGATTGGTAGCGGTGTGGGCTTATGGCCTGTTGCGTGATTCAGGGCGCGTGTTGCTTGATGCCGAGATGCATGCTCCTGTAGTGGCGGAAATCAGAGAAGTGATTGCGGCCAGCCCGATCAGCGCCCATATCAGCGATTTGCATGTGTGGCGCGTCGGCAAGGGTAAATATGCCTGTGTTCTTTCACTTGTGACCAAGGATGACATTGATCCGGACTACTTCAAGCGTCAATTAAGCATACATGAAGAACTGATTCACCTCTCGGTGGAAGTGAATCGTTACGCTCTCTAAAAGGTTTATGCAGAGCAATCGCGCAGGGGTGCCGGGAACGACTCAACACTGCAGCAACATTGCCAGTTGAACGAATTAACGGCGATCCCCGGACTTGGCAAGAGCGGTGCCATTGCCGGTGCGGATTTCGTGCTGGTGAATCATCGCCTGATTGAAGACCGAAAGCTGTGCAGTGCGAGCATGGAAGATAGACTTGAACAGCTTGAGCGTCTCGGGAAAACCAGTGTCATACTGGCAGATGATGAAGGGGCGCTTGCCATCTTCGCCGTCGCTGATGCCATCAAGAAGCAGAGTGCCGCTGCGCTTGCGGCACTTTCTGGTTTGGGCATACATCTGGTCATGCTGACCGGTGACAACCCGCATACCGCACAGGCGGTGGCCGCGTACGTCGGCATAATGACATCCTCGGTATTATTTCCATAAAAATGCTGTTTCGCATTCCACCTTTTCGGATATCCACTATTCAAGTTCACGCCTTGACAATACGACAGTTAAGTAGTATTTTGGCTCAAATCTAAGGCGATGGAGTTCGCCATAACTGCTTGCAACAGCTGATGACTCCTGCTCTTCAAAATCGAAGGCAGGAGTTTTGTTGTTTTCGGCGGTTAGCACGTCAAAGGAGGAGCTGGTATGCGTTTTCTTATGATATGTATTGCTTTATTCGCGCTATCTGGTGTGGCTCATGCTGATGACCACATTTTTAACAGCACAACGGCCCTCAAAGAGCAAGTAGTTCGTCTGGGAGACGAGGCGTTGGAGGTTGTGAAGACACCGCTGGATACGGACGGCTACGGACTTGTCGGCACCCTTGCTGTAGCCGGAGCGGTCGGCCTCACCTATGTTTTTGACGATGACATTCGTACTAAACTGCAAGGCAGCAAAAGCAAGGGCCTGGACATGGCCACGGATGTCGGCAACCTGGTCGGTGATCCGTTTCTACACTTAGGGATTGCAGCCGCTGTTTACGGCGGCGGCATCTTTGCCGACTCGCCGCGCTGGAAAGAGACCGGCGAAATGCTTGGTGAGGCGATCATATTAGCCGATGCAACCACCTTTGTGCTGAAAGAGACCATCGGCAAGGCGCGTCCCTTTGTCAATGGCAACAAAGGGAGCTTCAGGCCGGGACAATTCAAGACGGATTACGATTCACTCCCTTCCATGCATACTTCCAGCTCGTTTGCCATGGCGTCGGTCATGGCTGCAACCTCGAAGAGCATGGCGACCAAAGTGCTCTATTATTCCGCAGCTGCTTTTGTCGGCTTCTCACGCATCTATCAGGACAAACACTGGGCCAGCGACGTTGTGCTGAGCGCCGCCATTGGCGAACTCTGCGGTCGAATAGTCACTGCGACCCATGTCAAGAAGGGCAGCAGCAAGGTATCGTTTGTTCCACTTGTCTCCGAGAATTCGGCAGGCCTTGCCATGTTGGGCAGATGGTAATGTCGCTATCTTACTTCAGGTAATTGATACTATGAGTGAGGATATGCATCTTCTAAGGAAAAAGGAAAACCATGGAAACAATAAACATAGCGCTTTTCAACTCCATTAACGCTGGGTCTGGACTTGGCGACATTCCCCTTTTTCTGGCGACGCTCCTAGCCGAGTACCTGATCTGGCTCGTGCCGCTTCTCCTGATTTTTATCTGGTTTCGTGATCGGACAGACAGCGGTCGTTCGCGGCTCTTCCTCGCCTTTTTCTCCGCCATGCTTGCTCTGGGGATCAACCAACTGGTCGGACTTTTCTATCAGCACCCCCGACCGTTTATGGCGGGGCTCGGTCACACCTACCTCAGTCATGGAGCCGACAGTTCTTTCCCGAGCGACCACGTTACCGTCTTCTGCGCTGTGGGGCTTGCCCTCTGTCTTGACCGCACAACCCGGTGCTTCGGGGCTATACTTGGCCTTGCCGCACTGCCTGTTGCTTGGGCACGGATTTACCTTGGAGTGCATTTTCCGCTCGACATGGTCGGTGCGTTCGGAACTGCCTTCCTCTCCGTTGTTGTCACCCGGCTTTCAGCCTCTCCCTTGGAGAAGTTGTTATGCCGCCCCATCCTGTACCTCTATAAGCGCAGTTCACCGAGACTATCACCGGCGAAAAACAGGAGCCGATAAGTTTCATATTGACAGCCGCCAATGACGGGGAGCTGATCAATGCGTTCGGAAAAGCGGGCTGGCGCCCGGTCGAACCGGCCACATTTGTCTCGCTGGCGCGAACGGCACAGGCTCTGTTCACCGACAAAAACTTTTCGTCCGCTCCACTGGCTCCCTCTTTTTGGCACGGAAGACCGCACGATTTCGGCTTCGTTAAAATAGCGCAGGGAAACAGCATGCTGGAAAGGGAGCAGGCACGGCTATGGCAAACCGAGCTTCGCACCGAGACCGGGAAAACCGTCTATGTCGGGACTGCGCGCCGGAGCGCGGGATTCAAATAGGGGATCATACCCCGGATAAGGCCGGATATTGATGCTGAACGGGAACGTCTCCTCAAGTACCTCATTGAAACCGGTTTTGTGAATAGTTACGACAAGCTGCTCTTCACGGCACCCCAGACAGGGTGGAACTTCGCCGAAGAGCTGTTTTACAGCGATGGGTTAGCATACCTCATCGAGGTAAATCAGGGAAACCACAGATGACCGATATAATCTTTCTGGAAAAAGGTAGACGGTGCTGACTCGGGAAAAAAAATACTTCGGCTTCAGCAAAAACGTCTTCTTCACGGGACTGGTCAGCTTTTTCATGGACCTCAGCTCCGAAATGATCTACCCGCTGGTGCCGCTCTTCCTGGCCAATGTGCTGGGTGTCAACAAGTCCATGATCGGCCTGATCGAGGGGATTGCCGAGTCAACCGCCAGCCTGCTGAAGGTCTTTTCCGGCTGGCTTTCCGACCGGATCGGGCAGCGCAAGAACCTGATGCTCGCCGGTTATGCTCTCTCCACCCTGAGCCGCCCGATCATTGCCTTGGCCGGCACTTGGCAGCAGGTACTTGCTTATCGATTCGTTGATCGTCTGGGAAAAGGCATTCGTACTGCACCACGTGACGCTATCATTGCCGAATCCGCTGAAACAACCCATCTGGCACGCGCCTTCAGCTTTCACCGTTCCATGGATACGATGGGGGCGGTGGCCGGCCCCGCTATTGCCCTCATCTTGCTCCAGCTTTATAACAACACTTACAAGATGGTCTTCTGGCTTTCCATGATACCTGGTGCCATTGCCGTTCTCATCATTGTTATGTTCATCAAGGAAAAGAAAAGGTCTGCTGCCGCTACTGCGGAACGCCCCAAACTGACCCTCAAACATTTCGACTGGAAGGTAAAGTTCTTCATTGTGATAGCAACCCTGTTCGCCCTGGGCAACTCCAGCGATGCTTTCCTGATCCTGCGGGCGGAGCAGGTCGGCATCCCAACGGTCATGATCCCGGCTGTCTACCTGGTGTTCAACCTCATCTACTCGCTGTCATCCATTCCGTTAGGGATTGTAGCAGACAAATACGGCAAGAAGCGGCTCATCCTGTTGGGGTTCGTTCTTTTTGCCGGACTCTACTACGGTTTTGCGGCTGCCAAGAATACTACCACCATCTGGGTGCTGTTCAGTCTGTACGGCGTTTTTATGGGACTTACCGAAGGAATCCAGAAGGCATTTCTGGCAACTATCATCCCGCCTGATTTCAAGGCAACCGCCTACGGTGTCTATGCTACTGCTGTCGGTCTTGCCACGCTACCCGCCAGCCTGATCGCTGGTCTGCTCTGGGATCGTGTTTCACCGGCGGCAACTTTCTACTTCGGCGCAGCGACGGCGACCTTGTCGGCCCTGCTTTTCATTGCATTAATTGCGGCAATTAATGGAGAGCGACATGCTTAAAATTGCTATTCCCGGGTTTGGGACTCTGGAACTTGAACATCTCGTTTGCGACTTCACCGGCACTCTTTCTGTTGATGGCCGCCTGTTGCCCGGTGTTGGGGAATTTCTCGATGAACTGGCCGCTTTGCTGACAATCCATGTAGTAACTGCTGATACGTTTGGTCGGGTCCATGAGGAATTAACCGGGCGCTCCTGCACAGTGACAGTTTTGAGCGGAGAAAATCTGGATGTACAAAAGAAACAGTACGTGCAAGCTTTGAATGTTAAGCGTGTGGTTGCTATAGGCAACGGAGCCAATGATCGGCGCATGCTCAAAGTGTCGCGACTGGGCATCGTCGTATCCGAAGGAGAAGGATGCGCGATAGAGGCCGTGTTGAATGCCGACATTCTTGTGCGGAGTATTCATGAAGGATTGTCGTTATTGCTGAACCCACAACGAATCGTCGCGACCCTGAAGGTATAGGTTCCGACTTATAGGGAGAATAACTGTGATGCGAAGGTCTTTTTTTATTTTGCTGTCAGCCCTGATTTCAGCAACATTATTCTGTGTATTCACCGATGCGGACATCCGCGCTGCCAGTCTTTTTTACCAGCCCGGCGCAGGCTTCCCAATCGGAAGCCTGCAACCCTGGAGATTTCTGTACCAATTCGGAGTATATCCCGCATATACGATGGGATCAGTAGCTCTGTTATTCGTTATTGCTGGTTTTTTTCGCCCCTCTCTCTCCCGTTTCCGTCGTCAGGCTCTATTTATAACCCTCCTCCTTATTATCGGACCTGGCATCCTCGCCAATTCCGTGTTCAAGGACCACTGGGGCCGACCTCGTCCGACGAAGGTGGACATATTCGGAGGCACGATGGCCTTTCATCAGCCCTGGCAGCCTGGACCTGCACCTAAGAATGCCTCATTCCCAGCCGGACATCCAACAGCTGCCTTTTATCTGTCCGCACCTTATTTCATTCTGCGAGAAAAGAAGCGCCGCCAGGCTCTGCTCTGGCTCTGGGGTGGTATCTTGTACGGTGTCGTCATGGGGATTGCGCGTATTATTCAGGGAGGGCACTTTGTAACAGATGTGATCTGGAGCGCCGGTTTTGTTTACCTGACTGCAATGATACTGGCCTCGTTGCTGCGAATGGATGCTGAACCGCCGGTGGCATCTCCGAAAAGTCCGCAATAATCGTGAAGGGAGACGCCGTCCGATGAAAACTGCCGTTACAATTGCCCTGTTCTGCGCCGGTGGTGGGCTCACCCGCTATTATCTTTCCGGATGGGTCCACGGATTGTTCCGCAGGGCATTGCCCTATGGTACCTTTGCAGTCAACGTCATCGGCGCGTATTTCATCGCTTTGGTCATGGAGCTGGGCCTTCGCAGCACCGCCATCCCCGACACGTTGCGCTTGGGTCTGACAGTCGGCTTCCTGGGAGAGTTAACAACCTTCTCAACCTTCAGTTACGAAACTTTCACGTTGCTGGCATCCGGATCCCCGCGACGTGGGCGATGCGATTGACTTCTCAACCTTCAGTTACGAAACTTTCACGTTGCTGGAGGACGGCGAGTTCGTGATGGCCTTTGTCAATATACTGGCGAGTGTTGCAGTCTGTTTGATGTTTACATGGTTGGGTATTATTTCTGTTAGAACGGTGATCCAGGGAGGATGGTTATGTCAAAACTGATTGGCGAAAATGTGTTGATGCGTATTTTTATTGGTGAGGCTGACCGCTACCGGCACAGACCACTATATGAGGCGCTGGTAGAGCTTTTTCGCAAGGAGGGCTTTGCCGGGGCAACCGTTCTGCGTGGCGTTAGCGGCTTTGGCGCACACAGTGTCTATCACACCTAGAAACTCCTGGATCTCTCTGCAGACCTGCCTCTGGTTGTCGAAGTGGTCGATACTCAAGAAAAGATTGATTCCATAATGTCTTGTATCGACGAGATGATGGGTGGCGGCATGATTACACTTGAAAAGGCAACTGTCATCCGATACAGACACGACCCGAAGAAAAAATAAGCGGCATTGGGGGGCTACTAGGTACTCTATTCAACAAAAGTTAAAAAAATGGCACGTCATAACATAAACTTCTTTGGTCAGATTTAACGGAATACTCAACAGGGCAAATTATGGCGATTAAGACTGGTCTGATGCATGGCCCTTTGCTGGCGACACTCTCTGCAGTGCTCTTCGGTATCTCCCCAGCGTTATGCAAGCTGGTGATCGGCGAAATGTCACCCATACTCCTGGCCGGCCTGCTTTACCTCGGCTCCGGCATCGGGCTGTCTTTCGTCCTGGTACGGCAACGCATAAATATTATTCGGGAAACACGCGGCATTTCCCGCCTCCACCGGCTAAAACTGCTCTGTGCCGTGCTGGCAGGTGGCGTCATTGCGCCCTTGTGCCTTGTCTATGGCATAAAACATGGTAAGGCCTCGGAAGTAGCCCTGCTGCTGAATCTGGAGACTGTAGCCACCACGATCATCGCCTGGCGTATTTTCAAGGAGCAGGTAAGCCGGAATGTCTGGGCCGGCAAGGTGCTCATCGTGCTGGCCGCTTCCGTTATCATCCTGAAATCGCCGGAGGGGTTGGCATTCTCAGCTTCTGGGATACTGGTGGTATTGGCCTGCATATTCTGGGGCATCGACAACAACCTGACCCGCGACGTGGACGAATTGCCGGCAACGGCCCTGGCTGCCATCAAGGGATACGGTGCCGGTCTGTTCAACATCATTCTTGCCGCCGTTCTCGGTTTCGGAACATTTGAGGCTTACCAGATCGGCGGCGCTCTCCTGATCGGAGCGCTCAGCTACGGTACCAGTCTTGTTTTCTTCATAGGCGCGCTGCGCAAGATCGGTTCGGCTCGCAGCAGCACTTTTTTTGCCATTGGCCCGTTCATCGGTGTACTGACCTCACTAATTCTACTTCATGAGCAACCTCCCGCATTTTTCTGGCTCGCGGCAGCGCTGATGCTTGCCGGCGTCTTGTGTCTTTACCGGGAGCGGCATGAACACCCCCATGCCCATGGTGCTCTCACACATCGGCATCAACACACGCATGATCAAGATGAACATCACCGTCATCTTCATGATGAAAAAGACAATTCGGAGCCTCACGACCATTACCATGTGCATGAACGGCTAACTCATCGACATGTTCACTGGCCCGATACCCATCATCGGCATGGCCACTGTTGACAGGCCACCTCAGTTGTATCTCTAATGTCCCGTTATAGTCATGAACACCAGCATATGACGGACCTACTGCGCCTTATAAAGAAAACAATTTCCTATCGATTATCATCGCAGAGCAGCGCCTCATCGAGCGTCAGAGGCAACCGTTCCGGCTTGCGGTTTTCCAGCAGTGCTTTTTTGTAGAAATACCTGGTGATACTCGGAGGTTCCAAACGAGCCTGCTCAAGCAGGGGTACGTTGGTGAGCAGTTCACGCACCGTCCCATCTGCAATAAGACCTCCTCCCTGCATGACCAGCATGCGGCTCGCCACCTCCGGGACCAGGCTCATCTGGTGGGTAGCAATAACCACAGAGTAACCATGCACGCTGGCAAGGTGCCGAATAAGGGTGACTAGCCGGGAAATGGCGGCCGGATCCAGGCCATCGAAGGGTTCATCCAGGATCAGTACCGAGTTTTGCATTGCAACGATGCCCGCAAGTGCCACCCGCTTCATTTCGCCGCCGGAAAGATGGTGAATCGGGCGCTGCTCCAGGTGCTGCGCTTCGGTGATATTCAGAGCCAGAGCCACCTGTTTTTTTAGGTCAGCATCGGAGAACCCGAGGTTGCGCGGACCGTACGCAACATCCTCTTCGACCGAGTTGCAAAAAAGCTGGTCCTGGGAATCCTGAAAGAGCAGGCCGACCGTTCGGAAAACCTCTTGCGCGGATCTAGCGTTCACTTCGATTCCCGCCACCCGCACAAGTCCTTTTGTTGGTTTGAGTAAACCGGCAAGCAGTTTCATCAGGGTAGTTTTGCCACTGCCGTTGTGACCGCACAGAGCCACGGCTTCGCCGGGCATAATTCTGAAACTTACCCCGGCCACGGCATCAGCATCATCGGAGTAACGAAAATGCAGGTTTTCAGCCTCCAAGACTGCCTGGGGTGGCGGCATGGCGGCTCCGTCAGATTTAAATTCTGCAACACCGGATACTGGGCAATATTCAGGATGTGAAAAAGACCGCAGATTTGATGACATAGTTCCTCCTGGGCCTGATAAACAGGATAAGTGCGTTAACGAAGTCATTTTCTGCCAAAATACTTAGAAATGACTTCTAACTTACTAATAGTTCAAACACCACCGCGGGCCTGCACGGCCTGCTGAATACGCTGGGCCCGATCATAGGCACGCAAGAAGACCTGCGCCGTAATAATCCCGGTAGTGCGCCATTCCCGGCGCCACCCCAACAAGCCGCCACGGGCGCGTGCCGATATCCGCATGGCGCTGAATTCCTCCCATAACAAAAAAACGTAGCGGTACATGAAGCCCAGGGTGTCGGCTACCACAACGGGTACGCGGAACCAGCGTAGCGCCGCCAGGATTTCAGTAAAGGGTGTTGTCAGGAACAGCAGCCCGGCCCAAGCCGTATCGGCCAGAACCCGTAAACCTGCCTGGCCTCCCTGTGCGAGCCCTTCATAATACACAGTCAGGTGCCAGATTTTAATAAACGGGGTCTGCCCCAGCCCCACCGCGAGTCCACATACTACCGGCAGGGTAGCCCACACGGGTGCCAACACAAACCAGGCCACATGACGAAATGGCGCCCGTGAAGCGGCCATGCCGATCCAGGCCGTCAGCAGCAACCCCAGGCTCAGCCGGTAGTCCAGCAACACCACATTGAACAACACGGCAGCAATGACCAGGGCCAATTTCAAGCGGGCATCCACACCGTGCAAGCCGCTGCGCAGGCGCACTGCCATGGTCTTTTCCGCCTTGAGCAGATCAGATAGGGAAAGATATCCGCTCATGGTTTCATGAGTTCGGCCGCTGCCGGTCTATCCGGCGCATCCTTGGGCCGACCGAAGAGCAGGTGCCAGCTGCGTCCAATTACGAACCCGGCCAATCCGCCTCCTGCCAGCAGCATGGCATTCCAGGCATCACCTTTGTCTTCAAGATTGATATACGGGTCGTGAGGTTTGGCCCCGGCGGACTCAGCCATAGCCTCGTTAACTTTTTCGTCCATCCCGGTATACGATCCGGGCTTGTCCGCCTTGCTTTTCCTTTCTTTAGTTACAGAGACAGAGCTCGATGCCAATGCTTCAGACGACAGGCTCAATACGCTGACAGCCATACCAAACACAAGCATCATTACCAGCGTTGTCCTGGATATGACCCGCAGCGCTTCCAGCACCTCGGGCCGCTGGCGGCCAATGGAATGCACGGCAATGCCCGTAACCGTCATCTCACCCAGGGCAATCGGTAATTGTACCGGTACATAGGCCGCCATGATCACGGCCAGGTAACCGCTAAAGCTGTATTGGGGGTGGGGGGAGAAGAAGGCCAGATGCCCCCCCAGGATACTCCCCGATATTATATACGTCAGGATATCGCCCAATAGCCCGGCCAAGCCGGCAGCCGCCAACAACGGCAGGCCCAGTCTGCGGCCCAGCTTGAAACAGATCCAGCCGCCGGCCGCCCCTCCGAGGCCCAGGGAGAGGATATTGGCCCCCAGGGTGGCGAAACCTCCGTGGGCAAAGAGCAGGGCCTGCAAAAGCAGAGATAGTCCCGCCAGGGCCGCGCCGATGCCGGGCCCGAGCAGGATGCCCGCCAGTGGTGTGCCGCAGGGGTGCGAGCAGGTGCCCATGTAAGCTGGTATCGGAATCAGCGAGACCAGGAAGATGAAGGCCCCGGCCATGCCCAAGAGCGGCTTGCGTTCGGGCTGTTCTTTTATGAAGCGTTTCATGTCGCGGCCCCCCCAGGCCATGACCGCAGCGCCTGCAACCGTAGTGGCCCAGAAAGAGGGGCCGGTGAGAATACCTTCCGATATGTGCATGATATTGTCTCCTTTTATCGAAAATGCCTTGGGTGAAAAGAAGGGGAGTTGCCGGTTGCGGAAAAAGGAATAAAAAAAAGTCCGCATATGCCGAAGCAATATGCGGACTTTTCGTATTCAAAGTCTGATAATGTTTTCACTCTCCCTTTACCACGGGGAACTGTTGAGTGCTGAGATCATGGCAGGTCTTCTGGCTCGCGATTCATCCTCCGGGCGCCTTCCCGGTCTTTCGACCAGTGACATATTGCCCTTCGTCCTCGCTTACAGCGGCGGGTCCGCGGGGGAATGGCTCCATAAGAGCGGCACCCCTCTTCCCTATCAAGCCCTTGCGGGCACCGTGATCCGATATATAGCTCCGTGTGATAGTACGGATATGTTCTGAACAGATAGCGGAATAAATCAAATCTGTCAAGGTAGTTAAAAAATCAACTATCTGACGCCGACAAAAGCGGAGAGAAGTAAGACCGCCAGCCCTGATACAAAATTCAACCAGACCAGGTTGAGAGATATTTTTTGAAACCGCGCTTTCTCTCCATCCGATTGGGTCTTGGCAATCCGTGGCGCAAGTACCTTGCCGCGAAAGAAATGCACCCCAGCCATGAGCAGGAACAAAAAGATCTTGAGTAGCATTGCCGCTCCATGTTCCCCCTTTAAGAGCTCACCGGAAATGTTACCGTTCATTGCCATGAGGAATATGCCGCTCAGGAACATGAAAACTATGGAAAGGTTCGCCATTGGAGTAAACCTTCTGGTAACTTCTCCCATCAGCCCGCCGGCTTCTCCCCGAAGCACCTGCCGTGCGGATGGAAGGGCAACCAGGAGGATGAAGGCGATTCCTCCCAACCAAACGATGGTCGCCGTCAAATGAAGCCACATAACCGCGACCAATAGTATTTCTCTCATGTGCTACCCTCCTTGAAGATTCGATAGCCGGGAGGCGGAAAAAACCGCTCCCGGCCTGACCGGCCTACTTCTTAACCGACAGCGTGCAGCCGCAGCCGCACTTGCCTTGTGGCTTGCTCACTTCCTGCTTCTCGTTCGTATCTTTCTTGGTTTCGGCCATTGTTATCACCTCCTTTCTAAATAGGTATATGCGCACACGCTTATATATTTTGCAAATAAAAAAACCCTATGATTATTGGCACTTTTTCTCTCCGCTGCCGCCGCAGCCGCAGGTACAGACCCGGTTAAGGCGCTGCCGGCAACTTTCCAAAACCTCGCGGTTTAATGAGTAGAAGATCCAGTACCCCTGCCTTTCGTCCCTGACCAACCCCGCCGACTTCAGCACCCGCAGATGCTGGGAAACCGCAGATTGCGTCACCCCCAAGAGCTCAGCAATAGCGTTAACGCTCATCGGTGCCTTCTTGAGGAGTTCGATGATCTCGATCCGCTTGTCCACGGAGAGAATTTTAAAGAGTTCGGCCGCTTCTTTCATGGGATTCCTTATAAGTGAATGCTTAATTACTTATACATATAGGTCCTAACAAATGTCAAGCATTTATATCGCAATGAAATCCTCACCGTTTTTCCGGTTGACTTCTCAGTTGTGTATTGATATTAGGTTATTCGAATATGATTTTGGAGGCGCAATGACCGTTGATACCGTACAGAAAAGAGCTGATTTACTGAAAGCACTCGCGCATCCGACCCGTTTGCAGATCGTCATGGAGTTGCTCAAGGGCACCAAGTGTGTAACCGACATCCAGGAGATCCTGCCGGCATCTCAAGCCAACATTTCCCAGCATTTGACCGTGTTGCGCAATGCCGGCCTGGTGGATTTCGCTCAGGATGGCGCACAGCGTTGCTATTATGTCAGTCGTCCGAGGCTGGCTTCGTCCGTGATTGAACTGCTTGCGGAGGATGAACCGGCTATTCGTAAAGCCAAGGCAGACCTCGACCGGGAAAAGCAATCGTCTGGAGGCGCTTGCTGTGTCCGTTAAATTCAACTCTCCTCTTCTTGAACACAACCATACCGGCAAACCGATATTCCTGGCCGGCAACATGCTTGAATCTGCCAGAATCCAGAAGAAGCTGCCTCTTCTGATCGTGCCGGAAGGATGTTTGCTTGACTTTGATGGTGAGTTGGTAGAGTTCCTGGTTGCAAGTGGCCAGGCCACGTTGGAGCCATCATGGCCCTGTTTCCATACCCGCCTCTATCTGTGGCACGTAAACGGCAATGAATATGGGATCATCGGCGGAACAATTGGCGCATCGTTTGCGGTACTGGTTGCCGAAGAACTCTTTGCCTTGGGCTGCAAGGCCCTCGTCACTATCTCATCGGCTGGTCTGATCGCGGAGGACCTTCAACCTCCCTTGTTCCTGTTGATTGACAAGGCATTGCGGGACGAAGGTACAAGCTTCCACTATCTGCCCCCGCAACGATTCGCTTTTGCGTCGCTTCCTCTCGTGGATGCAGTTGCTCGTCAGTTGAGCGGAGTTGGTGTGCCATTCAAGCGGGGAAGTTCCTGGACAACGGACGCACCGTTCCGGGAGACATCAGAACTCATTGCGTCTCGGCGTAAGGAAGGGATCATTGCCGTTGAAATGGAAGCGGCTGCTCTGCTGGCAATGGCGGAAGCCCTTGAGAAGTGCGTCGTATGTCTTGTCCATATCACAAACGCCATGGCCACACGAACCGATGACTTTGAAAAGGGAGGCGAAGAGGGCAATGAGGCCGCTTTGATGGTCTGCGCCACAGCGCTATCCGCTCTTCTAGATCTCCCACTATCTTAAATCCACGAGGAGGGAACTATGAAAATTGCCGTCATTATCACTCAAAACAATCCGGAACAGGTATTCACGGCTATGAGGTTTGCAAATTTCGCCCTGAAGGAAGGTGACAAAGTTTCTGTCTTTCTCGCGGCCGAAGGTGTTGAGCTTGAAAATATCAGTGATCCCAGTTTTGACGTTCTCGGTCAAGCCAAGAGCTTCATCCAAGGAGGCGGCAACATCCAAGCGTGTGGTTCCTGTCTTAAATTACGTGATTCTGACGGTTCTGAAGTCTGCCCACTCTCGACGATGAAGGAGATGTACACGATTGTCAAGGAATCGGATCGAGTTGTGACCTTCTAATCAAGAATGTCGAAATTGCCCATTTGGAGGGACAGTATGAAAGTCCGTGACAGCGGCATGCCTGATGAAGAGATGTGGACCGGGTTTTTCGATCCGGCAAAGGTGCTGGCCATTTTCGGTCTCGACCGGGGAGTACGGGATCTGGTGGAGTTCGGGTGCGGTTATGGCACCTTTACGTTCGCCGCAGCCGAAATTACTTCGGGAACCGTCCATGCCCTGGACATTGAGCCGGAGATGGTGGATGTAGTCCGGCAAAAATGCGATCAAGCCGGAATACACAATGTTCAGGCGACGGTGCGCGATTTTGTGGCCGTGGGAACCGGACTGGCCGACAACTCCATGGATGCTGCCTTGCTCTTCAACATCCTGCATCACGAAGAGCCGGTAGACTTGATGAAAGAGGCTCTCCGCGTACTCAAGCCGA
>JAJYBH010000196.1 GCA_021779135.1 Deltaproteobacteria bacterium
CAGAAAGAGGCGCCCGTCGATGATGGTATTGAGTTCCAGCGCATCCTGGGGCTGCTCGATTCTGAAAACGGATTCCTGGCCGACGGTATAACTGTAGGGCAGGTAGTTATTAGTGGCAGATAGCTTGTTGTTGGTCTTCCAGAGCCCCAGTTTGGGCTGCATGCGGCCAATCTTTAGGTTGACGGGTGTGCCAAGCGCATTGCGCCATTGGACAAAGAATTCATTTATATCGGTTTTGTTGTTGGTCGGATTCACGCTGGTGTTGTAAGTCCCTACTGGCGGCTGTTCGCTGTAGGCCACATAGGTGGCAAAGAAGCCAACAGTGTCACGGAAGTTACCAGCGGCATGCAGTTTGATCGAGCGTGCTGCAAAATCGACGTTGGTACCGCCGGTTGAAGCCTTGGAATGATTGTCGCCGGTTGAGTAATTGATCGAACCGGTAAAGGAAATAGGAATGCTTTCGGGGATGGCGGCCAGCCTGAGGCCTTCGTTCTTTGTCTCCGAACGATTGGAGGTCGCTGTTGCCGGGGTGTTTACGGCGGTTGGCGGCTCTGCACGGTCAGCACCCAACGCGCCCACTTTAAGCTTATCGAGCTTGTCAACATCTCCCTCGCCGCGTATGGTGAGAGCCGTTCCGGGAGTGGAAGCTGTCGCAGGAAGCGCTTCCATGGACTCTTTGCTGTTTGCCTTGTCCTTCTTGCCGCTATAGACGTAAGAATTCTTCAGGAATACATCGCCGTATTCGTTCAATTCTGGTGCGATAGTGTGGCAGGTGGTGCATTCGACCTTGTGGGCGCGGCTGAAGGCCGGTACGGCATGTGACGTAGATGTAGTGAGAACTAACATCACGATGCAGGTAACAAATGAAATGGTAAATTTCATGGTTTCTCCCGGACTGCGTGCAGTGTTGTGGTTATGGTTTGTGTTTAATATACCGGCGCTGTTAAACTGCTGCCAGGTCGCCAGTTTCGTGAATCTTTGGGAATATAGATTGTATATGACCTGCTGCTAAACAGGTAATTACAGGCATCCTGTTTCTGTTGTGCCGTTAGCAGGGTGGAATTCTGGATAGCCGCTTCAACGTCGGAAAAATAGCCCTGTGTGTTCGTCGTGCTCTTAATGTCGTTATCAAAAAGCCAGCTGATCGAGTCGTATATAAGCCGCTTGGCATAGAAACGGTTGTGAGCGAATGCCCCGAAATCGTGGTAAAGCAGATTGTAATTGAAGGCAGCGCCCATGTTGTTGGGGCCGGAATTGCTTGTTCCCGGCGCATTGTTTGCCGACAGGCATGATTTGGATGATGCTGAATAGGTAAACGTTGTTGTCCCGTACGTTTGCCAATTCTTGACGGCCTGATTTTCCGAACAGGTCCCGTTTTCCACATATCCGCTGACATACGGCTTTGTGAAGAAGTACGGATTGGTTGTGCTGAAGTAAATGAAAATTTTCTCCTGAAGAGTCGCCTTCAAGGCATCCAGTGCAGCCATGAATTGTTCTTTTTGGTGTTCGATTTCAGTAATTGTCATGTTCCCGTTATGACATAGGGCATTATTGCACGCCGGGCTTGTCAGGGATGTAACTTGCCCGCTACTATCCTTGGCAACCGGAAGAAAGGTGTGATTGCCCGGCTTCATGTGGCAGGTGATGCAAGGACCCGAGGTGCCTGTATTGTTGTATGAAGCGACCCCTACCCGGTCGTGGCCATAAAATGAGGGGTTGTCATAGTAGTGTGAACTGTAAAACTCAAAGCCGCTGGTAGTGAAAATTGTTGCGCCTGCGGTCAAGTAGTGCGAGTTTTCGAACGATGCATTCTCGAAGTTGTAAGCTCCGCTTGGGACGATCAGTTTATTTTTAGTCAATGATGGATTGGCAAGCTCGTGAATGATCTGTCCGGTTTCGCGTCCCACATGGCAGTTAAGGCACAGGTTTGACTCACCTATATCGGGATAGGTAACAGGTATGCGGATACGCATTCTAGTGACGGTAGACTTATTGTAGAAGGCGGTTACCCGTGCCACCCGTCGCCGGGCATAACTGTAATCACTATGGCAAACCTTGCAGGCGAGAACTTCCTTGCCATCGGTCTTTGAGGCGCCAAATGGTGCAATGCTTTGGTTTGAAAGATAGTTTAAGTGGCCTGTAGTTGTATGGCACCTGACGCAATCTGTTTCAAATGAATTGGCCGGGGTCGCTCCGGGAGTCACAGCGCCCCTGGTTCTGAAGTCATACGTTGTCCATGGAGGGGCGGTCACGTCACCTTTTCCGCTCCGCGCCCATTGTCTGAATTTCTCCATTTGCGAGCTGCTATCATGGGGATTGTGGCATGAGCGGCATGACTGTTCGAAGTTTTTGGTTACAAAGCGGGCATTGTATCTGCCGCTTGTATAGACAGCAAGTGTGGGAGTCGAGAAGTGCTCGGTAAGCGTGTTTCTGGCTATACCGTTGTAAATTCTGTTGACGCTGAAACCCTTGGTGCTGTCATGGCAGTCGGCGCATTTGCCGCTGGCATCCGGGTTGTTGAGGGGATTGACTGCCATCCCGTTAACGGTGTGGCAACCTGAGCAGGATGCCGGCGATGATTCATGCAGGTAACCCACCCCGTGGCAATCGCCGCAACCCGCGCCGTTCCTGGTATTGTGTGCAGAAGCCTTCCATTCAGTGACGATGGATTGCCCGGTGACCGGAGAGAGCTTGTCTTCATGGCACGTTATGCAGGTGTGGGATTCAGCGGCACTGTTCTTTGGTTCAGATACACCGGTTGGTCCACCACCGCAACCGGCTATAAACAACATACCGGCACACACAATGATGGTGGAAAAACATCTTGAAATCATTCCTCAGACCTCCGAGGTCGCGGACGCTATACGGAAAGGGCGGGAAACCCCGCCCTTTCCGTCTTATTTGAGCAGTCGGTAGATATACATAAAAGTGCCACCAACCGACAGGCTTGAGAGAAGACCCGCATATCGGCTGACAGATTCGGAGAAGGCAATCCTGAGGGGGTAGTTGTCAAAATCGCTGGAATCGTCACCCATGACGGCAATGATGTCCTGCCAGTCTCTGTCCCACTGGAAAACCTGCAGATAGAGTTCGGAACCTTTCCAGAGGAAGATGAAGAAGAAAACTATACCGAAGGCTATGAATCCACGTGATATGGTTGAGTCTTTAATGGTCTGGTATATCTTTCTGATGATCTCCATGTTCATGATGCTCAGGAATACCCAGATGGCATTCTCAATCATCCTGATGTTTCTGATGGTATTGGGACTGGGGGTCGGGTTGACAATCAGAAATGCCCCCGAACCTGCCAGGATAACGACCGTTGAGAGATACACGAAAATCTTTTGGCCGGATATCTCGAATGTTTTACAGAAAACGTAGTATTCGAGAAAACCATGGGTAATCAGCATGACCGCCAAGGTGCCGATAATGTAGTGAAATGCCGAGAGCTTGTAATAATGGATATAAGGGTTGATTGCATATGCCTGACCGATAAAAATCAGGAAAAAGCCGATCGAGATACTTGTCCAGACTCGGGCATTTCCCAAGCTGAAATAAAAGCTTATGACTCCAGCAAGGCCCCAGAATACAACCTGGATAAGATCAAATGTATTTAGCTGGGTTATCAGTTCGATGAGTTGTTGCATATACCCTCCAATGAAGACCTGATTAGCTGGTTAGAAATTATTTTGCCATGGTGTAAAAAATAATTTCATTAACGCGTGTGTCCTGAGTTCAGGAGCAATCTCAGAGCTCTGATTTTGCCGCGGTGATGAGAGTAGCAAGTTTTTGCATCAGCAATTTTGTGTTTGTGCCACTGATAAGCAACTTTGCCGAACGTTCAATGCCGTTAAGCAGTTTTGTCGAGCCGGATTCATCAACTAGGCAGGAATTGCCTCCAAGTTCAGTTAGTTCCTTGTCAACGATTCCGCAGCCTACTTTGCCGATGTATTCGACAACAACGGACTTAAGCTCTTCCTCCAACTCGGCCAACCTGATCGAAACAGATTTCTGATCCCGTTCCTCTCGCTCTTTGTGTATTTTTGCGTTATCGGACTGATGGCGGGCGACACACGTTTCCCAGAGATTCTGGATATTGGTAACCTCCAGAAGGTCCACGCTCATCAACTCTTCCACCCCCTGAGTGGAGTAGAGATCGATCTTTGCGCCAGGCATTGCGGCGATCTTCTGGGATTCTGATGAAGATGTCTCGATGTCGTGTGATCCATCATGGAAAAAGCCG
>JAJYBH010000073.1 GCA_021779135.1 Deltaproteobacteria bacterium
CTGTGGGCAAGGCAAAGTCGGTTGGAATGAGCGAGGAAGGGTTTCTTAGAGCCAAGGAACTTTTTGAACGGCATTTTGGCAAAAAATACTAGAACTGGGAGAAAACCATGAATCAGGAAGACATCCGCTGGATTCAGCGCTTCAATAATTTTAGTAAGGCATTGAGCCAATTGCGAAAATTTATCGCAAAAGGTGAGCTGAACGAACTGGAGGAACAGGGGCTGATTCAAGCGTTTGAATATACGTACGAATTGGCATGGAACAGTATCAAGGATTATTTTGAATCCCAGGGGGAAACTAACATCAATGGCAGTCGCGATGCGTTTCGCCTGGCATTCAGGCGCGGCATCATCGCGGAAGGTGACGTATGGATGGATATGATAAAAAGCCGGACCCTCACCAGCCATACCTATAATGAGGACATAGCCAGGCAAATAGCATTGGATATTTCTGAAAAATACTTTCTTGAGTTTGAAAAGCTCCATAACACTCTGTTATCACTGCAAGAAGTGTCTGTATGACTCATCTTTTTGGGCTGAATGAAAAAACAATCCGGCAAATCTGTGATGTGTTTGCCAATTATCCTCAGGTTGAAAAGGCTATCCTCTATGGCTCTCGTGCTAAAGGGAACTACAAAACCGGTTCCGACATTGATTTGACGTTGTGCGGCGGTGCAGATCTGACTCTTGGCATCCTTTACAAAATCATGGATGATCTTGATGAACTTCTCATGCCGTACACGATAGACCTTTCTATTTTCATGCAGATAAAAGACCCGGGGGTCATTGAGCATATCAGGCGGGTGGGCGTTACTTTTTACGAAGCGCAATCTGATAACCTGCCAGCCATACAGGTCAAGTAACTAATCGATTCCAGGAGGAGTCATCCCCCATGAGTTATTACGGTTGGGCACCCTATGTGCCGGTGGCCGAGCGGCGGGCCAAGGCGCTGAAGCAGCTTGAAAAGATGAAGAAGAAGGGCTTCAAGGTGCAGCCGGTGCACCTGTCCGGGCGCAAGATCGCTGATTCCTTCTGGGGCAAGGGGTGGTGCGACCATATGGAGTCGTTCAGCGATTTTGCCAACCGCCTGCCCCGTGGCCGCTCGTATGTCAGAAACGGCTCGGTCTGCCATCTCGAGATCCAGGGCGGCGGCATCAAAGCCATTGTCAGCGGATCGGTCCTGTACAATGTCTCCATCACCATCTTGCCGCTGGCGAAAAAGAAATGGGATGCCCTCAAAAATTCCTGCACCGGCCGGATCGGTTCGTTGATCGATCTTTTGCGCGGGCGTCTGGACCGTGGTGTGATGGAGGTGGTTGCGGATCGCAAGGAGGGGCTCTTTCCGCTGCCGGGCGAAATGAAATTTGCATGTGACTGCCCGGACTGGGCCGACATGTGCAAGCATGTGGCGGCAGTGCTGTATGGTGTGGGCGCGCGTCTGGATCACTCCCCGGAGATGCTGTTCATTTTGCGCGGGGTGAATCACGAGGAGCTGGTTGATGTCTCTGCGGCGATTACGGGTGCCGCCAATGCCGGGACATCCCGCCGCAGGATCGCTGTAACCGGTCTTGCCGATGTATTCGGTGTCGAGATGGCTGAAGCGGGGGAGGCGCTTTACGGCGCAACCGCCAATCCTACGGTGACTATCCCGAAAGCAGCTGCGAAACATCAGGCTTCCGGCAAGGCGGCAGATAAGCCATCTTCTACCCAGCAATTGCAAAAGAAAATATCCCCGGCAAAATCGAAAGCTCGCAATAAAAAGTCCGATGCGGTACCTTTCCCGGATCCGCTCAGCGGAAACGCCATTTATGCCTGGCGGTCATCCCTAGGTGAGACGCAGGCTGTTTTTGCCGCCCGCCTCAAAGTTACCGCCGCCTGTATTTCGCAATGGGAAAAGAAGGGACCGGCAACCTTCGGAGTTCTGTCCGGTACGCTGTCAAGGTTGGAAAAAGCCTGGAAGAATACCCGCTAAAGTGTCTCTGTGAGCTCTGAGAGAGAATGATGTTATGGCTTCTTATTTAATTAAACGCATCCTGATGCTGTTCCCGCTGATGCTGGGCATCACCCTGATCACCTTCACGGTCATCCATCTGGCGCCGGGTGAGCCGGTGGAGATGCAGATGGCCATGAACCCCAAGGTCGGCAAGGATGCCCGTGAGCGTCTGCGTAAATTCTATGGCCTGGACAAGCCGCTGTCCGAGCAGTATGTCACCTGGGTCGGCAAGTTGGTCCGGCTCGATCTGGGGCGCTCCTTTTCGCCGGACAATCGACCGGTGCTGGACAAGATCCGGGAGCGCCTGCCGGTGACGCTGTCGCTCAATATCATCGCCCTGCTGCTGGAGTTCGGCCTGGCCATCCCGATCGGGATCATGGCGGCGACCCACCGTGATACCTGGCTGGACAAGGGCATCACCGTCTTCGTATTTGTCGGCTTTGCCGTGCCGACCTTCTGGCTGGCCCTGCTGCTGATGTACCTGTTCGGCGTCAAGCTGAACTGGCTCCCCATCTCCGGATTGCACAGCCTTGGCAGCGACAACTTTGGTGTCCTGCACTATCTCTGGGACCTGGCCAAGCATCTGGTCATGCCGATCATGGTGGCTTCCTTCGGTAGTCTGGCGGGGTTGTCGCGCTACATGCGCTCCTCCATGCTGAATGTGATCGGCCAGGATTACATCACCACTGCGCGGGCCAAGGGGCTCTCGGAACGGACCGTCATCTACAAGCACGCCCTGCGCAATGCCCTGCTGCCCCTGATCACCCTGCTCGGATTTTCTATCCCCGGTCTGATCGGCGGCAGCGTTATCTTTGAGACCATCTTCGCCATTCCCGGCATGGGACAGCTCTTCTACCAGGGGGCCATGTCCCGTGACTACCCGGTTGTCATGGGCATCCTGGTGATCGGCGCGCTCCTGACCCTGGTTGGCAACCTGGTGGCCGATGTCACCTATGCCCTGGCCGATCCACGAATCCGGCAGGGGGGCTAGTCGGCATGGCCTTCAAACACTCCTATTTCCATGCCGTCTTCTGGCAGCGTTTCAAGCGTAATCAACTGGCCATGGCCGGTGCCTGCGTGGTGGCTGCGCTGTTCCTGATATCACTGCTGGCGCAGGTTATTGCTCCCTACGAACCAAACAGCATCAATGCCTGGCAGGTACTGTCGCCGCCATCCTGGCAGCACTGGTTCGGTACCGATGAATTGGGTCGCGACGTGCTCAGCCGTGTAATCTTCGGCGCCCGCATCTCGCTCAAGGTCGGATTCGTGGCGGTAGGGATCGCTGTTTCCATCGGCACGGTGGTGGGGTTGATCTCCGGGTATTACAGCGGCGTGGTGGATGCGGTCATGATGCGCTTCGTTGATATTATGCTCTGTTTTCCGGCCTTTTTTCTGATCCTGGCGGTCATTACGGTTCGCGAGCCCTCCATCTGGAACATCATGATCGTCATAGGCCTGACCGGCTGGATGGGGGTCGCGCGGCTGGTACGCGCCGAAACCCTCTCCATCCGCGAAATGGACTACATCCTGGCGGCTCGCTGCATCGGTTGTTCAGACGCCCGCATCATCTTCCGCCACATCCTGCCCAACGCCATCTCGCCGGTGCTGGTGTCGGCTTCTCTGGGGGTGGCGGGCGCCATCCTGACCGAGTCGGCCCTGTCATTTCTCGGCATCGGCGTCCTGCCGCCGACCCCCAGTTGGGGCAATATCCTGACCTCCGGCAAGGATTATATCGAGTTCGCCTGGTGGCTGTCGCTCTTCCCGGGTCTGTCCATCCTGCTAACGGTGCTGGCCTATAACCTGCTGGGGGAGGGGATCCGGGACGCACTGGATCCGAGGGTGAAGCGCTGATTTATCGAAGTGCCGTTTTAGCCTTTGTTTGCGGTGCGAGGCTCGAAAAGGGTTGACGCTACCGCAAGCTGCTGAGGATTCCCCAACAGCAGTACGACGTCCTCCGAGCGCAGTTGCCACACCGGGTCCGGATTGGATACCACCTCGTCGCCGCGCTTTATTACCAGTATGGTCGCCCCAGACCTTCCCCGCACCAGCCCATCCCGAAGAGCAGAGCCATCGGCGGCGGATCCCTCCTGGACCCTGCAGGTCATCAGTTCGGTGCCAGCCAGGTAACTTGAGATCCCGACGGCATGACTGTTGCGTTTGCTCATGGAACGGAACATCTGGTAGGAGTCCTTGCGAATCTCCCTGATGCACTCCTCGATCCGGTCATGGGGGACCAGGTAATTTCTCAGCACCCGCGCGAAGATCTCGATGGAGGTCTCGAACTCCTCGGGAATGACTTCATGTGCCCCCAGCGCGTACAATGGTTCCATTTCAACGATATAACGGGTTCTCACAATAAGATGAATATTCCTGTTCATGTTCCGTGCCTGTGAGACTATACGTCTTGTCGTAGTGGCATCCGAGATGGCCACAACCATGATGCGCGCCTTGTCGACATGGGCATGTTCCAGGATCTCCGGCCGGGAGGCATCCCCGAATAGTATTTTTACCCCCTTCTTTCTTTCGCTCCGGACCGTCAGATGATTCGCTTCGATGGCAAGGTACGGTATCTTGTTGCCGTCTAGTACCCTGGCCACGTTTTTTCCGTTCACTCCGTAACCGATAATGATGACATGCCCCTCCAGGGGAAAGCGGTCATGACTCACGCCGGTGGTCCTGGTTCCCCTGAGGAGGAGTGCCGGTAGCAGGCGGGCAAGGATTGCGGCTGATTTTTCTGCAAAAGGCGGGGCGAGTTTGAAGTAGAGCGGCGTCAGCGCCATTGTGGCAACCGATGATGCCAGGAACAGTTGGTAGGTATCTGCCGTAAGCAGGCCGTACTTCATCCCGGTATGGGACAGGACAAAGGCGAACTCCCCGACCTGCGCCAGGATCAGGCCGCTGGTCAGGGCCACCCGGGCCGGGAACTTGAGCACCAGGATGGCGCCGGCTGAAACAACGAATTTGAGAACAACTATCAATACCACGATGGCAATAATGGCCAGCGGATGAGACAGGACAGAGACAGGGTTGAGGAGCATGCCGACGGAGATGAAAAAGAGGCTGATGAAGGCGTCCCGGAAGGGGATGATGTCTCCCATGACCTGATGGCTGTATTCGGATTCCGAGATGGCCAGCCCGGCAATGAATGCCCCCAGGGCCAGGGAGAGCCCGGCCTGGGCGGTAAGCCAGGCGGTTCCGAAGCCGATGAAGATGATGGTGAGAATGAACAGTTCCCGGCTTCTGGTGCGTACGACCTGGCTGAATATCCACGGCACGGCGAAACGGGCTCCGAAGTGGGCAACAACCACGACCACGATCGCCTTTGCCGAGACCATGGCGATCTCGGCAAGGCCGTTACCCGCCCCACCCAGAAAAGGAACGAAGAGCATCAACGGGACGACGCACAGATCCTGAAAGATTAATATCCCCAGGGCTGCCTTGCCGTGGGGGGTATCCATCTCGCCGGCATCCATGAGGATCTTCATGAGTATGGCGGTGCTGGAGAGGGAGACCAGGAAACCGAAATAGACCGATTGAGCCGGAGTGAATCCGGCCAGTACCGACACCAGGGTAATAACACCGATGGTGAGGCCGACCTGGAGCCCTCCACCCCAGAGCACCAGCTGGCGGATTCTGAGCAGCTCCTTCAGAGAGAATTCTATGCCGATGGTAAAGAGCAGCAGCACGACACCGATCTCCGCCATCTGCTCGACTTCATGGGTATTGTTGACAAAAGCCAGGGCATGGGGGCCGGCGATGATGCCGGTCACAAGAAAACCGATGATCGAGGGGATCTTGAATTGACGGAACAGCAGCAGGGTAAACAGCGCCAGACCGAGCAGGAGTACGATATCTTTCAGGAGTCCGAATTCCATGTCATCGCCCGTTTATCAATTATTGTAAACCCCTGCCACATATCACGAAGTGTCAGTGCCAGCGAGCTGTAAGAGTGATGTACCCGCATGTTTCCCGGATCGGCGGGTGAATGTTTACCTGGAGCTGACACCAGAACGATGAAGGTATACCTCAGCTGTGGCTGTTCAGGATTCCTCTCCGGGCAGATCGGGTGAATTGAAGGCAGCAGGTGTTTTTTGCCGGCCAAGGATTAGAAATCCGACCGTACCGGCCATAAAAGAACTCAGCAGAATGCTGACCTTTGAAACCTGAACCATATACGGGTTACCGAATGCCAGCAATGTGATGAATATTGACATGGTAAACCCGATTCCCCCCAGAAAACCAGCGCCTATGATATGTTTCCAGGTTACGTCGCCTGGCAGTCGGGATACACCCATTTTGACTGCCAAAAAAGAAAACAGGCCTATACCCAGAGGTTTACCGACAAATAATCCTGCAAAAATACCCAGGCTGTTTACTGTTGTCAAATCTTGCATCCAGTCCCCTGCCAAAGAGATTCCGGTATTGGTCAACACAAAAAGCGGCAGAATGATAAATGCTGCCGGTTTGTGCAGAAAATGCTGCAGCCTGAAAGATGGCGATGTCTCTTTGCCATCCCCAAAGGGAATGGCAAAGGCCAGCAGTACGCCGGCAATCGTAGCGTGAATACCTGATTTTAGAGTAAAGAACCACATTATGACCCCAAGCACGAGGTAGAGCGGAAGCCAGAGAATACCCAGGCGATTCAACAGAAGTAAACCGGCAAAAACACCCGATGCCAGGAAAAAAAAGAACGGTGAAAAATCTCCCTGATAAAACAATGCAATCACGGCAATTGCGCCCAGGTCGTCAATGATGGCCAATGCGACCAGAAAAATCTTCAGTTCAACGGGCACCCTTTTCCCCAGAAGAGCAAGCACCCCAAGGGCAAAGGCAATATCAGTTGCCATGGGGATACCCGCGCCACCCACTGTTTCCGTTCCCCGATTGAACACGAAATGCAGCAGGGCCGGCACGGCCATCCCGCCAATCGCGGCAATTACAGGCAATGACGCGTTTCTCAGGTCCGACAGTTCCCCCACATATAGTTCCCTTTCAATTTCAAGACCGATCAACAGGAAAAAAATGGTCATCAAACCATCATTGATCCAGTGTTCCAGGCTAAACTTCAGAGTCAGGAAGTCGCCGATTTCGAAACCGACTTTGCTATGCCAGAAGTCCAGGTAAGAATTCCCGAAATCTGAATTGGCAATTGTAATTGAAACAAGCGTGCAGAGCATAAGGACAATACCCGAAGCCCTTTCGCTCTCGAAGAAATCCATGAAAAGATGAGTCAGTTTTGTTTTCATATTCGTAATAACCGCACCTGGATTAAGTTGCTAACATGCTGCTTTCGCTTTTTTCACATCCACTTGCTAAGGTGAATCAGCTTGTCTGCACTTTTCAGATTCATTCTTTACCCCTCTTTCAATCTTTGACGCAACTTTTGCGAAAATGATTTTCTTCCATGATCGCCACGGCGTAGGCCACCTCAAACAGGACCAGGGCTAAAACTCCCATGCTGCTGCGGGTCAGGTTGACAATGTCGTCGCCACCTCCCGACGCCATGGCCGATTGGTCTGCAACCAGAACCGCTGCAGTCATCAGAGATATTTTGATCACGTTTTGATTAACTTTTCGTTATCAGTGTTGCAGCGCTACAGTGCGCAAGATTGTGTTCATAATATTGAGATTGATTGCGCCGTCCTTCTAAACGCCGGCCAGCCCCAGTTGAAAGTGCCGTTTCAGCAGTCGTTGAAATGCACGTACCTCCTCCAGCGCCAGCCGCAGCCGACCCGTTTCCACCCGGTTGAGACGGTCCAGGTAGATATGGTTGTCCGGTGGGAGACCGTCACGGAGCGACTCCACCTGAAAACGTAGCCGCAGAGCCAGGAATTGATCCAGGGCAGTGCGCAGATTATCAGCCTCAGCCATGTTCAGGGTTCCGGCCTCAACCAGGCCTGCAATCCGCTCCAGCGTGCCGCCGTCCAGTATCTTCGCATCCAGTGCCAGCACCTTGATCCCCTCGGTGATGGTGAAGATGCCGCCCCGTTTTATATCCAGACGCCCCTGACGCCCGTCCCCGGTTTCCGTCTTGATCTGGCCCCTCCAGTTGAGCGGAATAGGGATGCGATGGACATTGGCCGCCATCTTCATCAGAAAAAACTCGTTGTGTCCCAGGTGGGCCGAGATGTGCTGTTTGATGCCCTGCTCCAGGCCAGGATCGCCGTACAGCGTGCGCATATCGCAAAACATGGCCACGTTGATGATGTTTTCCAGGGTGGCCGATGAGAACCAGCGGTCCACCTCCATGCGCCAGCCGGCACTGCTGCGACGCCAAAACTCATTGGCAGCCATGGTGTTGCCGGGACAGGAGGGAATGCCGATGGCCACGAAGCCATCGACAACCTCGCGGCAGAATCCGGCCAGTCGCCGGACCGCGGCAGCCGTCAGGTCGTCGGCATGGATCAGGGCGTTATCCTGGTCCGTCGTCAAGGTCTGCTCCCCGCGCCCCTGGCTCCCCAGCACGACAAAGGCAAAACGATCGCTCAGGTCGACGTAGCACTCGTCTCTGACAACCTGGATCAGTCGCAGCAATATATGGTCATTGAGGCGGGCGATCAGCCGGATCAGATCCTGAATTTTCACACCCGTTCCGATCAGGTACGCCACCAGATTCTGAACACGGCGGTGGAGCCTGCGCAGCTCATCAATCGTGGCAGCCTCTTCGATCTCCCGCACCAGGAGATGCGGTGACTGTTTCTGCAGGCGGTAAATGTCGGAATCGCTGATGATCCCGGCCAGACAACCTTGCTTGTCCAGCACAACCATGCGGTGAACCTGGTGCCGGGTCATACGGAGCACGGCATCAAGGAGTTGATCGTCCTGACTGACGGTTATCAGCGGTGATGTCATAACCGAACTGACACTGACATCATGCGGATCCATGCCCTGCGCAACCAGCTTGTTGCGCAGGTCCCGGTCGGTCAGGATGCCGACCGGGATGCCCCGTTCGCAGACCACCAGGCTGGAGACCTTTTGTTCCCGCATACGCAGAGCGGCATCGACTGCGTTCTCTTCGGGGCTGCAGGTCAGCACCTCGCGACGGCACTGCTGCCCTGCCGTTAGAAACAGGACGTTCAGATCGTCCATGGCCATGCTCCGTCATTTCTGTAACTAATTTACGTGCCTGAGGAAAATACTACACCAATGCGGCAGATATACAATTTCAAGAGCCGTATGTGACCTGCGGGAACCGCGGCGCAGTGCACCTGCTCACTTCAGAAAAACACCATGCAGACAGCGCCGACCATGGGCAACAGTAGGGTAGGCACGGCAGATATCCGGCCTGGTAGCGTATATTGCGCATTTAGAGGTGTTATTCTCCTTTTCACCGATATACGGGCATCTGTTCAGCGGCTCCTTGGTTTCAGGATCTACCCAGATCCAGCCGAGACGGTTGACCCGGCTCAGGAGGTCTTCACGCCCCTCGCTTTGCCAGCGTTCAATGTCATGCCGGGATGCCTGAAGATGCCAGCCGAAGAATTCGCAGCACTCTCCACAACAGAGGCAGCGGGTTTCTTTTTTTTCGGATCGAAGAGTCTCCTTGCACAGCCGTTTCAGAGTTTCAAACATAACCCCTCCCAGGCATGGTTCAACATGCAATAGGTTGGCAATCTCTTACTCGGTCCCATTAACAAGTTACCTGCTATATCGCTACAGCAATAAACACTGTCGATGCAAGTCAGGTTTGGATGTAGTTACACCAAGTGAGTGTAGTGAAATAACGGGGAGGCGCGTGATGTGTTTGACAGGGTGAAGCAGTCGACAGGGGGGGTAATGTGCGCAGGATGGGCATGACATATGGCGGCAGTTGAGGAAAAGTTTTCGGTGGTTGAAGCGGATGGGCAGCGTACGACGGCAACTGTTGATGCTGACGGAGTCTTCTGAACAGAGGTAGTCTTGCAGTCTGGTTTGAAATTCGGGATTTCGTTCGATGAGAAGGTGATGGCGGAAATCAGCAACAGAGCCATGACAAGCAGACAGGTGAGTTCCCTGCGGAACGGGATGCGTCCTGTGCGGCATGCTGAGCGGGTGCAGGGTATATCGGCTGTGCGAAGTGTGGACATGAAGTAAACCTTAACACCATACCGTGTAGCAGACTGCTTGTTCCGGTACGGTGGTGTACATCCGATTCAGATCAGTGAATCAGTTTATACTGGATAATATAGGCAGCGATACCGCCGAAGTAGCCGATCAAGGCCAGCCCGCTGATCCGCTTCACATACCAGAAGAAGTGTATTTTCTCCAGCCCCATGGCTGCCACTCCGGCTGCCGACCCGATGATCAGGATCGAACCGCCCGTGCCGGCGCAGTAGGCCATGAACTCCCACAGGAAACTGTCGGGTGGGTACTGGGCCATATTGTACATCCCCATGGATGCTGCCACCAGCGGTACGTTGTCCACGATGGCGCTGACCATGCCGATGATGGTGACGATCACATCCTCGCGCCCCACCGTCTTGTTGAGCCATCCGGCCAGGTTGGTGAGGATATGGGTGTGCTCCAGCGTTGCCACGGCCAGAAGGATGCCGATGAAGAAGACGATCGAGCTCATATCGATCTGTTTGAGCGCCCTTACCAGAGTCAGATGCTCCTTGGCCTCATCTTCTTTCTTGGAATGCAGCAATTCACCGACAAGCCAGAGAATACCGAGCCCGAAGAGGATACCCATGAAAGGCGGCAGGTGGGTCACGGTCTTGAATATCGGCACACATACGAGAATACCCAGACCCATGGCGAACATTAAGTTCTGCTCAAAGGGGGTGGTTCTATCTCGATGCCCATGTTCCGATAATCTGATGGGGCCTACGACCTGTCGCCCTCTCAGGAACCAGCTGGTAATGGCCAGCGGAACGATCATGTTGATCAGCGAAGCAATAAACACGCCTTTCATGATGGCCAGAGAGGTGATCTGGCCTCCGATCCAGAGCATGGTGGTGGTTACGTCGCCGATGGGGGACCAGGCGCCCCCGGCGTTGGCGGAGATGACGATGATCCCGGCAAAGAACAGACGATCGTCGTGCTTGTCCAGCAGCTTCTTGATCAGCGAGATCATGACGATGGTGGTGGTCAGGTTGTCCAGCATGGCGCTCAGAAAAAAGGTCACCACCCCGATCAGCCAGAGCAGCGAGGTCAGGCTGGTGGTCTTGATGCGCGAGGTAATTACATCGAAGCCGTTGTGGGCATCCACGACCTCGACGATGGTCATGGCTCCCATCAGGAAGAAGACGATCTGTGCCGTGCTCATCAGTGATTCGTTCAGCTGCTCGGTTACCAGGTGGTGATCACTGGTGGACATGGCGTAAATCGTCCAGAGCAGGCCGGTTCCAATCAGGGCTGTCGCCGACTTGTTGACCTTGAGTGGATGTTCCAGGGCAATGGCTGCGTAAGCGATGATGAAGACGACAACAATAGCAGTAAGCATGAAAAGGGTCTCCGGAAATGTAGTTAGCTGTTAGTTGTAATACGCTGCGGCCGAACACGGATCTTCCTGTAGCGTCGTATCACAGGAGATGCTCGTTCCCCTCAATCTGGAGGTGGATTTCTCAGGGAATCCGCTATAATCATGCCACCTATTGCTCCATACAGCAGCGCGGCTCCGCCGCCGGTCAGAAGTATATTCATCTCCGTACCGATACCCGCTCCGGTGAAGAGAAGTCCCGTTGACAGTCCTACGGCTCCCAGGATAATGGCCCCCAGTTTCTTGCTGCCGGTCTTCTGTACCGCCCACCCGCCAACAGCCCAGGCCAGCACCGAGTAAACGGCATAACCGCCCAGACCCCAGCGGGCAGAAAAGCTGTCCATCGCACCCGTAATTGACAAGGCCGACGGGATGACATTGGCGGTGAGGCTCAAGCCGGCGAAACCGCCAAGAATCGTGGCGCCGACCGGGCGGAGCTTGATCCCCATGACGAACTTCAGAATGCCGGCGTTAAAAATGCGGATTTGTTTCAGGATCATATTGTCTCTGCTCTCAACTGTCTCAGCCTGTATCGGCATACCTTACTCCTTTATCTTAAAACTGCAATTTTGAAAAGCCGGCTGCTCAAAAAATCCCCTCCCCGAGACGGGGGAGGGGCAATAGCCAAGCAGAACTCAATGTCCTGCCGAAGGCGGGACAACCAGCTTGCCGGGGTAGCGCAGGCTACCAACCAGATCCTGGATTTCCTGTGGAGGTTCCGGAGTGAATTTTCCAACCACCCACATACAGATAAAGTTTAATGCAGCGCCGACTGTGCCGATCCCTTCGGGAGAAATGCCGAACCACCAGTGATCCTTGTTGTTAAAGGCCGGGTTGACAAATTTGAAGTAGCTGATGTAGGCGGCAACGAAGACGATGCCGACAGCCATGCCGACCAGTGCCCCTTCCTTGTTGGCCTTCTTGTTGAATATCCCCATCAGGATGCAGGGGAAGAAGGATGCCGCCGCCAGGCCGAAGGCAAAGGCGACCACCTGCGCCACAAAACCTGGCGGATAGATACCGAACAGACCGGCGATACAGACCGCTAAGCCGGCGGCGCCGCGCGCCCACCAAAGTTCAGCCTTTTCAGACATGTCAGGCGTGAGAATGCCCTTCATCAGGTCATGGGAAATAGCAGCGGAGATAACCAGCAACAGACCCGCCGCGGTGGAGAGTGCGGCCGCCAGACCACCGGCACCGATCAGTCCGACCACCCAGTTGGGAAGTTTGGCGATCTCAGGATTGGCCAGAACCATGATGTCCTGGTCAATCTTGACTTCGTTGGCGCTCTTGGGATCGTCCCACATACCTTTGGCAATCTTCATAATGCCATCGTTATTCTTGTCTACAAATTTTACTAACCCGGTTTTTTCCCAGTTTTTAAACCAGGATGGAGCTTTGGTATATTCGACATTGTTAATGGATTTGATGAAGTTGGTACGGGCGAAAACAGCGATAGCCGGAGCGGTTGTGTAAAGAAGAGCAATAAAGATCAGGGCATAGCCAGCGGAGGAGCGGGCATCACGCATCTTGGGAACCGTAAAGAAGCGGATCAGGATGTGCGGCAGGCCGGCGGTACCGATCATCAGCGACATGGTGATGAACCATACGTCGATTCTGGGCCTTACACCGGAGGTGTAGGCGGCAAAACCGAGATCCTTCTGGATGCCGTTTAGTACGTCGAGCAGGTAATGCCCCTGCAACCCGGGATGATTAAGCAGCGCCGCGCCTTCAGCGGTGATTTTTGAACCGAAGCCCAGCTGCGGTATCGGGTTGCCGGTGAACTGCATGGAGATGAAGATGGCCGGGACCATGTAGGCTGTGATCAATACACAATACTGCGCTACCTGGGTGTAGGTGATCCCTTTCATGCCGCCCAGAGTGGCATAGAAGAAGACCAGCGCCATTCCGACGATGACTCCCATGTTGATGCTGAGTCCCATGAAACGGGAGAAGACCACGCCGACGCCACGCATCTGGCCGGCAACGTAGGTAAAGGAAACGAAAATGGCGCACAGCAGCGAGAGGACGCGAATGCTGTTGGAATAATAGCGGTCTGCCATGAACTGGGGAATGGTGAATTTGCCGTATTTTCGCAGGTACGGTCCGAAGAGCATGGCCAGGAGAACGTAACCTCCAGTCCAGCCCATCAGGTAGAAGGAACCGTCGCGTCCCATGAACGAAATCAGGCCGGCCATGGAGATGAAGGAGGCGGCCGACATCCAGTCGGCGCCGGTTGCCATGCCGTTCAGGATCGGCGGTACCGACTGTTCGGCCGCGTAGAAGTCACCGGTTGTCTTTGCCCGTGCAGCGTAAGCGATGTAGATGTACAGGGCGAAGCTGAGTCCCGTAAGAATCCAGGTCCAGGTAAGAATACTCATAGTTTGTCACCTCGTAATTTAATTGAATGCGATCGTGTCAACTCGGAATGACCGGGATAACTATCCCTCATGCACGTCATACTTCTTGTCCAGGTTGTTCATCGTGTACACATAGGTCCAAATCAAGATTACAAATGTAATAATTGAACCCTGATTGGCGAACCAGAATCCGACCGGAAAACCGCCAATCATATAGCCATCGAGCTGATCAACAAACATGATGCCACAGAAAAATGAGACAAAAAACCAGATGGCAAGGTGAATAGCAATGATAATCACATTCTCTTTCCAATACGCCTGTAATTCCTTGGTTGCATGAATTGACATACTACCTCCTCCTTTTTGTGGTTGTTTACAATTGAACTGCTTCCCACGAGAGTTTAATCGGCATTATCCTCCTTTCCGTGTGGGGAGGCTGCCAGCCAACCCCTTGCCCATCCCTGTGGGCGGTTAGTGTTTGAAATAAATAACTGCGCCTCAATTGGTTCTACTAAAACGATAATGGTCGAATACCTACGCATAGGCCCGTGAATATCCGAATTTCATCGACAACTGCTCGGCGCCTTCCATCATGCAGGGAATAACCTCTTTTTCCAGCCTGTCCTGCAGCATGCGGAATGATGGGGCCAGCAGCGTCAGCGCGCCGACAACCTTGCCGGCGTAATCGCGGATAACGACCGCCACGGAACAGATTCCCTCGCCCAAGCCGTTGAAGTCGACAGCCACACCCTTGCGGCGTATTTCGTCCAGTTCGGCTTCAAGCTCGCCCGGGTTCGGATTGCCGCTCCGTTTTGAGTTGCGGCCGAAGATATCGATCGAACAGACCGATTTAATGACCTTTCCGGCAGCGTTGGTAAAGCAGGGGAATCGTCGCCCTACCAGGTCTACTGTTTTGATCTGCTGGAATGAGTCGACCATGTCCAGGAACAACACTTCATCGTTGTTCATGACCGTGATATAAACCGCCTCGTCCAGCTTGCGCGCCAGTTCGACCAGGATCGGGTGGGCCAGCCTGATCAGGTTGTCGCTCTTCAGAATATGCTGGGCCATTTCAAACGCCTGAAGGCCAAGATGATACGTTCCGGATTCTGAATTCTGTTCGACAAGACCCTTGTCTTCAAGCGTTGCCAGCAGCCGAAACACCTTGTTGCGATTTATGTCCAGTTTCTTGGCCAGGAACGGAACCGTCGGTCTGGCGCCGTCCTGCGCAAGGGCCTCAAGCAGATCGATGGCCTTGACAACGGATTGAACCGAATAAAGACCTTTCTCTCTCATGGTTAACACTCCGATCGTAAATATAGCTTCCTTGTATCCCATGCAACGACACCGTTCCTGGTGTTTTCCAAAAAGCATGATGATTGACGGATATGTCGTACTACTGGTTAGCAGCCACATAGCACGAGGCTGTCAAGCAACTGTAGCAGCAGGTGATCGTTAAATTTTTTGTTGGAGTTTTTAAATAGGGTTATGCGGAGAGGACTACGGGAGGGGCTCTGCCTTGGGGGATTTCATGGCTATCATCAAGAACTGGTAACTGGGCGATAGAAAAAAAGGTTACTTCTGGACGCGGGACTGCAATTGGAGATGCCGATCCTGGAGATCGACGCACAACAGCAATAGTGAGTTTTTGTGTTTCCTGCAACGGGCAGGTCTTGGTAGCGGGTATATCAAAATTGGGAATATTTTTCGTTGAAAACGAAACAGGTGCAATAACCAGTAGCGCAAAGATTACTATGTGTGAAAGAATCTTTTTCATCGCAAGGCACCGATCTCCCGCCAGCAGGAATCTGATCGAAAAAATATCTCAAAGTGCGCAAAACAAAATCATGTTTTTATTTCTTATGTAACAATATTTTACTGCTGTCAATTTTTTTTTAATCTCGCTGATCATCTAGGTGAAAAAATATACATAACATACTATAAAAACGACTAAATATATTTTAAATATAAAACATAAACCGATAAATAAATGTTTTATTTTGATTGGTATTATGCCGTATTGTGGCAGGAAAAACATTAGCACTTACCTATTTAATCATGTATAAAAAGATGTTATTGCATTTTATCCCATACCCGACGCATATCCTTGCATGTTGAGCCTCTGATAATGTTGTTGAAATAGGTTGAAATCACATCGGAACTGCGAAAGAATGCCGACGGCGGACATTACCGCCGCATGGGAGGGCAGAGCGCATGCCGGTCATCAGCGAGGACAGTTTTTTCTTCATCACGGTTGATGCCATCTGCCACCGCCCGACAATCACCTGTTCGCCTGATTTGGGTCTGGTCGAAATGGCCCGGCTGATGAAGGCAGATAATATTTCCGGCATCGTTGCTGTTGAAGACCAGAGACCGGTCGGCATCGTTTCCCTGCGCGACCTTCGCAACCTGATTGCCGAAGCTGTCAACGATATCTCGACACTGACCGTTCGCGATGTCATGAAAACCGGACTGATCACCATCCGCAGCAAAGACTATCTCTTCAAGGCCATCTTCCTGATGGCCAAACACAACATTCACCGCCTGGTGGTTATCGATGAACTTGGACGTCTGTCTGGGGTGATGACCGATACGGACCTGCTCCGCATTCAGACCCGCAGCCCGCTCTACCTTGTCCAGGAGATCGAAACCGCCGCGACCATCGAGCAGTTGCGGCAGATTGGCCGGAAGATGACGGGAATGCTGCAGTATGCCGTCAAGATCAATGCCGATGTTCAGAGCCTGATCCAACTCATCGCCCACTTCAATGACGCCTTCACCCAGCGCCTGATTTTCATTCTCGACAACAGTCAAGACGTCCGCCTACCAGAGGGAGCCGCCTTTCTTGCTCTGGGGAGCGAGGGCCGCGAGGAACAGACCCTGCGTACCGACCAGGACAATGCCATCGTCTACCGTGATGACCTTGCCCCAGAAAAGCTGGTCGAGGTGCGGCGATTTGCCGAATATATCGTCTCCGCCCTGGAGAGTGTCGGTGTCCCGCTCTGTCCCGGCAACATGATGGCCAGCAATCCGGAATGGTGCCACAGCCTGTCGGAATGGAAACAACTGACCGAACGATGGATTGCCAGACCAGGGCCGGATGAGACGGTCCATTTCGGAGTTTTTCAGGATCTGCGGGTACTGCATGGGGAAAAATCGTTTGAAGGAATTCTTCGCGACCACATATGCGAATGTGCCCGTAGAAACTCGATTTTTTTTCCGGGCATGGCGCGTAACATCGTGCGCTTCAAGCCGCCCATGGGCATGTTCGGACGTCTGCTGGTGGAAAAAAAGGGGGAACAGCGCGGAAAGCTCGACCTGAAGAAGGGCGGGTTGTTCTCCCTGACGCGGGGAATCAGCCTGATAGCCCTGGAGGCTGGCATCATGGGAGGGACAACCTGGGACAAACTGGAGCGTCTCCAGCATGAACATCTGGTGGCGGAACACGATCTGGAGACCCTGCGGGAATCGTTTACCTTTCTGATAAAGATGCGGCTGGAAAAGCAGCTGCTCGCCTTGTCTTCGGGAAAGCCTCCGAGCAATTTCATTGATCCGCTGGTATTGCCGGATCGTGACCGAGAGCTGCTCCGCTCGGCATTCCGGGGGTGTGAAACCTTGCTGAAGATCTTAAAAAGCCGCTATCAACTC
>JAJYBH010000074.1 GCA_021779135.1 Deltaproteobacteria bacterium
AGGGCACCTTTGATGAAGTGATTGCCACCGGCATCAAACAGCGGGCAACACCGGAGAAGATACTGCTTGATCTGCTCGAAGCGGAAATGGCCGAGCGAAGAGTTCGCAGTATCCGCTACCGCATGGGAATCGCCAAGTTCCCGGTGGAAAAGGATCTGGACCACTTCGAGTTCACCGAATCACCGGTTAATGTGCAGCAGGTCAAAACACTCTACGACGGAAGCTTTCTTGCCCAGAAGAGCAACATAATTCTGGTCGGCGGCACCGGCACCGGCAAAACGCACCTGGCAATCGCTATTGCCCGGCAGGCCATCAGAAACGGCAAGCGGGGCCGATTCTTCAAGCTGCTTGACCTGGTCAATCAACTGGAACAGGAAAAGCTGGGCGGACGCGGCGGCAAGCTGGCTGAAAGCCTGGCACGGCTTGATCTGGTGGTGCTGGATGAACTGGGTTATCTGCCGTTCTCGAAAGCTGGCGGGCAGTTGCTGTTTCACCTGATATCAAAGCTCTACGAACGGACACCGCTCATCATCACGACAAATCTGCCAAACAAAAACAAGGGACTGGCGAAATTCGCCAGCCCCTTTTTGTTTAACCTTGCATGTATTGTGTATTGACGCTGTTCCTGGTTACGTAAAGGTTGAGAGGTGCTGCTGCAAAGCCTTTATGATTTCATCCTGTGACAGCAGATTACCGGCGATCACCACGACCCCGTTGACGACAAGTATCGGGGCCGACTTTATGCCATATTTTAATATGGCCTGGATATCATTGACTACCACGACTTTCCCGTTAATTCCGCATGCCTTTATGGCTTCAAACGCATTCCCTAAAAAAGTTCTGCTTACTTTTTTACCACGATCCATAATCACTTCTATTTTCATATAGTCATCTCCCTGGTCTGAGGTTTTTGAAATGAAGTGCGACTCTTGGCGGGCGGTCAGGGGGTTTTCGCATCTGCGGCAACTCAGGAGGCGCTGCCCCGCACATACGGAAAACCGACATATGATGCTTGGGGGTTATTACGAGAGTCGTCAAAATCCGTACTGCCGTGTTCATCGCGATCCTCCAGTCTTGCCTGAACATATTCAGGTCATATTAGGTGGTGTTCTGAATTCTCAACACCTGGTGTTCACTTCCGGTTACAACCTACCGCAAGATTGTGGAATAAATATGGAGTGAATGTGAATTTTTGCCTCCAATCCTGAATCAGCCTTTCTATTTTTTTGAAAGCAAAATAGGATGTAGACAGACAATGCGGGCTATTACCTTCATAGACGGGCATTTGAATGAAGAGATTAAATGTTACTCACCGGGTGTTTCTGGCGATTCTCGCGGCCAATGCCATCATAGTCCTGTGCATGTTCCTGATCATGCAGTGGAGCATGGACCGCGGTTTTCTCGGCTATGTGAACCAGCTGGAGCAGAACCGCATGGAGCGCCTGGCTACCAAGCTCGGCAGGACCTACGCCATCTCGGGAGATTGGAGTGTACTCCAGACATCACCCGACACGATGTCCCGCTTAATCGGTGAAACGATCACTGAAAGCCCCGCGCCTCCTCCCCCAGTCGCCAATGATCCCAGACAGGAGCACCCGACTCAACCGGATGCCGCCCACCCAAACAGACGATTCTATCGTATTGAAAAACGCATCGTCGTACTGGATGCCGGGCGCAACACTGTATTCGGCACCAGCAATCCCGCTGACATCAAAATCTTCAAACCGATTTCCGACAGGGGAAACGTTGTCGGGTATCTGGGGATGCAGCCGAGCAAGATCCTCTCGGACGTTCATCAGCTCAAATTCCTCAAAGACCAGAAACTTATCTTTGCACTTATCGCCCTGCTCATGTTGGTGGTTGCCGTTGTGATCTCTCTCCCCCTGGCGCGTCTTCTGGTTCACCCACTCAAAAAACTCGCTGCCGCCACCGGCCATCTCTCATCGGGACATTACGACATCCGGGTGCCGGTGGATTCCGACGACGAGTTCGGCCATCTTTCCCGGGATTTTAATTCCCTGGCGTTGAGTCTCGACAAGAACGAACAGGCCAGACGTCAGTTTGTAGCCGACATCTCCCATGAATTACGGACCCCGCTGGCCATACTGGGAGGCGAGATCGAGGCCATCCAGGACGGAATTCAGGATCTGTCGCTCGAATCCATATCCTCCCTCCAGACTGAAGTAGTTCGCCTCAACCGACTGGTTGACGACCTGTACCAACTGGCGCTTTCCGATGTGGGCGCCCTCGCCTACCGGAAAGCCGAGGTAAATCTGATGGATATACTTGACGAAGCCGTCAACCGTGCCCGCCCCAGATTGATGGAAAAGGATCTGTCGTTGCATCTGGTCATGCCGCAGAGCGCGGCTTACGTATATGCTGATGCCGAGCGATTAGGGCAACTCTTCGACAACCTGCTGGACAATTCCCAAAAATACACCGACCCCGGCGGCAAGATCGAGATTTTACTCATTTCCGCCAAGGAGCGTGTCACCATCAACATCAAGGACAGCGCACCGGGCGTCAGTGAAGAGGAGCGACAGAAACTGTTCGATCGTCTCTACCGGGTGGAAGGTTCCCGCAGCAGGCACACTGGCGGCGCGGGTCTCGGCCTTGCCATCTGCCGCAATATAGTCGAAGCCCATGAAGGTGTGATAGAGGCCCTCCCGTCGCCGCTGGGAGGGGTTTGGATGAGAATTACGCTGCCCCTGTCCGGAGCCGGCCATGAATGACTTCATCCTGATCGTTGAAGACGAACCAAAACTGGCGAAACTCCTGACAAATTATCTGCTCCAGGCTGGTTTTGAAGCGCAGTGCCTGGAAAACGGCTTGAATGTCCTGCCTCTGGTTCATGAACGCATGCCGGCCCTGATCCTGCTCGACCTGATGCTGCCGGGGCGGAACGGGGTGGACATCTGCAAGGATATCCGCGCGTTTTCCACGGTGCCGATCATCATGGTGACCGCCCGCGTCGAGGAGATCGACCGGCTTCTCGGCCTTGAGCTCGGGGCTGATGACTATATCTGCAAACCGTTCAGTCCCCGTGAGGTGGTGGCCCGCGTCAAGGCGGTCCTGCGGAGAACGGCTGGCCAGGAACCCTTATCAACCGCGACACCCCTGCTGCAGCTGGACGAGGGGCGATTACTGGCGACCATACGCGGCTGTCAACTGGAGCTTACCGTGGTAGAATTCAAGCTGCTGGAGTTTCTTTCGGCCAATCCTGGACGCATCTTCGGCCGCAATCAACTCATGGACCATATCTATCCCGACCAGCGCATCGTCAGCGACAGAACCATCGACAGCCACATCAAGAACCTTCGCAAGAAGATCGCCGGCGTCTCTCCGGATACCGACATCATTCATTCGGTCTATGGGGTGGGATACAAATATGATGTCGCTTTGGCTGACACAAAACCAAGTGCCTGAACGTCTGATTGGAACAACGCAGGTACCGTATTCAGACGAAATACAGAGGCCTCATAGAGAGAAACTGAGAGATCCACGTCAGGATGAAATAGGGCAGCCATACCGGGGCGAAGGACGACGGAACGAGAAACGATGACCCTTTCGGCTAGATATCTGTGCCTGGAGATGGTTTATGATTGACCTGAGTTGAATTCCGCACCGGATTTGAGCCAGATAAATGAATTACATTGTCAAACCGTGGCATCTCATCCGGACATATTTGATAGGGAAGTGGCAATTATATGGACGTACTCCCACTATTCGGCAGGATACGCATCAAAATCTTTGATGTGATCGAACAACAGTCAAGAATTACTCGCTTTGCCTTGAGTCTGGGACTGACAGCACTGTTAGGAGTAATCGATTACTCCACCGGAGATTATTCTTTCACCATATTTTATTTGATCCCGATATTTTTTGCAGCCTGGTTCGTTGGCAACACCGCAGGGTTGGCTGTCTGCATTAGCAGTTTTATCTCCAGTATTGTCACCAACCCCGACCGCTTCATGATCCGCAATTATTCGGTACTCTCAAAATATTACTGGGATATTTCCCTTGAATTTTTCTATTTCATCTTAATGAGCCTGATGTTTTCCTCTCTGAAAGCACAGTTTAATGCAGAACGTGAGCTGTCACGGATCGACCACCTTACAAACGCCTTGAATCGACGTGCTCTTTGCGAGGTGCTTGACTACGAGATTGCCCGCAATACCCGTCACGGCAGTCCAATGAGTATCGCCTTTATTGACCTGGACAATTTCAAAACCGTCAACGACAAAATGGGACATGCCGAGGGTGACAAGGTACTTTGTGAAGTTGTTGCTGCAATGAGGGGAACCCTGCGCAAAGCTGATACCATTGCCAGAGTTGGCGGTGACGAGTTTGTCGTGCTGCTGCCTGAAACCGGTGAAGAATCAGCAGCAGTTGTTATCCGAAAGGTTCGAGACACCATGCTGGCCTCCATGGCAAGGAATGGCTGGCCGGTCACCTTCAGTATTGGCCTTGTCACACATGAGGCCACACCCGAATCAGCAGAGGAAATGATTAATCAGGCGGACCTTCTTATGTATTCGATAAAAGGATCCAACAAAAATGACATACTCCAGCGCGTCAAACGGAACGAACCAATTACGACAAAACACCTCTCATGAATCGAGGATCATACGCATGCAAGAACCTGTTCCTGAAACAACCGAATCAAATCAGCAGACACGAGAAAAGCCGCAATTCAGCCGTTGGTGTGCCTGGACCATCCTGCTCTGCCTGATTGCCGGCGGCGCCTTTGCCGCCTGGAAAAAGCAGCAGGCTTCAGCAGTATCTTCCGCCAAGTCTGGCTCCAAGGGGCTGTCGCTCCCGACGCCGGTCTTTGTATCAGCGGCCCGCAAGGGCGATATGAATGTCTATCTGACCGGGCTCGGCTCCGTCACTCCGCTGAATACGGTAACGGTGCGCAGCCGGGTTGACGGGCAATTGATGGAGGTCCGTTTCCGCGAGGGGCAGAATGTCAGCAAGGGGAGTCTGCTGGCGGTCATCGACCCGCGGCCGTTCCAGGTGCTGCTGACCCAGGCCGATGGGCAGATGGCCCGCGACCGGGAACTGCTCAACAATGCCCGCCTGGATCTGGAGCGCTACCGCACGCTCTGGAAGCAGGACTCGATCCCCCGCCAGCAGTTGGACACCCAGGAGGCACTGGTGCGGCAGTACGAGGGCGCCGTCAAGGTTGACCAGGGACAGATCGACAGCGCCCGGCTGCAGCTCACCTACAGCCGGATCACCGCGCCCTTCAGCGGCCGAGCCGGGCTGCGCCTCGTCGATCCGGGCAACATTGTGCACGCCGCGGATACCGGGGGGGTGCTGACCATCACCCAGGTGCAGCCGATTGCAGTGGTTTTTCCGCTGCCCGAAGACAGCCTGCCCCAGGTTCTGCGCAAGATGAAGGGCGGCCGATTGAGCGTAGACGCCTTTGACCGCGAAATGAAACAAAAACTGGCGACCGGCGTGCTGACCACGGTCGACAACCAGATCGACCCTGCCACCGGCACGGTCAAGCTCAAGGCGACCTTTGACAACCGGGCCAGCGAACTCTTCCCCAACCAGTTCGTCAACGCCCGGCTGCTGCTGGATGTGAAGAAGGATGCCACCATCGTCCCCTCGGCCGCAATTCAGAAGAACCCGCAGGGGGCCTTTGTCTTCAAACTGAATGCGGACAAAACCGTGAGCATGCGGCAGGTCAAGACCGGCATCACGCAAGGCGGGGAAACATCTGTAACCGAGGGCTTGGGCGTCGGCGAGCAGGTGGTTGTCGATGGCGCTGAGCGTCTCAGGGAGGGAAGCAAGGTTGAGGTAAAGGAACGGGAGCAGGCGGGCAAGGGTGGCCCGAAAGGCTCGGTTGAAAGACCTGGCGGCGAAAAAGGCCCGTAGGGGCGCCCCCATGTGGGCGCCCGCCTTTTGCCTGAATTGCCACCATTATTAACCATAGCAGCAAGGGCGCCCGTTTTTTGCCCAAATTGCCACCTTTGTTGACAATAGCAGCAAGGGCGCCCACGCGGGGGCGCCCCTACGACAGACACAATTATTTCAGGACACCCAATGAACTTTTCGCGCCTCTTCATCGTCCGTCCGGTGGCCACCACCCTGCTAATGATCGCCATCATCCTGGCCGGGGCTGTGGCCTACAGGCAGCTGCCGGTCTCTGCCCTGCCCCAGGTCGATTATCCCACCATCCAGGTGCGCACCTTTTACCCCGGCGCCAGTTCCGACGTCGTGGCCTCTTCCATAACCGCCCCTCTGGAACGCCAGTTCGGCCAGATGCCGGGCCTGACCCAGATGACCTCCACCAGCTCCCACGGCAGCTCGGTGATTACCCTGCAGTTCACCCTCGAACTCCCTCTGGATATTGCCGAACAGCAGGTTCAGGCTGCCATCAACGCCGGCTTCAACTTCCTCCCCAAGGATCTGCCCAACCCGCCGGTCTACAGCAAGGTCAACCCTGCCGATACGCCGATCATGACTCTGGCACTCAGCTCGGACTCCCTGCCGCTGCCGAAGGTGGAAGACCTGGCCGACACCCGCTTCGCCCAGAAGATATCCCAACTCCCCGGGGTCGGACTGGTCAGCATCAGTGGCGGACAACGCCCGGCCGTGCGGATCCATGCCAACCCGACCGCTCTGGCGTCCTACGGCCTGACCCTGGAAGACCTGCGCGCCGCCCTGGTGGCTGCCAACGTCAATCAGGCCAAGGGGAGTTTTGACGGGCCGCGCCAATCATTTATCATCGGCGCCAATGACCAGCTCTTCAGCAGCAAGGATTACCGCTCCCTGGTCATCGCCTACAAAAACGGCGCACCGGTTCTGCTCAAGGATGTGGCCGACGCCATCGATGACGCGGAAAATGTAAACCAGGCGGCCTGGATGAACACGACCCCGGCAGTCATAGTCAATATCCAGCGCCAGCCGGGCGCCAACGTGATCGAGGTGGTAAACCGGGTCAAGCAGCTTCTGCCGCAGTTGCAGGCCGCCCTGCCGGCTGCAGTAAAGGTCACCCCCCTGACCGACCGGACGGTCACCATCCGCGAATCGGTCAAGGACGTCCAGTTTGAGCTGCTGCTGGCGGTGGCGCTGGTAATCCTGGTGATCTTCCTGTTCCTGCGCAATCTGCCGGCCACCACCATTCCCAGCGTGGCCGTGCCGCTGTCGCTGGTGGGCACCTTCGGCGTCATGTACCTGCTCGACTACAGCCTGAACAACCTGACGCTGATGGCCCTGACCATCTCCACCGGCTTCGTGGTGGACGATGCCATCGTCATGATCGAGAATATCTCCCGCTATGTGGAGGATGGTGACACGCCCCTGGAAGCCGCTCTCAAAGGGTCCAAGCAGATCGGCTTCACCATCCTGTCGCTGACGGTGTCGCTGATTGCGGTGCTGATCCCGCTGCTCTTCATGGGAGACGTGGTCGGGCGTCTGTTCCGGGAGTTTGCCGTTACCCTGGGGGTCACGATCCTGATCTCCGCCTTTGTCTCTCTGACCCTGACCCCGATGATGTGCTCCCGCATCCTGAAACATGTCCCCGATGAACGCCAGGGGCGCTTCTATCACGCCTCGGGGCAGTTCTTCGAACGCATGATCGCCGCCTACGGCCGTTCCCTCCAGTGGGTGCTGCGGCACCAGAGCGCCACCCTGGTTGTAGCGGTAGGGACCCTGATCTTGACAGTGCTTCTGTATGTCATGATCCCCAAGGGCTTTTTCCCGGTGCAGGATACCGGCGCCATCCAGGGCATATCCGAGGCATCCCAGACCATCTCGTTTCCCGCCATGGCCGAGCAGCAGCAGACCCTTGCCAAGGTCATTCTCGCGGATCCGGCCGTGGAGAGCATCTCTTCTTTCATCGGTGTTGATGGCACCAACACCACACTCAACAGCGGCAGATTCCTGATCAATCTGAAACCGTTGCACGACAGGGATGCCAATGCATCCGAGATCATCCGCCGCCTGCAGCCCAAACTGGCCCAGGTAAGCGGGATTACACTTTTCATGCAGCCGGTACAGGATCTGACGGTGGATGCCAGGGTCAGCCGAACCCAGTACCAGTTCACCCTGGAAACCCCCAACTCCGACGAGCTTGCAACCTGGGCCCCGCGTGTCGTGGCCGGGATGCAGGAGCGCGATGAGCTGCGGGATGTGAGCAGTGACCAGCAGAACCTGGGTTCGCAGGTGATGCTCAACTTCGACCGTGCCAGCGCTGCCCGCTTCGGCATCACTCCCCAGAATCTCGACGATGCCCTCTACGATGCCTATGGCCAGCGCCAGGTATCGACCATCTTCACCGAACTGAACCAGTACCGGGTGATCCTGACGGTCAAGCCCCAGTTCCGTCAGGACCCGGGCGGTCTGCAGGCGCTCTACGTCCGCTCCAGCAGCGGCGGGCAGGTGCCGCTCTCGGCCGTCGCTTCCGCCACCGAGACCAAGGGACCGCTGGTGATCAACCGTCAGGGGCAATTCCCGGCGGTGACCACCTCCTTCAACCTGGCGCCGGGCGTTTCTCTGGGACACGCCGTGGATGCCATCGAAGCCACCATGCTCAAACTGGGACTGCCGGCCAGCATCAAGGGCAGTTTCCAGGGAACCGCCCAGGCCTTCAAGGCTTCGCTGACCAATGAGCCGATTCTGATCCTGGCGGCCCTGATCACGGTCTATATCGTGCTGGGGGTCCTGTACGAGAGCTACATCAACACGATCACCATCCTTTCGACCCTGCCGTCGGCCGGAGTCGGGGCGGTGCTCTCGCTGATGCTGTTCCGTCAGGATCTGACGGTCATCGCCATTATCGGCATTATCCTCCTGATCGGCATCGTCAAGAAGAACGGCATCATGATGGTCGATTTTGCCCTGGATGCGGAGCGCAACGAAGGCAAGACACCGCAGGATGCCATCTATCAGGCCTGCCTGCTCCGTTTCCGACCGATCATGATGACCACCATGGCGGCGCTGCTGGGTGCCCTGCCTCTGGCCATGGGGACCGGGGTCGGCTCCGAACTCAGACGCCCCCTGGGCATCTCCATCATCGGCGGATTGGTGATCAGCCAGATCCTGACCCTCTACACCACCCCGGTCATCTATCTGGCCTTTGACCGGATGGCGAGACGATTCGGGAAACAAAAACTCCCATGAACATCTCGGCCACATTCATACGCCGTCCGGTGGCGACGACGCTCCTGACCCTGGGGCTGCTGCTGTCCGGCATCATCGCTTTCCGGCTCCTGCCGGTATCGCCGCTGCCCCAGGTTGATTTTCCGACTATCTCGGTGTCGGCCTCGCTGCCCGGCGCCGACCCACAGACCATGTCCACCTCGGTGGCTGCGCCCCTGGAGCGGCAATTCGGCCGGATCGCGGGGGTGGCTGAAATGACCTCCGTCAGTAACCGCGGCAACACCAGCATCACCTTGCAATTTGATCTTAACCGGGATATCAATGGCGCGGCCCGGGATGTCCAGGCGGCCATCAATGCTGCCCGCAGCTACCTGCCGGCCAATCTCCCCAGCAACCCTTCCTATCGCAAGGTAAATCCGTCGGATGCGCCGATCTTGATCCTGTCGCTTACCTCGGACAGTGTCAGCAAGCCCAGGATGTACGATGCCGCCTCGTCGATTCTTGCGCAGAAGCTGTCACAGGTAAAAGGGGTCGGCCAGGTCTTTGTCGGCGGCGGGGCGCTGCCGGCGGTCCGGGCCGAGCTGAATCCCCTGACGCTCAACAAGTATGGCATCAGCCTGGCCAAAGTACGTGCCGTGCTGGCCGGAACCAACGTCAATCGTCCTAAAGGGCTGCTCTCCAACGACACTACCTCGTGGGAGATCCATGCCAATGATCAGCTGAAAAAAGCCGACGACTATCGTGACCTGGTGATCAGCTATAACTCGGGGGCGGCGGTACGGCTGTCCGATGTGGCCACCGTCGAGGATTCGGTGGAGGATTTGCGGGTCAGCGGCTTTGTCAATGGCGCTCCGGCTGTCATGGTGATCATATTCCGGCAGCCGGGTGTCAATATCATCGACACCGTGGACAGCATCCGCGCCCTGTTGCCGCAGATGTCGGCCGCCATGCCGGGAGGGGTCAAGCTTTCGGTCGTGCTTGACCGGACACCTCCTATTCGCGGCTCGCTGCATGATGTTGAAATCTCCCTGCTCCTTTCCGGTTTCCTGGTGGTTCTGGTGGTGTTCTGGTTCCTGCGCAACGTCCGGGCGACCATGATCCCGGCCGTGGCGGTGACGTCATCGATCATCGGCACATTCGCGGTCATGTACCTGTTCGGCTACTCCCTGGACAACCTCTCCCTGATGGCCCTGACCATCGCCACCGGATTCGTGGTTGATGACGCTATCGTCGTACTGGAAAACGTCACCCGTTACCGGGAGATGGGGCAGAACCCATTGCAGGCGGCCCTTTCCGGCAGCAAGGAAATCGCCTTCACGGTCCTCTCCATGAGCGTTTCACTGGTGGCGGTCTTCATACCGATCCTGCTGATGGGGGGCATGGTCGGACGTCTGTTCAGGGAATTTGCCGTGACGCTCTCCGCGGCCATCATGGTTTCCCTGGTGGTTTCGCTTACCGTGACCCCCATGATGTGCGCGACCATTCTCAAAGACGAGGCTTCCAAACCGCACGGCCGATTGTTTCGGGCCAGCGAAAGCATGTTCAACTGGATGCACAGCCACTACGAAACATCTCTGCGCTGGTCGCTGGACCATCGCCGGATCATGATCGGCTTAATGGTGGCAACGGTTGTGCTGAGCATCTCGCTCTTTGTCGTCGTCCCCAAGGGGTTTTTCCCGGAACAGGATACCGGCCGGATCGCCGGGAGTATCCAGGCGGCCCAGGACATCTCGTTCCAGGCGATGCGTGACAAGCTGGTCCAGATTGTGGCGATTATCAAGCAGGATCCGGATGTGGAATATGTGATCGCCTTTACCGGAGGCGGGGGCGGCTCTACGGTAAATTCCGGCAGGATGTTCATCTCGCTGCAGCCCTTTGAAAAACGGAAGGCGACCGCCAACCAGGTGATCGCCCGGCTGCGCAAGAAGCTGGCCCATATTCCAGGGGCCCCTACTTTCCTGCAACCGGTCCAGGACCTGCGGGTGGGGGGGAGGATCAGCAACGCCCTCTACCAGTACACCCTGCAGGGGGAAAATGTTACCGAACTGAACAGCTGGAGCCAGCGGATGCTGCAGAAGATGCGCACCCTGCCGGGCCTGGTGGATGTGAGCAGCGACCAGCAGAGCCGCGGCCTGGAAGCGGATCTGGTCATTGACCGCCCCACGGCGTCACGGCTGGGCATCTCCCCGCAACAGATCGACGAAGCGCTCTACGATGCCTTCGGCCAGCGGCAGGTTTCCGTCGTCTATACGCCGCTCAACCAGTATCATGTGGTCATGGAAGCGGCGCCCGCCTTCTGGCAGCAGCCGGACACGCTGCGGGAGATCAATGTGCTCTCGTCAAACGGCAAGATGGTGCCTTTATCGGCCTTCACCTCGTACAAAACCAGCGCCAGCGCCCTGGCGGTGAATCACCAGAGCCAGTTTCCCTCGGTGACCACCTCCTTTAATCTGGCGCCGGGGGTGTCGCTGGGAAAGGCTGTCGAAACGGTTGAAAAAGCCACCCGTGAGATGGGTATGCCATCGAGTATCCGAGGGCGATTTGCCGGCACGGCCCAGGCATTTCAGGATTCGCTTAAAAGCCAGCCGCTTCTGATTCTGGCGGCACTGCTGGCGGTGTACATCGTGCTGGGCATTCTCTATGAGAGTTATATCCACCCCCTGACGATCCTCTCGACGCTCCCCTCGGCCGGCGTGGGAGCCGTGGCGGCCCTGATGATCTTCGGATCCGACCTGAACCTGATCGCCATCATCGGCGTGATCCTGCTGATCGGCATCGTCAAGAAGAACGGCATCCTGATGGTGGATTTTGCCCTGACGGTTCAGCGCAGCGAAGGCAAGTCGCCCCGGGATGCCATTTACGAGGCCTGCCTGTTGCGCTTCCGGCCGATCATGATGACCACCATGGCCGCCCTTTTCGGGGCACTGCCCCTGGCTTTGGGAACGGGAATCGGTTCGGAACTGAGACGTCCGCTGGGGATCGCCATTGTGGGCGGGCTTATCTTCAGCCAGATGCTGACCCTCTATACCACGCCGGTGGTCTATCTGTACCTCGACCGTTTTCGCATGTGGGTCGACAGGAAGCGGCAGGGACATAAGGCTGGAGCAAAATTGGAAATGAAGCGGGAGGAGTCGTGAGAAATTCAGGTGTTGCAATCAGGATTGTTCTGGCTTTGAGCCTGCTGCCGGCCGGCTGCACGGTCGGTCCGGAGTATGTCCGGCCGACTCCGGTCGAGACCGCCATGCCGGCAACCTTCAAGGAGCTGCAAGGCTGGAAGGTGGCGCACCCCCAGAGCGATACAATCAGCGAACGATGGTGGGAAATATACAATGACCCGACCCTGAACGCCCTGGAAGAACAGGTGGCTGTATCCAATCTCAATGTCGCCGCAGCCGAGGCCCAGTTCCGTCAGGCCCGGGCAGTGGTGCAGGCGGCCAAGGCCGGTTATTACCCTTCGCTTACGGTCGGGGCCTCGGCGACACGCTCTAAAAGTTCAGGACATATTTCAACAAACAGTTCTGGGACTACGGCCTCGAATTTCCAGCTCCCGCTGGACCTGACCTGGGAACTTGACCTGTGGGGCCGGATCCGCCGCGGAGTCGAAGCCGGCCAGGCCAACGCCCAGGCCAGCGCGGCCGACCTGGCGGCAGCGACTCTTAGCGCCCAGGCCGCTCTGGCCGGCAATTACTTCCAACTGCGGGTGCTGGATGCACAGAGACAACTCCTGGATGCCACGACAGCCGTCTATCGTAAGTCTCTCGACATGACAACCAATCGCTATGCAGCCGGCGTCGCCGCCAGGTCCGATGTACTCCAGGCCGAGACACAGCTCAGAAGCACCGAGGCCCAGGCCATTGATCTCGGCATACAGCGCGCTCAACTGGAGCACGCCATCGCCCTGCTGATCGGCAAGCCTCCGGCTGCCTTTTCCCTGCCGGCAACCACACTGACAGCTGCAGTGCCAGCCATTCCGATCGGCCTCCCTTCCGAACTCCTGGAACGGAGACCCGACATAGCATCGTCCGAGCGGAAGATGGCGGCGGCCAACGCCCAGATCGGCGTAGCGCAGGCCGCCTATTACCCGACCATTCAACTATCTGCTGCAGGCGGCTTCTCGTCTTCCAGCCTTGCCACCTGGTTCGCCTGGCCGAGCCGTTTCTGGTCAATCGGGCCTTCGGCATCAGCCACCCTGTTCGATGGCGGCTTGCGCTCTGCGCAAACCGACCAGGCCAGGGCCGCCTACGATGCAACAGTGGCCGCATACCGGGAGACGGTACTGACAGGATTTCAGGAGGTAGAGGATAATCTGGCGGCACTGCGCATCCTGGAGGATGAGACACGGGTCCAGGATCAGGCGGTCAAGGCGGCCCGCCAGGTGGTGACCATCACCACCAACCAGTACCAGGCCGGAACCGTGGCCTATCTCAATGTGCTCGTCGCCCAATCGACCGCCCTGGCAAACGAGCGGACCGCCCTGGGCCTCGCCGGGCAGAGACTCGCCGCCAGTGTGCTTCTTGTCAAGGCGTTAGGTGGCGGGTGGATTCCAAAGGAAACAAAGTGAATTCATGCTTACTGGCTGGAGAGTTTGAGCGTCGGGCTTGTTGCCCACAAGAACCACGCCCACTTGGCTTGAACAGATGGAGATGCGAAAAGGAAGCTCAACGTGGAGGAAGGTGTTATTTGATGCGTTGCCTGATGAAGAGAGAAACCGCCGACAGCAATGCCAATCCCAGTAGAACTGCTACTTTCCCGTAAAATGGAACCCCGGCCGCTGTTGCGGCAATCCCCCATGACTGGGAGACGGCGCCTCCGATAAACATCCCCACCACCACCAGTCCGGCATCGGTGTTCCCTTCGCCGGCCTTGACCAGCTGCCGGAAGGGACAACCCCCGATGAGGACGGAGACCCAGCCGACCAGCAGCATACCGAGAAAACTCCACAGATGATCCAGATGGGCGCCCGGCTGTCCATAAAGCCCCACGTGCAGGCGTCCCGTGGCCAGGCTGAGTACGAAGGCGCTCAGGAGAAATGCCCCCAGTCCCCAGATCAGATAGGTGCGCACACCGACCAGGAACAGGTCACGGATGCTGCCGGTAATGCAGAACTGGCTGCGTTGAGCCAGGGCGCCGAGCAGCAACCCTGAACCGAGGGCGATCAGCCAGGGCGCGGCTTCGGCGCCGCTCCCTTTTGCAGAGAAAATGATAAATTCAGGTCGGGCAATGAAGAATGCCAGCAGCAGCAGGAAAACAAAAGGCATCACCAGCCCACCGCCGGTTCCTTCGCTCTGTTGCGGCCCCAGTTCGACGCCGTTGACCGCCATCTTGACGCCGATCCAGACCCCGCCAACCAGTCCGGCCACCCCGGCCACGGCGGTCAGGTCGCCGGCGGTCAGTCGCAACAGGAGCTTGATGGGGCAGCCGATAAACACAGAGCAGCCGATTATGAGGAAGATGCCGGACACAAGCCTGAGCAGGGGTGCGCTGCCGCCTCGGGATTTGAATTCGCGGCCGATAACCGCGCTGGCCACCGCTCCCAGGAGAAACCCGATCAATTCCGGCCGCAGGTACTGCATGCGGGCGTTGTTGTGCATGCCAAGCGCTCCGGCGCTGTTCTCGATGAAGCAGGAGACACAGATACCCGAATTGGCCGGATTGCCCCACACGGCCAGCAGCACACCCAGTGTGCCGAGTGCCAGGCCGGACAGTATCACCACCCAGAGATTCCGGTCACGCAGATTCATGTTATTCGCATCCTCCGGCCAGGCGACTCTTCAGATAGTTGAGGTCCTTGCGCGCAGCGACCAGGGTACTGCTGGAAGAGTCGGCCGCGGCCTTTCCGCCGAAGGTGCCCTCGGCTTCCGTTACAAAACGGCTGATCTCATCACGGCGCGAGAGAGGGCTGTTTTTGTCGATATAGTCCCCATCCAGCCTGACCCCGGCCACGTAGTTGCTCAGTGCAGCCTCTTTGACCCCCAGCTGCTGGAGAATCTCCGCCTGAAGGATATAGCCGTGGGCTTCGCCGGGATACGTGCGGGCAAGTTCATCCAGCTTGAGGAGCGCGCTTTGCAACTCACCCTTGCGCCGCAACTCTTCGACGGGGCCGTAGATCTTCTGCAGAAGGGAGATTCGCGCCTGGTAGGTCAACTCCCGTTCCATGGCCCGGCTGGCAACATTCTTGCCTGACGCGCCTTCACGGTGCGCTCCCTGCCACAAAAGGAGCGCCAGGGCAACCAGCACCACGCTGAGCAGCAGCCAGAGTATTTTGTCGAATGCATCGATTTTCATTGGTCTTAATAGGTCGCGTAGGGGGGCATGTTGACCCGCTTGGCCATCTCCCTGATCGGGTTGTAATCGCTATCCTGAAGCTCTTCAAAGCCGTCGATCCAGGCGGCCTTGAGCACCTTCACCCGCTCCCCGTTCACCTCCACGGTGGTCTCGGGGGTCAATTCCAGCAGGGCCTGGCGCACCTTGGCCACAACCGCAGGATCGGTCTCCTTTGCGGCTCCGAACGTGCAGTAGGGTATAATCGGCGTCTGGCCCAGGATTACAAAGTCATCGGCGGCAATCTTGCCCTCCTTGACCATTGTCTCCAAATCGAGCAGCGGTGCCGCGGCCACATCGAACTGGCCATACAGCACGGCGTAGATCAGCTTCTCGTGCTTGAACGATCCGGGCGGGATGGCGTAATAGGCCAGATCCTTTTCCGGGTTGATGCCGGATCTGAGCATAAGGTCGTATTCGGCCAGATAACCGGTCGGGGCCAGCATCGGGCCGAAAACCATCCGCTTGCCCTTGATGTCGGACAGCTTGGTAATGCCGCTCCCTTTACGGGCGATGATGGCGCCACCGGTGCGGGAACCGAAACGTCCCCGTTTCTCGGATGCCAGCAGGGTAAGGCCGTAACGCTCGCGCAGGATGACGTACAGCAGGGAATTGCCGTGAGTCAGGGCAAATTCACCTTTTTTGAAGCGTGGTTCAACGTCCTGCGTATCCACCGCTACCGGTTCGAATTCAATGCCGGTCTTCTCGGAGAGATAGCGGGTCATCGGGGTAAACCGCTCCAGGGTCTCATGTTCGCTGTTGCAGATCATGTAGCCGATCTTCAGTACCTTGCGCTCAGGTTTGGCATTGCAGCCGGACAGGAAAAACGCGCCGAGCAGGGTTGCCAGCAGCAGGGACAATACCCTCGAACGGGTGGGGTTATGATGAGATAGATTGGTCATTGTTTTTCATCCCTTCAAGGTAGCTACAATCTCACAAGCCGGATCCGGTCGGGAGATATCCCCGCTCAATACCAGGCTGCGTCCGCGGCAGCCGCCATGGCAACCGGTCTGCTCGACGCAGCAGTTGCATTCTTCCGGCAGTGTTTTTACCATCTGACGAAAACCGCGTTTGCCCTCTCCGGCCAGCACCTCTTTCAGCGTCAGGTCTGCCGTGGAGCCCAAGGCCAGGGGCAGGGCCGGACAGGGATAGATCGTGCCGTCCGGTGCAATCGCCAGCATCGTGTTGGCCGCCTGGCAGCCGTTGCCCGGGAACGGGGCGTTTGGATTAAAGGCTCGCCACAGAAAGGGGTCATGGACAGTCAGCCGCAGATCACCACGGTCAAGTCCGCAAAGCGCGTCCGTGAGTTGAAGCTGTTCCCCCGCCGTCAGCCTGAACAGCGGTTCATCGCCGTACAGGCGCTGCATGGGCAGGGTCAGCGATGCGAAGCCCTCGTGGAGACAGAATTTCACCACCTGTGGCAGTTCCCGCCAATTGTATCGATTCACCTGAAAGGCGATGCCGGTCGCGAAACGTCCCCCCGCGGCATCCCGTACAGCCCGGGCCTCTGACAGTCCGGCGAAGGAGTCAGCCAGCAGCAGGAGGCCCTTCAGCCCAAGGGTGTGCAGGTCCTCGATGATTGCCGGTGCCAGGGCGGCTGGGGCGGCGGTCAGCAGCACCGCCAGGGGCGCACCCTTCATCCGCTTCAGTATCTGCAAGCTGTTGCTGACTT
>JAJYBH010000075.1 GCA_021779135.1 Deltaproteobacteria bacterium
ATCCGCCACCAGCCAGGCAAGCGCTGAAAGGGTCTCCTGCTCTAGTGTTTTCTTCAGATCGGCAATACTGATTTCAAGCGTCAACTTCAGGACATCGTCTTGCCGTGCGTCGCTCCCCTCCTGCAAAGCCTCCCAATCAGCTTCGCCAAGGATTGGACTGGTGACCCACCGCGCCCGGCCACTGTTGGCGGCAAACTCTGTCATCCCCTTTGCCGCCAGCCGCAACCATGAAGCGCTGAAAAAACCAACACCGCGATCATAGCGCACCGATACTTCAAGGGCTGGGTTAAAGAAGTCCTTGATGATATCCCCGCTGGAGGTATCAAGTATTGGTGGGAACGGTATGTCGGAAAGTTTGGTCATGTCGTTGTGTGCTGTAATTCAGGTGAAAAATCAAAAAAGGCCGCCCAACCGTCATCATTTCCGGTTCAGCGGCCTTTTCCCATCGTCCGATTCTCCCATCCATTTCATTCCTATCCCATAATACAATGAAGTTATCCCAGGGAATTACGTGGACAGCATTTTCCTCCCGGCTCAAACAGTCTCCAGTATCTCGCCCTGCCGCCGTGCAATCTCGATAATCGCGGACGAATCATCCTCGCGCCATTGTCGCGAACCGCATGGAATCGGCTCAATCCGGCTGTCGATACGTGCAGCCAATCGCCATAGAAGGTTTATGCCGCTCCGATCCTTCATCTCGTCGAACTGCGAAGAGACGACCAGCAGATCGATATCACTCCAGGCGTGTGCATGTCCTGATGCCTGTGAACCGAAGACTACACCCCGCTCCACCACTATTCCATTTGCCGCCACCGCCGCCAGATAGTTTTGAACAGATTTCAAAACAGATTGTTCAAGCATTGCAACACCCCGTGTATTCTGACCATATATCCGTCGGCCTCTTCTTGTGAAGGAGGGGGCAAAAGCATTTCTGGATAGCGCCCTTCGATATTAAACTCACTGACCTCGGCCAAGAGATCAATCTGATCATATGAAAGTATTAATCCGGCCTTTTCAGATAGCCTCACCAAGTTGTGTATCCTCGAGGCCAGTTCCCCGGTAGTTTTGCAGACATGAGCCTTAAGAGTCTTTTCGAGCACAAGATGGGCAAAGAATAGTCCATGCCTGATCTTGCCTCGTGCGACCAAATCCTGCGCTACACTCCAGTCCTCTGCCGCACTGTTACGCCAATGAGCTATCTGTTTGCCAATGTCTATCATAACGGCCCCTGACCACTATCCATAACGTTTTGAAGTCTTTTTAAATTTCCATCCGAGAGTTTTCGGAACGAAACAGACTGAGGCGTCCTTTGGAGTGTTTTCAAAACCTTGACTGCCTGGTATTGTAGCCTAACATGGCTTTATGGCAAGTAAAATCAAAATTACCGCCTCGTCATTTCCCATGCCCTTCAAAAGCAGCAAACAGTAATAACTACCTCGCCAGCCTTCAAAGTATAACGTATCTTCAAACAGATCTTTCAACTACCAAGGCATTTGAAGAATCAGTTAAACTCCACATTATCAAATAGTTCTGACGCGTTACCGGTTTTTCCCAAGACACAAAAAAAGGGAGCTTATCGCTCCCAGATTTCCTTCTTGTCCTTGCCCAGATAGGCCCGCTTGACTTCGGCGTTTTCCATCAGCTCATTCGCCGAACCCTCCAGGATGACCTTGCCGGTCTCCAGTACATAGCCGCGGTCCGCCAGCTTGAGGGCCGCCTTGGCGTTCTGCTCTACCAGCAGGATGGTGACTCCGCTCTCGCTGCGCAACTGATTCAGGACACGGAAGATCTCCTGCACCACCAGAGGCGCCAGTCCCATGGAAGGTTCGTCCAGCAGGAGCAGCTTCGGCTTGGCCATCAACGCCCTGCCAATGGCCAGCATCTGCTGTTCACCGCCCGACATGGTGCCGGCCAGCTGTTTGCGGCGTTCCTTGAGACGGGGGAAAAGGGTATACATCCGCTCCAGGTCGGCATGAATGGCGGACTTCCCCTCCCGGCTGCGATAGCGCAGGTAGGCCCCCAGCTCCAGATTATCCTCGACGGACAGCGGCTTGAAAACCTGGCGCCCCTCCGGCACCTGGGAGATACCCAGCTTGACGATCTGGTCCGGGGGAAATGAGGCTACCTGCTGTTTACTGAAGACGACCTCGCCGGCGGCGGCGGGTGTTACCCCGGAGATGGTGTTCAGGATGGTCGTCTTGCCGGCCCCGTTGGCGCCGATCAGGGTGACGATCTCGCCTTCCGCCAGGTGCAGGGAGATGTTCTTCAGGGCTTGGACCTTGCCGTAGCAGGTATTGATGTTTTTCAGTCGCAGCATCAGTCGTCCTCACCGAGATAGGCGGCAATGACCTCATGGTTCTCCTGGATTTCACGAGGTGTCCCCTCGGCCAGTTTCATGCCGAGATTGAGCACCACGATCCGGTCGCAGATATCCATGACCAGTTCCATGTCATGCTCAACCAGGACGATGGTAATGCCCATCTCGCGGATGCGCCGGATGAGTTGGCCCAGCGCCTGAGTCTCCTGGCTGTTGAGGCCAGCGGCGGGTTCATCCATCAGCATGATGCGGGGCTCCACCGCCAGGGCCCGGGCAATCTCCAGTAGTCGCCCCTGTCCAAAGGGAAGGTTGCCGGCGGTGACGTCGGCAAGATCAGTGATACCGGCGAAATCAAGCCATTTCACGGCTCCCTTGCGGATGCGGCGCTCTTCGGCGATGCTCCAGGGCATCTTGAGGGCACAGGACAACAGGCCGCAGGAGCTTCTGGTATGCATGCCGACCATGACGTTTTCCAGGACCGTCATCTGGTTGAACAGCTCGATATTCTGGAAGGTGCGCACCATGCCGCGCCGCGCCAGACGTTCCGGGGGAAATGCGGATATATTCTTCCCCTCCAGCGTAACCGTACCCGAAGTTTGCGTGTAGATGCCGGTGATGATGTTGAAGAGCGTCGTTTTTCCAGCGCCGTTGGGGCCGATAACGCCGGTGATATCACCTTTGTGGATGGCAAAGGAGACATCCTGCAGAGCGGTGACACCGCCAAAGATCTGGGTGATTCCCGCAACTTCAAGCATTGCCGGCCCCTCTCCTGCCCTTGATTACCATCTTGAAGAAATCAGGTATGCCGCGCACCAGCCCGCCCGGCATGAACATGACCATCAGCATCAGCAGGGCGCCATAGATGATGATGTCGTAGTCCTGGGCCGCGCGCAGGAACTCGGGCAGAAGCGTCAGCAACGCGGCGCCGAGAAACGAGCCATAGACGCTCCCCAGACCGCCGATGACCACCATGGTCAGAAGTTCCACCGAGAAGTTGAAGCCAAAGGAGGCCGGGGCGATAAAGGTCATGGTGTGGGCGTACAGGCTGCCGGCCAGAGAGCAGATCACCGCCGAGAGGGTGAAGATCTGCACCTTGAGGAGGCGCGCGTTGACACCCATGACCCGGGCGGCGACCTCGGAGTCGTGCACTGCCCGCAGTGCCCTCCCCACCCGGGAGTTGGCCAGGTTCACCGCAAAGAGTATCACCAGCAAGGCAAAGCTCCAGACCAGGTAGTAACTCTTGACGTCCGAGTCGAAGGTTATGCCGCCCAGTTCCAGGTAGGGGATGCCTGAAAGCCCCGACGGTCCGCCGGTCAGATCTATGGTTTCGTTAAATACAATGTAGATGATGATGCCGAGTCCCAGGGTAGCCATGGCCAGGTAGTGCCCCTTGAGCTTGAGGATCGGCAGCCCGATCAGAAAGGCGACTACTCCGACAACGGCGGCCGCAAGCGGCATGGCCAGCCAGGGATTCCAGGCATAGGTGGCCGTCAATACTCCCGATAGATAGGCGCCCATACCGAAGAAACCGGCATGGCCCAGGGAAATTTGACCGGCATAACCCAGCAGGAGGTTGAGGCCGATGGCCAGCATGGTGTAGATGCCGACAAACACCAGCACATTCATCAGGTAGCCTCCCTTGAAATACAGGGGCGCCGCCAGTACCATTGCTGAAAAAGCGAGAAATTTGAGCAGTTCGCGATTCATCGCCTAGTGTCCCGTTCGGTTAGTCATGGGAAGTAATTCCGAGATATTTTGGCTGGTGCCCAGACGCGGCGACGCAGGTGTAGCCCGGCCTACATCAAGGAGCCGCAACGCCGGCAGCAGCCAAAAGAGCCGGAATTGCGAGTATGAACTAACCGCACGGGACACTAAACCCTCTCACTTTCGGCCTTGCCGAACAGCCCCTGAGGGCGGATGACGAGGATCAGCAGCAGGATGATGAAGGCGATGGCATCCTTGTAGCCCGAGGAGATCAGACCGGCCCCCAGGGATTCCAGAATACCCAGAAGCAAGCCTCCGATGACGGTGGCAATGCCGCTCGACATCCCGCCGATGATGGCTGCGCAGAACCCCTTCAGGCCAAGCATGATGCCCACATCATAGGAGGTCATGGTCAGCGGCGCGACGATTAGGCCGGCAATCGACCCGAGTGCAGAGCTGATTACGAATGAGAACAGCACCATCCTGCGCACATCGATGCCGACCAGGCCGGCTGCCCGGCGGTTGTAGGCGCAGGCCCGCATGGCCTTGCCGCTGATGGTGTGATAGAAGTAGAACCTGTTGACAGCCACGATGAACACGGTGACGACCAGGATCCAGATGTGCTGGGGCAGGATTGTGGCGCCCAAGATCGAGATCGGATCATTACCGGAGAAGGGAGGCAGGGCATGGGTATCCTTGCCCCAGGCCAGCATGGCCAGTCCGCGGATGAGGATACTGCCGCCGATGGTGATGATGACGAGATTGATCGGGGTCGGCTGGCGCAGGGGCCGGATGGCCAGGCGCTCAAACAGAAGACCCGCCACCATGGAGGCGGCGATGGCACAGGGGATAGCGGCCCACAGAGGCAGCGCGAGGGTTTCCAGAAACAGCAGCGTCAGCATCCCCCCCAGCATGACGAATTCTCCCTGCGCAAAGTTGATGATGCCGGTGGCATTGAAGATGATCGAGAAACCGACCCCGATCAAGCCGTAAATGGCGCCGGTTGACAGACCTGACAGGCAGTATTGGAGGATCTGGTCGAAAAGCATTCTACCTCATAAATGTAGGGGCGAACGGCTGTCCGCCCCTACGATAAAAGTCACAACACATCAGCTACTTAACAATAACCCAGTCTTTGTTCTTTACCTCGACGAGTACGAAGGCATCCTTGCCCAAACCGGCATGGTCCTGGGCCGAGTAGTTGAAGGTCCCGCCGATTCCGTGGAAATTCCTGGTCTTCTCCAGTTGATCCCTGATGGAAGCCGCCGAGGTGGCCCCCTGCTCGACAGCTGTCTTGATCAACATGACGGCATCCCAGGCATGGCCACCGAAATGGTCGCCTTCAGCCCGGTAATGATTGTTGTAATCCTTGACGAAGGCCATCAGTGATTTTTTCTGGGCATCGGATTTGGATAACATGTCGGCAACCAGCACCTTGCCCGAAGGGAGTCTGATACCCTCGGCAGCCTCGCCGGCCAGTTCGATGAATTTCTTGGATGAAACACCGTGACTCATGAATAGTGGGATCCTGATACCGAGCTGCCGGGCGTTTTTGGCAATCAGGGCCGGCCCGGGGTTGGTTCCCCAGCAGATGATCGCCTGAGCCTGTGATCCGCGAATCTTGGTCAGTTGGGCGGTCATGTCCGTATCCTTGGGGCCATAGGTGTCATCCGACACGATGCTGATGCCGTATTTTCCGGCCTGGGCCTTGAGTTGTTCGCGTCCCGAGGCGCCGAATCCGTCGGAAACGGTCAGAATGGCAACCTTGGACTGTTTATGCCGCTGCAGATACTCATAAATCTTGCCGACAGCCAGGGTATCGTTCTGGGCAGTCTTGAAGACCCAGTGCTTGACCGGATCGGTGATTTTGCTCCCGGCGGAGCAGGAGATCAGGGGGATATGATCTTTCTCCACCACCGGAATGACCGCCATGGTCTCGCCGGTGGTGCTCGGTCCGATGATGGCAACCACCTTGTCGTCCTTGATCAGCCTGGTGGCCAGCTGCACGGCCTTGGTGGCATCACCGGAGGTGTCATAGGCTACCAGTTCAAGCAGGTGACCTTTGACACCGCCGGCCTTATTGATTTCATCCACCACCATTTTGGCGGTATTGCGCTCGGGCTCGCCCAGAAAAGCGGCCGGGCCGGTTATCGCGAACAGGGCGCCGATCTTGATCGGAGCCGCTGCAAAAGACGCTGTAGTGATACACAGCGATACAACCATTGTCATGAATGTTACGAATCGAATACGCATCGGAATCCTCCACGGTGAAGAGTTCGGTTTGAGATAATTATTTGATCATGCTCCAGTCGCCTTTGTGGATTCTTACCATCTCGAATGCGGAAAGATCGAGCCCGTTATGGTCCTTGGCGGTCATATTGAAGACGCCCGAGATACTGACAAGCCTGCTGGCCTGCTCGATTCCGTTTCTAATCTGCTCCGGAGTCGACCCCGACCGCTTGATCGCATTGGAGGTCAGCAGAAAGGCATCGTAGGCATACCCGCCAAACGTGGAGGCCTCGCTGCCATAGGACTTTTTGTAGGCGTGATCATACTCCTTGAGAAGCTTGAACTGCGGATCGTTCTTTGACAATACGTCATAGATGGCCAGTTTGCCGGCCGGGAGCATAACCCCCTCGGCCGCATCGGCGCCGGCCAGCTCGATAAATTTCTTGGAGGCGACCCCATGGCTCATATAGAGCGGGGTCTTGATGCCGAGTTGTTTAACGTTTTTGGTAATCACGGCCGGGCCGGGATTGGTGCCCCAGCAGATGATGGCATCCGGCTTGATTCCGCGAATCTTGGTCAATTGCGCCGTCATGTCGGTATCTTTTGGCCCATACACCTCATCCGCGACAATCGTAAAGCCTTTCTGTCTGGCAAGTGTCTTGATCTGGTCGCGTCCCGATGCGCCGAATCCGTCGGTAACGGTGAGCAGGGCGATAGACTTCTGTTTATGATGCGACATGTAATTGAGTATCTTTTCGGCGGCGACATGATCGTTGGCCGGAGTCTTGAAAACCCAATGCTTGACGGGATCGGTGATCTTGATACCGGCCGCACAGGAGATCAGTGGAATCTTTTCTTTCTCAACCACGGGGATCACGGCCATGGATTCTCCGGTCGTGCTGGGGCCGATAATGACCGCCACCTTGTCATCCTTGACCAGCTTGGTAGCCAGTTGCACCGCCTTGGTGGCATCTCCGCCGGTATCATAGATGACCGCCTCCAGTTTCATGCCATTAATGCCGCCCTTGCTGTTGGTTTCCTTGACCAGCATCTCCAGGGTCTTTTTCTCCGGTTCTCCCAGGAATGCGGCCGGTCCCGTTACCGCAAACAGGGCGCCGATCTTGATGGTGCCCGAGGCAAGGGATGCCGTTGCCATCAAAAGACAGACAGCCATCGCACTGCATACCGCCAACAATCGTTTCATCATGATACCTCCTTTGAGTAGGTGTTACAGGGTGTAGAGCCGTTCGCCTTCCAGGATGGTAAAGCCGCTGTCTTTGAGTGTGCCGATGGCCTTGTCGGTTTCGTCGAAACGGAAGATGATGACGGCATTGCCGCCGCAGCGCTCGACAAAGGCATACATGTATTCCACATTGATCTGATTGTCATCCAAGGTCTGCAGAAGTGAAGACAGGCCGCCGGGGCGATCCGGGACCTCGAGAGCCACCACCTCGGTCTTGCTGACGGTGAAGCCCTTTTCCTTCAACACCGTCTTGGCGGTTTCCACGTCGTTGACGATCAGGCGCAGGATACCGAAATCCGTGGTGTCGGCCAGGGACAGCGCCCGGATGTTTATGCCCGAGTCACCGAGGATGCGGGTGATCTCGGCCAGACGGCCGGACTTGTTTTCGATAAAGATGGATATCTGTTCGACTTTCATGATGACCTCCAAACCATTTTGTAACCACGAAATTCCTGCCGTTTATAATTTCCGGTTGTCGATGACCCGCCTGGCCTTGCCTTCACTGCGCTGGATGGTCTTGGGCTCGACCAGCTTGGCGCTGCAGGTGACCCCCAGCATGTCCTTGATCTCCTTCTCGATCCGCTTGGCAAGACGTTGCAGGACCTTGACCTCATCGGAAAAGAGCAGTTCATTCACTTCCACCTGAACTTCGAGCGTGTCCAGATTTTCGTTGCGGTCGACCACCAGCAGATAGTGCGGCTCAACCCCTTCGATTCCGACCAGTATCGATTCGATCTGCGACGGGAAGACGTTGACGCCCCGAATGATGAGCATGTCGTCGGAACGACCGCTCATGCGGGTAATTCGGGCATGGGTGCGGCCACAGATACAGGGCTCGTAGGTAATGCTGGTGATGTCGCGTGTGCGGTAGCGGACCAGCGGGATCCCCTGCTTGGTGATAGTGGTGATAACCAGCTCGCCGCGCTCGCCCTCGGCCACACGCTGGCCGGTTTCGGGATTAATGATCTCGGGGATGAAGTGGTCTTCCCAGATGTGCAGCCCGCGCTTGGCTTCGATGCACTCTATGGCGACCCCCGGCCCCATGATTTCCGACAAACCATAGATATCGATGGCCGTCAGGCCGAGTTTTTCCTCGATCTCGCAGCGCATGGCCTCGGACCATGGTTCCGCACCGAATATGCCGACCCGCAGCTTGAGTTTTTTGAAATCGACTCCCTCCGCCTTGGCCTCTTCGGCCATAAACAGGGAATAGGACGGGGTGCAGGTCAGCACGGTGGAACCAAAGTCCTGCATGATCATGATCTGGCGCTTGGTATTACCGCCCGAGATGGGAATGACCGAGGCGCCCAGCTTCTCGGCGCCGTAGTGAGCGCCGAGGCCTCCGGTAAACAGGCCATAGCCGTAGGCGTTGTGGATGATGTCCCCTTTATGGGCGCCGGCCGATACGAAGGAGCGGGCCATCAGTTCGGACCAGATCTCGATATCCTTGTGGGTGTAGCCGACAACGGTCGGTTTTCCGGTAGTGCCGCTGGAGGCATGGATACGAACGATCTCCTCCATCGGGGCGGCAAAGAGGCCGTAGGGATAGGAATCGCGCATGTTCTGCTTGGTGGTGAACGGCAGGCGCTGCAGGTCGTCCAGGGATTTTATTTTGTCGGGAGTGATGCCGGCAGTATTTAGTGAATCTCTATAAAACGGAACGTTGGCATATACCCGTTCAAGCATTGAACGAAGTCTTTTCAGCTGCAGCGCCTCCAGCGCCGGACGTGGAAGGGTTTCAAATTCTTCATTGTAGTACATTGAAGGTCACCTCATGAAAACGAAAATGAATTCAGACCGGCTCCGCTACAGCTTGCGACCAACCAGGAAGGCCCGGTTATTGACCTCCAGCGCCTTGGGCGGCACCATCTTCTCCAGGGCTTTCATCCAGAATTCTTCCGCGATAGCCAGCCGCCGGGAAACGGCGCCCAGCAGAACCGTATTGGCTGCCCTGACATTTCCGGCATCGCGGGCAATTTCCTGGCCGTCCACCAGCAGAAAATCCGGAAAAAGGTCACTTATACGCTCCACCAGACCGGCCGGATAGGATTCCTGCCCCATCAGCACGGATGGCGGCGAGATCCGCAGGTCGTTGGCAACCACCGTTCCGCCACGCTTGATCAGCGGCAGCGATCGGCAGGTTTCCATCAGCTCGAAACCGAAGAGGATGTCCCCCTCTCCTTCCGGCACGATCGGGGAAAAGACCTCCCTGCCGTAACGGACATGGGAAACAACACTCCCGCCCCGCTGGGACATGCCGTGGATCTCGCTTTTCTTGACATCGAAACCGGCCAGCATGGCGGCCTCGGAAAGGATCTCCGAGGCCAGCAGGATGCCCTGGCCGCCGACTCCTACCAGAAGTACGTTTGTTATCTGCTGGGTCATTTTTCACTCCCGATCGCGTCGAACTTACACAACTGCCGGCAGACATCGCAACCGGTACAGAGCAGCGGGTCGATCCAGGCCTTACCCTTTTTGCTCCCGTCAGCCGCCGGCCGCCATTCAATGGCCGGACAACCGATCTTCAGGCAGGCACGACAACCGGTGCATGTGCCCGCATCCACCAGATAGACCGGGCCTTTCTGGAAAATATCCTCGCGCTTGATCAGCACGCAGGGTTTATCGGTGATAATCACTGAAGGCTCAGGACGTTCCATCTCCTCTGCCAGCACCCTTTGCGTCTCTTCCAGGTCAAGCGGGTTGATGATCCGGATATTTTTTACCCCCAGGGCCTTACAGAGCAGAGGGAGATTAATGGCATGGGCCGGATCATCCATGAGGGTGAAACCGGAGGCCGGGTTATCCTGCCTGCCGGTCATGGCGGTAATACTGTTGTCCAGAATGACCACCGTGGCCGGCGAATTGCTGTAGACCATATCCATCAGACCGTTAATACCTGTATGCAGGAAGGTGGAATCACCGATCACGGCCACCACTTTTTTCTTTTCCTCGTCGGAGACAACCTTGGCCACGCCGGTAGCCATGCCGATCGAGGCCCCCATGCAGACACAGGTATCCATGGCGGACAGGGGGGGCATGAAACCGAGCGTGTAGCAGCCGATATCGCCGGTGACATAGGCTTTGAGCTGATTGAGGGCGAAGAACACCCCGCGGTGCGGGCAGCCGGGACACATGTTGGGGGGGCGGCCGGGCAGCGTTTCAGCGGGGATAGCAACGGGCTGCGGCAGGCCAAAGGCGCTGCGGAGGCGGCCCGGGGTCAGTTCACCGCACAGGGGGATAATCTCCTTGCCGATGACATTGATCCCCATGGCCTTGACCTGCAGTTCGATAAAGGGGTCAAGCTCCTCGACAACATAGATCTTGTCGACCCGGGCGGCCAACGCCCTGATCATGGCCTGTGGCAGCGGGTGCACCATGCCGAGCTTGAGGGTCGAGGCTTCCGGCATGACCTCGCGCACATACTGGTAACAGACTCCGGAGGTGATGATGCCGACGGAGGTATCACGCAGTTCCAGGCGATTGATAGGCATCGTTGAACCGGCCCCGGAAAGCTCCTGCATGCGCTCTTCGACCAGCGGATGCCGCACGCGGGCATTGCCCGGCAGCATGACCAGCTTGGCAGGGTTCTTCTCCAGCCTCGGCTGAGGCAGGTTGCTGACACGCTCGCCCAGTTGAACAATCGATTTGCCGTGTGAGATACGCGTACAGCTACGCAGCATGACCGGCGTGTCATACTGCTCCGACAGCTCAAAAGCCAGCCGGGTGAACTCCTTGCATTCCTGCGAGTCGGACGGCTCCAGCATGGGGACCTTGGCAAACCGGGCATAGTTGCGGCTGTCCTGCTCGTTCTGCGAAGAGTGCATCTCCGCGTCGTCGGCCACGACCAGCACCAGCCCGCCGCGAACGCCGGTATAGGAGAGCGTGAAAAGCGGGTCGGCCGCCACGTTGACACCGACGTGCTTCATCGTACAGAGAGCCCGTCCGCCGCCAAAGGAGGCGCCAATGGCAACCTCCAGCGCCACCTTCTCATTGGGAGCCCAGGAAGAATTAATCTCTTTGTAGTTGATGGTGTTTTCGAGAATTTCGGTGGAAGGAGTGCCCGGATAGGCACAGGCAACGAGGCAGCCCCCCTCGTATGCACCGCGCGCTATGGCTTCATTGCCGGAAAGGATCTCTTTCATGTACGGATGTTCCTGCCTGGAGAGAAATTATTTAACGGTAAAGTCCCGGCACTATACTAAAACGTGAGATCGATTGCAATTACAACCTATGATTCCAGTCAGGTGACGGAGGGACAATTGCGGGATGCAGGCTATTTTGGGGAGGGCTTAGTTGCCGCGTGTTGCACGTAGCTAACTGACGGGCTGATCAACCACATTTATATGCATAAGTAAACATGTTACATCCTGCTCTTTGAGCTCAGAACGTTCTTTCCTCGCTAATCTGAGCTCGTTCTATAGTTTCGCTTAAATACGCAATATATTTCATCAACCAGGATCGAATCTTGGGCGAATCTATCTCAGACAACCATTTTCTTGCTTCCTCACGTTGATTAGATCTATACATACTTTCTGGTCCGCTATACCCTCCGCACCAAAAATGACTAATAACTCGGCCGGAAACATCCTCATCATCACAAAACTCTTCAACGAACAAGCGAGTGAGTTCTCCACCATGTTCCAGGTCAAAGCTTTTCGGCAAGCACCTCGTAATCAAAGGAACTCGCTTCTTAGGTTTTTCTTTAACCCATTCCATCACACGTTGAGGAGTAAAATAACGAATCGCGCCAGGCTTCTCGTTTTCTCCAAATGAGATCTCATCCCCAAGCCACGAAAGCATGTACCAACTGTACTCCTCTTTTACTTTATCCAGGAATTTCGAGATGATGTCCCAACAGCTATCCGGATTGGCCTTCGCAATTTCATCGGCGACCCGGCAGGCGTAATCTGTCTGTCGGATCGATGAATCCAATCGTGTAATAACGTGTTCAAATAACTCTAAGTCTTTGTCAGGAAACTGCTTCCGGAAAGAGTTGACAATTCGCTGCCAATGATAACCTTGCCCATGCTGATTAGTGCGCTTGCAATAATCAGCAATTTTAATGAGTTTGAAAATCAGGTCCTTAGATGCTCTAATTGGTTCCTTATTTTCGCAGAAATAGTGATCTGCTATTTCTACCATCAGCGAGAGTGCCCGTTCATCAGAGTGTTCAGAAAGTGCTTCCAATACATGCTCAATGGTTTCCCGCGATAAACGGTCCTCTCCAGACAATAATCCAAATCTGTAAAATGCATGGGATGGTACTTTTTTGTCCCGGTAAAGCTGTATCAATTCGTTGACGATCTTCTCAGATGCCCCAGCTCTGAATACAAGATCAACGCCTATCGCACGGAGTGATTCTGACTGAAGTGCTAAAAGTACTGAATCCTCCCAAACCTCTCGTTGCTGCTCCTTTACTCCGGCAAGATACCCACCGATAAATTGCGTCATATTTGGGGAGGTGGCCATCTCTTGCGCCGCAATAATTCTGTCAATCAGTGAACAACTGGTTGCGAAAGATAACCGGTATCCAAACAAATACAGGCGATGCCCTTCTACGCTAACAAATAAGCTCAGAAGATCATCAATAATCTCTGGGTGTGCTGCCGCCTCATCGGCTAACTTCTGAACTCTTTCAACAGGAACGGGATTGTCAGTCACTTCACCATTGACGAAATTGTGGTCTTCATCCCAGTCGGTATAGGTAACATACCGATTGAAGCGTTCTCTGAAAGTTGTTCCGGTTATGAGGGTATCCAATTCGCTGAGTCGGTTAATGATTGCTTCGGGGAGGTTATCCTCGCGGTACTTGAGTTGATCTATGACAAAATGAACTATCTTTTTCTTGTCTGCGATGGGATCGTTTGCCATCAAATAAATTGTATCGAGTATCCTGTCGGCAATTGACGGTATCTGGATCAAGCCAGGAGCAGATTCCAGCAGTGTAGTATGAGCCATTTCTTTCAAGGAATCCGTCCAACCCCGAGACTCAGACCAGAGGAAATTCCAAATACTCAGGAGGCTGCCCCAAATTTCGCCGTAAGTCTTTGGGCGCCAGAACTGAATCGTAGGTCTAAGTCCTTGATACTCAGCACCGACTATCCGCATGCCACCATAGGTACTCATCCAAGATTTGCATACTTCAAGCCCCAGTTCTTTCATTGATTGATCGGGACTTTTAATCAACTCTGACAGAATCTGGAAACGATGCTCTGGCGGTGCCTGGGTAGGCGCCCAACCTTTTCCCAGCATAAAGAGGCTTAGAAAAGTTCCTTTGGAGTTATTCGAATATGAAGCATTTTCCGCAAGCGCCATCGACATCAAAAGACGCGCTGATCCTGGAAATGTGTCTTCCCATACAGCAATTTTTTCAAGAGCCCAGACAATTTGCTGACGGCCGGTATTCCATTTGTGCAACTGTTCCCGTGACCACGTACCAATGGTTGATTCCAGAAGGGAGAGTGTTCCCTGAGGATTTGCCTCGGCAAGCACACTTAGGAAGTTGGTCCCGGCTTCAGAAATCAGGAATTCATGCCGCGAGAAGGGGCCATCCTTAAGTGACAGAATCTGTTTTACAACCTGGGTGGCAACAGGTGACCCATGGGCGTAGATAAACAGCTCCATGAACCATTTCGACAAGGACTTAGGCATCTTCTCCAGAAAATCTTTGAAGTCAAAGCCTCTCCCATGGTGTTCCCAGAATTGCAGCCAGAGGTAAACATGCAATGCCTTGGGAACAATGAATAGAGTTCTTTGCCCCTGTAATACACGACGTTTCCTGTGATGTTGCACGATCGCCTGGAATCGTTTCCATGTGATGAGAGGGTTTGCCTCTTGAATGAGAGCGCTGATAAAACGGGCTTCTTCATCGACCGGAGACTCAAAACCAAAGCGTCGAAACAGAGCAATATGTCTCAGGGTGAGAAGATGCTCTTCAGCCTCTCTTTCGTCACGCTTATGATGCCCCAGAATGAATCGGTCCCATAGTCGAACTGGGGTCTTACTGTTGGGAACTACATCATCCCAAAGAACCTTAAGATTATAATTATGTTTACTCCAAGTACGGCGGCGGACAGGTGCCTGGCCTTCGACGAATTGGAGCCATAGACCATGTGATTGTACCGTCGGCCACCCTGGATCATCCAGGCGACGCGCGACCTTATCGCTTCGTAACCACCGACGAAGCTCACGCATGGTCGCGAAGTTAGCACCCGTATCTGTTACGGCGGTGATAGCCCCAATTCGCGAACTAAAACCAGCGTGCATAAGGACCGCGGCCGAACAGTTAAGAGTTCCAGTCTCTACAGCAGCTACTGCCAGACCGAGTTCAAAAGCCTCCATTGTAATACCACTTTCGAGAAATTCGCCGTTCGCAATCGCACGCACGCGCACCGCTTCCATCGCCCATGGTAGCCGGTAGACCAATGCCTGTTCGACAAACTGCAAAACTTCATCTTCCCGTCCTTCGTTAAGACTCGCGATTGTCTCACCCAATAACCACTCGCGCCGGGCCGTAGTCATCCTGAACGCCGCCATCTTCCACAACGGGGGTTTCCTCGATGATGGTTGTCTCGTAAGTAGCGCCACTTGTATCGATCTTCTCTTCGCTGACCAGGGCAGGATCTCCGTCAAAATCACTATCGGCAAAGAGCCGTGTGGCACTGCCGGTATAGTCGAGGATATTGAACCAGAGCTTGCCGTAATCATCCCGGACTCTGGTCCCCCGACCGATGATCTGCTTGAACTCGGACATGGAACCGACAACGCGAGCCAGAACAACATTCTTGCAGGTAGGGGCATCAACGCCGGTGGTCAGCATCTGTGAGGTGGTAAGAATGGCCGGGGTTTCGGTCTCCAATTCCTGGAACCGTCCCAGATGGCCGCGTCCGATGTCCCCTTCGTTGGAGGTCACCCGGCAGACGTAATCGGGATAACGACTGGCAAGATCCTGATTGAGGTTGGTCAGTGCCCGCCGCATCTCGTCGGCATGATCCTGATCAACACAGAAGACAATGGTTTTCGCGAAGCGGTCATTTTTTACCATGAAATCGGTCAGGTGCCGGGCAATGGCCTCAGTACGGGCCTTCAGGGCGACAACCCGCTCGAAGTCCTTGGTCTGATACTCTTCGTCCGGTATCTCCCGGCCGTAGCGATCCAGCTCCCCCTTGCTGGGACGCCACCCGGCAGCGTCATAGTCGGTGATGATGCGATGCACCCGGTAGGGAGCCAGGAAGCCGTCGTCGATCCCTTGGCGCAGACTGTACTGGTACACCGGATTTCCGAAGTAGAGGTAAGTATCCCGGTTGTCTTCCCTGAGCGGTGTGGCGGTCATCCCCAGCTGAAAGGCCGGAGAGAAGTATTCCAGAATCTCCCGCCAGTTACTGCTGTCACGGGCGCTTCCCCGGTGACATTCATCGACGATGATCAGGTCGAAGAAGTCCGGCTTGTACTCCTTGTAGAGCCCCGGCCGGTTTTCGTCCTTGGCCAGGGACTGATAGATGGCAAAATACATCTCGCGGCTCTTGTTGGCCTCGCCATTCTCGATCTTCCAGCGGGCGTCGCTGAAGGGGGCGAAAATCTTGTCCTTGGGATCATCCACCAGGATGTTCCGGTCGGCCAGGTAGAGTATCTTTGGACGGCGGTGCTCGCCGGTAACGTTCCACCGGGCGCTCCAGAGTTTCCAACAGATCTGGAAAGCGACCACGGTCTTGCCGGTACCGGTCGCCATAGTAAGGAGAACACGCTTCTTCCCTTGCACGACTGACTGAACAACCCGGTTGATGGCAATTTCCTGGTAATAGCGGGGACTCTTGCCGCTGTGGTGATAATATGGGGTGAGAAGTCGCTGACTGTCGTCAGAGGTGATGTCCTGTCCCTGTTGCAGCCGCTGCCACAGCTCCGAAGGTGTCGGGAAGTGCGGAAGTATCCGTTCCTGTCCGGTCAGGTAGTCGAATTCGATGATCTCGATGCCATTGGTAGCGTAGGCGAACTTGAGCCCCAGAATTTCGGCGTACTCTTTGGCCTGTTGCAAGCCGTCACCTGCAGAAAGGTAATCCGGTTTTGCTTCGACAACGACAATGAGATAATCGCGGGTATAGCGAAGCAAGTAGTCGGCCCGTTTCTGGGGACGCCGCTTGACCTTGTTACCTGCCAGCACGATGCGACCGTCGGTGAAGGTGATCTGCTCATTGATCCGGTGGGGCTCGTTGTCCCAACCGGCATCAACCAGCTTCGGCAGCACAAATTTTCGACAGGTATCCGCTTCGTTACTCATTTTCATATCCAAAAATGAAAAAGCCGCCCGTCAGCGATACGCTGAAAAGAGCGGCTTTTTGTTTAATAACTATTTTGAAGGGCACAGAGCCCATCTCTTTACCTTCCATAACAACATAATATTGCGTCATTTTGATACACTAATTTACTTACGAAGTCAAAGGATTACCCTGGCTCTATAAACTTACTGGACTTTAGACTTCTGCAGCGATCTTTGAAAAATGTTGTTTTGCCCGAAAAAACAGCTTGACAGCGGGGTCAAGAGTGTGGGTCGCGCCCTACTCACGTAATTGATTTTAGAAGTGAGTAGGGCG
>JAJYBH010000076.1 GCA_021779135.1 Deltaproteobacteria bacterium
TAGCAAAGGGGGACTTGTTATCTTAATTATATATTCCAAGGAGTCCCATCATGAAAGCAGTCATTATGGCCGGCGGCTTTGGCACCCGCATCCAGCCGCTCACCAGCAGCATGCCCAAACCGATGATTCCGCTCTTCAACCGCCCGATCATGCTGCACATCGTCGAGCTGCTCAAGAAACACGACATCACCGAACTGGTGATGCTGCTGTACCACCAGCCCTTCTATATCAAGAACTTTTTTCGCGACGGCGCCGACTTCGGGGTCAAGATCACCTACGTCACCCCCCTGCAGGACATGGGCACGGCCGGTGCGGTCAAGGCGGCCGAGAAATACCTGGATGAGCGTTTCATGGTCATCAGCGGCGACCTGCTGACTGACTTCAACCTCGAAAAGATCATCGGTTTCCATGTGGACAACAAGGCCAAGGCCACCATCACACTGACCTCGGTCAAGGATCCGCTGCAGTTCGGCGTAGTCATCACCGACAAGGACAAGCGCATCACCCAGTTCCTGGAGAAGCCGGGCTGGGGCGAGGTGATCTCCGACACGATCAATACCGGGATCTACGTGCTGGAACCTGAGATCCTCAAATACATCCCGAAAGATGAAAACTTTGATTTCTCCCAGGATCTCTTCCCGCTGATGCTCAAGAAGAAAGATGCCCTGTTCGGCGTGACGGCCAAGGGGTACTGGCGGGACATCGGCAACACCGATTCCTACCGCGAGGCCTACCACGACATCTTCAAGGGGCGGGTCAACCTGAAGATCGACGAACCGAAGCAGGATTTTGTCGGCAAGGACCTGCGGGTCGGCGCGGATGTCAAACTGGTGAATGCCGGCGGCCTGGAGGGAACGGTCGTCATCGGCGACAACAGCCAGGTACTGGGCGATGTGCGCATCAAGGACTCGGTCATCGGGCGTAACTGCACGATTGAAGCGGGCGTAAAACTCAACCGCTGCGTCATCTGGGACAACTCCTACATCAAGAAGGGGGCCCGGATCACCGACAGCGTAATCTGCTCCAATGTCCGCGTCGGCCAGGGAGCGGTACTGGAAGAGGGGGTCATCGTGGCTGACGACACCTCCATCGGCGACGAAGCGGTCATCAAGGCCGAAGTCAAGATCTGGCCCAAAAAAACCATAGAAGCCGGCGCCATCGTGACCTCCAACATGATCTGGGGCGAGAAGTGGAAAAAATCGCTGTTCGAGGGGACCATCATCAAGGGACTCTCCAACATGGAGTTGACCCCGGAATTCTGCGCCAAACTGGGGTGCGCCTACGGCACATCCCTCCCCAAGGGGAGCTATGTTCTCTGCGGCCGCGATTCATCGCCGTCGTCGCGGATGCTCAAGCGCTGTTTCGTGGGGGGTCTGCTTTCGGCCGGGGTCAACGTGCGCGACATGAAGATGACCTCGCAGCCTCTTCTGCGCTACAAGCTCAAGACCTTCGGCGAGGTCGGCGGGGTGCACTTCCGCCAGGGCCAGGATGATCCGGCCCTGCTGGAAATCGTCTTTCTGGATGGCGATGGCCTCGACTTCTCCAGCAACATGGGCAAAAACGTCGAGCGCATTTTCTTCAAGGAGAACTTCCGCCGCGCGCACCACACCGAACCGGGCGTCATCTCCGAGATCAACAATGTGGGCGATTTCTACCGCGAGGGGTTCCTGCGGGCCCTGGACGCCGGGACCTTGAAAAAGGCCGCCTGCACCCTGGTAATCGACTTCAGCTTCTCGCCGGCCAGCCAGGTCCTCCCCCAACTGCTTAATGAGCTCGGATTTTCGGTCATCGCCCTGAATGCCTATGTGGATGAAGGTCGAGGAGTCCAGGTCAAGGCCCGCGATGAGGCGCTCTCCCAATTGGCCACGATTGTCTCCTCGCTCAAGGCCCAGGCCGGTTTCTGGCTCCATCCGACCGCCGAGGCCATCACCATGGTGGACGAAACCGGACGCATCCACAGCGGTGTCGAGCTGCTTTCCCTGACCGTGGCGCTCCTGATGCAATCCGGACAGAAGGGAACCATTGCGGTGCCGGTGCAGGCGCCTTCCACCATCGAGCAGATGGCCGAGCTGAAGCGCTGCCAGGTGATCCGCACCAAGAGCTCCGAGCGCGCCATGCTCGAAACGGCCACGTCCTCGGAGGTCGTGCTGACCGGCACTACCGACGGGCGGTTCGCCTTCCCCCGCTTCCAGGCCGCCTTTGACGGCATGTTCGCCATCGCCAAACTGATGGAGCTGGCGGCCGCCTGCGGAATACCGCTCTCCCAGGGGCTTTCCAGCGTGCCTGGCCGCGCTTTTCTGGAGACGAGCCTGCCCTGCGCCTGGGAGATGAAGGGCGGCATCATGCGCAGGATGAGCGAGGACAGCCTGGAGAAGGAGGCCACCTTCATCGACGGTATCAAGGTCCAGTTCGGTGAGGACTGGGTGCTGGTGTTGCCGGACCAGAATATCCCCTGCGTCCACATCGTGGCCGAGGCCAAGGACCACAAAACCGCCCAGAGGCTGCTGACCGAGTACCAAAAGAAGATCGTGGAGTGGAAGAAAGAGCTGGAGTAGAGGATAACAATGCCCATCCCGCTTGACGTGGTCATCGTATGGCACATGCACCAGCCATACTACAAGGACCCGCTCAAAAATGAATACGCCCTGCCCTGGACCTATCTGCACGGCATCAAGGATTACTTCGACATGCCGGCTATTGTCGAGGATACTCCCGGCGCGCGGGCGGTGTTCAACCTGGTGCCGTCGCTGATTGAGCAGCTGCTGGATTACGCGGCCGGTACGGCTGTTGACCCGTTCCTGGAGCTTGCAATGGCCGCGCCGGCCGGTCTGGACGAGGAAAAGCGCATCTTCCTGCTGGAGAATTTTTTCTCGGCCAACCGCAGCCGTATGATCGAGCCGTACCGGCGCTACCTGGAGCTGCTCTACATGGCCGGCGAGGGAATGCCGGGCAGCGCCCGCGACCGGGTGCGCTATTTCAACGATCAGGACCTGCTGGATCTGCAGGTCTGGTTTTTTCTGGCCTGGACCGGTGAAGCGGCGCGTCGGCGTTATCCGGTCTTCGCCGACCTGATCGCCAAAGGCGGGGGGTTCAGCGCCGCCGACAAGGAGCTGCTCTTCGCGACCCAGCGTGAGCTGTTGCAAGCAATTATTCCGCTGTATAAACGATTGCATGAAGAAGGGAGTATCGAACTTTCGGTGACCCCCTACTACCATCCGATCCTGCCGCTGTTGTGCGATATCCGCCAGGCGCAGACCGCCATGCCGCGCGTGACCCTGCCTGCAAACGGCTTTCGCCATCCCGAGGATGCCCGCGCCCAGATTTTGCGCGGCCGGGAATACTTCCGGGAGATCTTCGGCTTTACCCCCATGGGCATGTGGCCATCGGAGGGGTCGGTCAGCAATGAGTCACTCGCTCTCATTGCCGAGTGCGGCTTCGGCTGGATCGCCACGGACGAGGAAATCCTGGCCAAAAGCCTGGATAACGGCCTGGGTGACCACAGGGAGCGCCTGTACCGGCCCTGGCGTTTCACCTGCCCGCAGGGCGAGATCGGCGCATTCTTTCGTGACCACCAGCTCTCCGACCTGATCGGCTTCACCTACTCCCAGTGGGATGCCGGCCGGGCCGTGAGCGACCTGTGCGGACGCCTGCACGCGATCAAGACCCGCTTGGGGGGCAGCGGACGGGTGGTGCCGATCATCCTGGATGGAGAGAACGCCTGGGAGTACTACCCCGACAACGCCTACGACTTCCTGCAGGGCATGTATCGCGGCATCGCCGAATCGCCCCAATTGAACCTGACGACCTGCTCGGATGTGCTGACCCATACCCGCTTTGAGGGACGCCTGCACGGCATCTTTCCCGGTTCCTGGATCAACGGCAACTACGGCATCTGGATCGGGCACCCCGAGGAAAACCTGGCCTGGGATCTGATCGCGCTGGCGCGCGCGGCGGCCGTGGCCGCCAGCCCGGCCGTGGCATCGGCTCTGGAAAGCGGCCGCCCGTCATCGGACCCCACAGCCGAGATGATCTGCCGGTCACTGTATGCCGCCGAGGGGAGCGACTGGTTCTGGTGGTACGGCGACGACCACTTCTCACCCCACAGCGACCGCTTTGACCAGCTCTTCCGCCAGCACCTGCTGAACGTCTATCGCCTGCTGAGGCAGGATCCGCCCCACCAGCTGCTGGAACCGATCAAGAAAAAGAGCCCGGCCGGCCTGATCCGCGAGCCGGCGGCCTTCATCGAGCCGGACATAAACGGCCGGACAAGCGGTTACTTTGAATGGCTGGCCGCCGGGCTGTACGACCTGACCCGCCAGGGCTCGGCCATGCATTCCTCTGACCGGATGCTGCAGAGCTTCTACTACGGCTACAACAGGACCTGCTTTTTCTTCCGCATCGACGCCTTCCAGGAACTTTCCCGCCTGCTCAGGGAAGGGGATATTCTCAACCTGCACCTGATCCTCGACCGGGAATACCGCCTGCCGATGCAGAAGCAGACTGATGAAGGTTTGCTGCAGGCCAGGGAGAACAACGTCTGGGTGCCGACCAGCGGTCACTGCCTCTGGAAAATTGCCAGGACCTGCGAGATCAGTATCCCGCTGGAGGCGCTGCAGTTGAGCCCCAAAAGCAAGCTGTTCGCATCGATAACCCTGCTGCGCGACAACGAGGAAATCGGCCGCTGGCCATCCGATGCATCCATGATGCTGTACTACGCGGGGCCAGAGATAGAGTTGGAGAACTGGCTGATATAACCCGGCCTTGTCAATATTTATACCACCCCCCCTCAATCCCCCCTTGTCAGGGGGGAAGTTTAAAAGCTCTCCCCTGATAAGTACCATCTGGGGCATAAAGGGAGCGGGGGGGGGGTGGATTATAGAGGAGAGAGCATGTCCGAACTTCGCTGGGACCCGATCAAGCTGCACTGGGTCATCATCGCCGCCGACCGCGGCCGCCGGCCACGGGATTTCGAGGTGCAGAGCGATCCAAACGGGGCAATTGCCTGCCCCTTCTGCTACGGCAACGAGGACAAGACCCCGCCCGAGATCTTCGCCATCCGGCCAAGCGGGCTGCCCAATGCCGCTAACTGGCGGGTCCGGGTAATCCCCAATAAATACCCGGCCCTGCGGGTGGAAGGCGAACTCAGCAGCCGCGCCTACGGCATGTACGATGTCATGAACGGCATCGGCGCCCACGAAGTCATCATAGAGACCCCCGACCACAACCGGACATTGGCCGATCTTGCCAGCGGAGAGATCACCGACGTGCTGACCGCCTATCGGGCCCGTTATCTCGACCTGCGCAGGGATTTCCGCTTCCGCTACATGGTGCTCTTCAAAAACCACGGCACCCGGGCCGGGGCCACGCTGCATCATTCGCACAGCCAGTTGATTGCCGTGCCGCTGCTGCCGCCGGTGGCATCCACCCAGCTCAAGGTGGCTCGGACACACTTCAGCCAGAAGGAGCGCTGTATCTTCTGTGACCTCATCAAGTTCGAGCTGCAGGAAGGTACCCGGATCGTACGGGAATTCTCCAACTTCGTGACCATGGCGCCCTATGCCTCCAGCTCGCCTTTTGAACTGCGCCTGTACCCCAAGCGGCACAGCCACGACTTCGCCCTGATGAACGATGCACAACTGGCCGAACTGGCCGTGGCCCTGAAGGATATGCTGATGAGGATAAAAACGGTGCTGAGTGACGCCCCCTACAATTTCATCCTGCACACCGCGCCGCCCATGCACCGCCGCCCCGGCAAACCGGACCAGTGGAGCTCGCTGGAGTACGATTATCACTGGCATATCGAACTGGTGCCCCGCCTGACCCAGGTTGCCGGTTTCGAGTGGGGCACCGGCTTCTACATCAACCCCACCTCACCCGAGGACGCGGCCCAGTTCCTGCGCGAGGCGGAAATGTAGACCGCTCACTCCAGTGCCTCTTCGCAATTAATTCCCCCGGGAAGGCGCCTGCAAAAAGGGCCTGCTCATATGAGCAGGCCCTTTTTGCGTGAGCTGTCACGGTTAGGCATGCAGCTTCAGGAATGGTTGGCACATTCGGCCGGTTGGAAGGGAAACGAGTCGATGATACAATCGATGAACTCCTTGATAGCCGGATCATGCATCCTTTCGTGGCTGATAACCGCTGTTCGCTGCCGTACGTGGATAAAACCGGGCACGCGGTGTTCGCGCAAAAGCCCCGCTGCAAGTTGTTTGGCAGCCATGCTGCGGGAAATAAAGGCAATGCCTCCTCCGCCGGCAACCGTCTCCAGCGTCAAACGCAGGTCATCCAGAATAATGGATCGGCTGAAATCCTCTACCTTGTGACCTCCCTGTGCCAAATTGAGTTCCAGCAGTTTCCGGGAGGTGCAGCCGATCTTTCGGGCAATCAGGCATTGGCTGAACAGACGCTGGATATCCACCTCCGGCTCAGGCAGGCCCAGGATCGGCGAACTGATAAAGATGAGTTCATCCTGGGGGAGCCCCAGGGCATGAAAACCGGGGATTTCCAGATGTTCGCAATGCTCGATCACCGCCAGGTCAAATTCATTTTCCAGGAGTTCCTTGATAGCTCGATCAATGGAATGAAACATGAATTTCAAATCAATATTGTCGGCATGCAGCAGCATGAACTGTTCCATTACCTTGGGCAGGAACGCGGCACCGAAGGTAGGAGTACAGCAGATGGACAGACGCGACTTTCCCCCCTGACATTTCAGGTCGTTGATGAGTTTCGCCTCGATTTTCAGTATCTGTTCTGCCCGACGGGCCACAATCCGGCCCGCATCTGTCAGGACCGGCGTTGGGCCGGAGCGGTCGAGAAGCTGGCAATCGTAGTGATCTTCAAGGTATTTGATGCGCTGGGAGATGGCGGACTGGGTCACAAACAGTTCTGTGGCGGCGCGGGAAAAACTCCCCACCTGAGCGATTACTTGGAGTGTCTTGAGATATTCCGTTCTCATTCAATTGTTCCTATAGCTGTCTGAGGGATATAAGGATTGCTTATGTATCTATTAAAACGATTAATTTTTGATTTCGTATCGGCTGAAGTACTATGCCCAGTGTCAGCAAACATTGTCAAGTCGGTTCGGTCATCGGGGCGTCTACTCGCTGTTTCATCGGAGGAGGAATCTGGTGCAATGCCTGTCCATAAAAAAGTCGGCGCTACTCATACTCCTGCCATCCCTGCTGCTGCAAATCAGCTTCGGCGTTGCACTGTTCAATCTCAAACTCGAAAACTCCTGCTACAATCACAAATCCTCCCGCCAACATGTATCCAGTTACCACCTCATACCCTTTAAGCTGACCGTTAAACAGGGCCGCTCTTTGGCCCCATTGTACAGTCCATCTCTTACCACGCAGCTAATCACTATTGCCGAGTTGGGAATGCTTGTCAGCCGGGTTCGTCTTCGACAATTCTCAGCAGGGCTTTATCAACCGGCTGCGTCATGCCCCTCACGCGCATCACCGGCATATCCCGCCGATCAGTAACATTCATTTCAGGCGGTTTTAAGTAGTTACGGGCCAGTTCATGCCTATTACGGTCATGACCCGCCTCTCCGTATTGAAGATCCGGAAGATTACCACACAGTTATCATCAGCTAGAAAGGAGTACACATGCGACACACATCGTCCGGCGCTAAAGTAGTGCAACTGGCATTGCTCTGTGTGCTGATGGCCTTTGTCGGGGCCTGCGCTACCGGTGCGGTCAGGGAGCGGATGCTGACCCTGCCAACCATTGACGGCGCGCACAACGTGGGGGATGCGAATTGCGCTGCCTGCCACGAAGACAAAATGGCCCCCTTTACCAAAACGGTCCACGGCCGTCTGGCAAGCTTCGAGGTTATGGGGGGCGAGAAGGGGTGCGAATCCTGCCACGGTCCTGGCAGTCTGCATGCCACGGAAGGTGACAGTGCCAAGATCCACTCATTCGGCAAACTGCCCCCCGACCAAGCCTCGGCTCTCTGCCTGAAATGCCACAGTTCCGATGCACTGATGGAATGGCACGGCAACGAGCATGCCCTCAACGACGTTGCCTGTAGCGATTGTCACAGGATCCATCAGGGTTCGCAACCCATCAAGAAAAGCCTCAAGATGCCCGAACCGGATCTCTGCTATGGCTGCCATCAGGAATACCAGGCCAAGGCCAGCTTCCCTTCCCATCATCCGATTAAAGAGGGAAAAATGGTCTGCAGTAGTTGTCATCAGCCTCACGGTTCGGCGGTCAAGGGACTGAAAACAGACGAGCGTCCCAATGACCTCTGCTATAACTGCCATGCCCGCTACCAGGGGCCGTTCGTCTTCGAACACGGACCGGTGCAGGAGGATTGCGGCATCTGTCATGACCCCCACGGCACCATAGCCAACAATCTCCTCAAACAGAGTGAGCCGTTTCTGTGTCTGCAGTGCCACGAAAGTCACTTCCACGCCACCAGAACCGGATCGAGCGCCAATCCCGGCAATACCGCATTTGATGGAACCGCCCTGAACGGCTCCATCCCGGCAGCGGGTAGCCAACCCACCGCAAGCACGAGGGTCGGATTCACCAATACCCACGGCAGTGATGCCTGGGCACAGGCCTTCGGCACCCGCTGCACGGTATGCCACTCCAAGGTACATGGCAGCGACCTGCCATCCCAGACCGCGCCTTCCGTCAGCCCGGACGGTACACGCGGATGGCCGGACGGCGCCAAGGGATTGACCCGCTAAATCTCAATTTATCTCGAAGGAGGAGCCTTATGAAAGGATATAGAGCGTGGCTGACCGGCATTGCGGCATGTGCCCTGCTGGTCCCCCTGTCTGCGGATGCCGACGGTGATAAATCGTTCTCGGCCGCATTGGAGACCGGCGCGACGGCCATCACTACCAGGGATGACATCAAGAAGGTCAACGAGTATACGTCGTTGCGTTCCAACAACGGAGTAAACCCCTATGGGAAAGTAGACCTGAAAGTCCACCAGAGCGGCGTGGTGTTCGAGGGATCCAGCCGTTATATGGATTCGACGGATCATGACCACAATGCCAACCTGGATGTCAAGCGCGTGTTCAGGACCGATTTCAGCTATTCGGTCCTGCAGCACTGGCTGGATCACGACAAGATGCTGTATCTGGATGCGGCGGTGCCGCCGCCTTCCAGCTACACGGGAACTGCAGCCAACCCCTTGCCGCTGACACCAAATAATGTGCCGGCATTTTGGTATAACCCGAATCCGGGCACACTGACCCCGGCGTATGGTGGTTCCGCGTCCGTTGCACCTGCAGGATACACGGCCCAGCAGATCGGTCGCGCCTCGGTCTTCGGAGAGGATCTGACTCCCAATGCCGTCTTTTCTGTCAAGCGTACCGAATGGACCAGCAAGAGTGATCTGACGTTGCCCCATCTGCCCAACCTGACCTTCCATTTTACATACCGCAATGAAGACAGAAAAGGAATGGAGCAGTCCATCAGCATGAGCAAGTGCACCTCCTGTCATGTAACCGGCCAGGCCAAGGATATCAATGAGAACACCCGCGACCTTACTGCCGGTGTGACCGGAAAGTTCGGTCTGCTGACCGTCGATTATTCCTTTATGAATCGGGAGTTCAGGGAGAACGCAGCCCCGCCGACCACTTACTATGATCCGGGCCTCTCGCCCGGTGCGGCATTTCCAGCCAACTATTACACCGCGCCCCAAGGCTTTGATAACCGTCTGTTGTATGACTATCGCAACGGGCTTGTCCGCTTTGACGACACCCCCGATTCCAGCAAAAACAGCCATGTTGCCAAGGCCAAGGTTGATCTGCCGGGTAACACCACCTTCATGGCCAGTTACGTCAATGCGAGTGTTGACAGCAACAAAACCGGAGAACCGGGGACGTTTTCGTTCAACGGTGCCAACCAGACCAAACTGACCAGCAATTATGATGCCTATGGTGGCAAGCTTACCACCACCTTCGGCAGGAACCTGACCATCACGCTGCGCGGCAGGGCGGAAAAGCTGCAAGACGACGATGTCGCCCTGATGTTCGACACGCTGCCGCTCACGGCGCTGCCTCCAACCGGCTATGGAGCCGCACCGAACCAATTCACGCCGACCACGGCATCGCTGACCCCCACCAGGTATTCCAGTCTGACGCGAGACACCCTTACCGCCGGTCTTGATACGGTCTATCGAATAGTACCACGCACCACCTTGCGGCTGGGCTATGATTATCAAATGATCGACCGCCACCTGGAAGATTTTGGCGAAACCTCGACCCATACGGTCAAGGCCAGCCTTAATACCCGTCCGACCAGGACGTTGTCGGCACGGGCCGCATTTACCTACAAGGTGATTGACAATCCCTACCACAATCCCAATGCGGCACTCACGAACGCCACGCTCAATACGGCGACCACCGTCGGGGCGGGGCCAACCTACGGTACGGCGCTCTACGACCAGCGCACCGCCGACCTGACCAATCAGCCCGAGAGAGTGGCGGAGGGTGTTTTGTCCAGCACCTGGTCGCCTTCGCCACGCTATTCGCTCACGGCCATGTATCGCATAAAGGATGAGGAAAATAGTCTCACCAGTTCGACATGGAGTCAGACGACCCACAGCCCCGGCATCACGGTCTGGTATGCGCCGAGTAACAAGGTCAATATGTCCCTTTCATATAATTACCTTAACCAGGTTTCGGGAACGGCCTATTGTCAAGGATGGTACGATGGCTGAGCTGGCGTGATTCCATCGAGCCAGTTTGGTTCGACATGCGGCGACACGAAATATGAAACTGAAGCACATACGGTAACCTTGACAACCGATGTAATGCCGACAGAAAAAATGAAGATCTATGCCAATGCAATGTACAGTGACGTCACCTCAAAGATCACCGACTTCCACCCGGCGGGCATGGTAACCACTGATGCCGTTCTTCTGGCGCTCTACAGCATCGATAACCTGGCATTGTATCCAGAATATTCAGCCATCCACTACCGGCAGGGTGAGGTCAACCTCGGTTGTACCTATAACTTCACCCCGATGCTCTATACCACGGCTCAGGCCGGACTGAAGGTATTCGGTGACATCTACACCAGCAGCAGCAACATCCACCCCTATGGCGACCAGACCGGCACAGTCTGGTCCGGTTCACTCGGTATGGGGTATAAATTCTAACAACCCACGGTTTCACGACTAGAGACACCGTTTCCGATTGCCCTGTTCCCGGCACTGGGCAGAGGACAGGGCAATCGGAAGTGTCGGCAAGCCGGAACATGTACGCAGCACCAGCCTTCTTCAATTTGTTATGGGGCGGACAATTTGTCCGCCCATTTTTTTGAACAAAACGTGCTACAGTAACTCTTCGGAAAAAAGCCTTAGGCGTGGCCTTGGCTTGCCACAGCGACGCTTGCAGTAAATACAGAACTGCATACCTGACGCACTACGACACATAACGGGACCTTTCGGCAATGACCTCGCTCGCTATAAAAACCATCCTCGACCGCCTCTACGCGGCCCGTTCCCCAGAGCACCTGGCCAACGACCCGCTGTCCTTCTGCCACCGCTACAGCGACCCGGTTGACCGGGAAGTGGCCGCGGTTATCGCCTCGGCCTTTGCCTACGGCGGTATCAAGATCATTCTGCGCACGCTGGAGTCGATCTTCGGCGAGCTGGGTGCTTCGCCGCGCGCCTATGTGGAGAGCTTCAACCCCAGACAAGCCCTGAAGGCATTCAGCGGTTTCAAGCACCGCTTCAACGATGGCCGCGATCTGGTGGCGCTGTTGTGGGCCATCCGCCTGATGATCGAGGATGCCGGAAGCGTCAATGCCTTTTTTCTGGGTTTTCATGATACCTCCGCGATAGACGTATCCGCATCCCTGAACGGGTATACCTCGGCCGTCCTGGCCCTGGATTATCGGCCGGTCTTCGAAAGTGCGGCATTACCGGCGGGCTCCTACTTTCCCTTTCTCTTTCCCGCGCCGCTGGCCGGGAGTGCCTGCAAGCGATTGTGCATGTTCCTGCGTTGGGTGGTGCGTCCCGCGGATGGCATAGACCTGGGCATCTGGCAAGGCGTATCCCCCGCGCAGCTCATCATCCCCGTGGATACACACATCAGCCGCATCTGCGCCTATCTCGGTTTTACCGGGAGAACGGCGGCCGACTGGCGTATGGCGCAGGAGATTACCTCGGCCCTGCGGCGCCTGGACCCGGCCGATCCGGTCAAATACGACTTCTCGCTGGCCCATCTGGGGATCTCCGAAGGTTGCAGAGGCGCCGATCCCGTGCGTTGCCTCTCCTGCGCAATCAGGGGAATCTGCCCGCAAACGCGCATGGCAGCGACATGAACGCAACTTATTATAAATTGACACCCTTTTATCTTTCTGTTATAGAGACTAGCGTTGTTTCAGGCAGTTCCACCATTTTATCCACCCTATTCCAATCCTCACCGGGGAGTCGCAGATGATTATCCAGTGTGAACAGTGCCGGACCAAGTTCAAGCTCGACGATTCCAAGGTCGCCGAAAAGAGCATCAAGGTCCGCTGCGCTCGATGCCGACATGTATTTTCCGTTTCCGGGATGCCGGAGGTCTCCGCTCCTTTCGATCAGGAGGAATTTCTATTCCAGAGCGAAGAAGAGCCGGATACCACCACGTTCACGGATCAAGAAACGGCATTGGTCCCAGATCACGAAGCACCGGCTGAATGGGACTTTGCCGACACTACATCCGAATTTTCCCTGCCATCCACGGACAACTCGGCAATCTCCGAGCAGGTAGAAACGCAGGCTGATGACGACGATCTGGATTTCGGCGCGTTCGATTTTGGCGGCGACAGCGGCGATGAAGAGGAGTTGGCGGTTACTGCGACGACCCTCGGTTTTGAAGATAGCAGCAGTCACTCTGAGCAAGCCGCCCCCCCGACAGAAGAATTCGGAGGACTGGATTTCTCCGGAGACGACATGTTCGGCGCCGCCGCTCCCACCCCCGCGGAGGAAGAGGCCTCTGAACCAATCTCATTTGATATGGACATGGATGGGTTTGCCGATTCCATGGGTGTCGAGGGTGGCGGCGCCAGCCAGGGCAGCTCACTTGCCGCCCAGGACCTGACAGCTGAGAATCCCTTCAGCCTGGACGACATCGACTTTGGCGACGAATTGACCGCGGTCGCCGTCCAGCAGGTCAGCTCCGATGAGCTGAAATCGGGTCAGGAGTTGCTCTTTGCTCCTTTGGCCGGAGAACAGAAAAAACCCGACCCTGGCAGCGATGATTTCACCTTTGATGCTGCACCCTCTTCACCTGTTCAGGAGGACCTGCCGCCGCTCTCGATCTCCTCGCGACGCAAGGAAACCCCGCGCATCAGCGGCATGCTCGTGTTTATGGGGATTATCATCGCCGGGTTGGTGGTATTCTACAGTTACTGGGGCTATCAAATGCTGACTGAAAACAAGGTCAAAACGGCTCAGGAGACGGGTCGGATCGCCTTACGGTCGGTGGAAGCTCATTATATCAAGAACAACCAGGCTGGCGAACTGCTCGTAATCAGCGGCGAAGCCGTCAACGAGTACAATAAACCCCGGGCGACTATCCAGATTAAAGGAATTGTGTTCGGAGCTGACGGCAAAGAATTGGCCAGCAAGAGCGCCTTCTGCGGCAACCCTCTTTCCAATGAACAACTGACAACCATGACAATGGATAAGATCGAGGCCGCCATGGCTAACCAGTTTGGTGACTCTCTCGCCAACATGGAGGTTGCACCTGCAGGTGCGATCCGGTTCATGATCGTCATGCCCAAACCACCTGCCGAGGCCACGGATTACGGCGTTGAGCCGGTCGGGTCAACGGTTGCGTCGGCCAAGGAAAAGTAACCCGCACTCATGTGACTTGACGGATAAAAGGCCGCTGACATCCCTGTCAGCGGCCTTTTTCGTACCAGAAGCCTGTTTATCGGGTGAGCGTGTGCCTACACGATCTCTACCAGCCGGATGTCAAAGGTCAGATCCAATCCGGCCAGGGGGTGATTGGCATCCAGTGTAATCGTGGTTTCCGTGACCTCGGTAACCATGACCGGCATTGGCGTGTTGTCCTGCATGATGACCTCGAGGTGGTCCCCGACCTGCGGTTTCATATCTGCCGGGATCTCACTGCGCTGTATCACGGCGACCATCTCCTCGGCACGCTGGCCATAGGCCTCATCGGCCGCGATCTTGACCGTGACGCTCTGTCCCGGCTCAAGCCCGATAACCGCCGCCTCGAATTTGGGGATCAGGTTGCCCTGACCGATGACGAATTCCATTGGACCGCCGGCGTTCCCGCCGCAACCGCAATCGTGGTCCGCGCAGTCGTTTTCATGGTCGCTGCACTCATCGCCACACTCGTCACCGCATCCGGTTTCTGTTTCTTCCGATGAATCGAATACGCTGCCGTCATCCAGCGTGCCGGTATAGTGAACCCGGACTTTATCGCCGTTTTTTGCCTGTGCCATTGGTGTTTCCTCTCATGGTATATTTCAGCCCGCTACGGATGAACTCCATAAGGGCCGATAATGCGGTGGGTATCGGGTTATATCTTGGTCAGGACGCTGTCTACAATCCGTTTGAGCCTGACCGGATCGCCGGCGGTTATTCTGACCCTCTTGTGGCGCGAGGTCTCTCCCGAGATAATATCCACCGCCGATTTGGGCACATGGAACAGTTCGGCCAGAAACTCGCGGCAGAGCTTGTTGGCGGCGCCATCCACCGGCGGCGAGGTGAGCCGGATCTTCAGGGCATCTCCCTGGACACCGCATACCTCGCACTTAGACGCCCGCGGCTGAATGTGCAGATTGAGGATGATTCCATCCCCGCTGACGCTGCAGAGGGTGTGTTCAGGCCGGTTCATCGCCGGAGAGCTGACGGGCAAAACTGTCCAGAAGGGCCTTGAGGCTCATCTCAAACTGGATCTTCTGTCGGCGGACATCCTCGATACGGGCCTTGAGTTCGCCCAGTTGCCGCTCGGAATCAGCTATGATGCGCTCGGCCTTGAGTTCGGCCTCGGAGACGATCAGATCCGCTTCCTTGCGGGCATTGGTCTTCATCTCTTCGGTAATCCGCTGGGCACCAAGCATTACCTCCCGGAGTTCCTTCTCCTTCTCGGCGATATCGAGCATTTCACGATTATGGCGGGCCTGCTGCTCCTTGAGCTCATTGTTTTCCCTGATGATGTTTTCCATCTCGGCCGCCACACTCTGCAGGAAAGAATCGACATCTTCCTGGTCAAGGCCGCCGAACATCTTGCCCTTGAACTGCTGTTGTTGGATATCAATCGGAGTTATCTTCATTGCGGCTCAACCTCTCATGGAGTGAAATGTGCGCATGGTGACCATTACCACAGGGCATATCTGATTATGGCCGACTGGATCAGCTGGATGGCAAAAAATGCCACCAGGGGCGACAGATCCAGCATCCCGGTATCCGGCATGAACCGCCGTATCCTGCCCAGCAGCGGTTCGGTGATGCTACGTATGAAACGAACGACCGGGTTGTAGGGGTCGGCATTCACCCACGAGATGATCACGCTCCCCAGCAGTATGTACTTATAGATGCTGAGTAACTCCAGCACCAGTTTTGCCACGATATACACGGTATCTGCTCCGTTACTGATTGAATTGTTTGAAATATGCCTTAAAGCTCGCTCAATGTCAAAGCACAATGACGGCCGCTTGCCATCTCATGCCTGTTCTGGTATAGGTGACTCCATGCAAGGCGGCTACGTGCCGCCTTGCTGTATTGGAGACGCCCATGTCCGACTGGCAGCAATATCTTGACATTGCCATCGAAGCGGCCCGGAAGGCTGGAAAATTCCAGCAGTATCGCTTCGCATCGCAACTGAATGTGGCCCTGAAAGGTGACAAGAATCTGGTGACCGAGGTTGATCAGGAATCCGAGCGTCTGATCGTCGAGCACCTGATCGGCGCCTTTCCGGATCACAACATCGTCGCCGAAGAGGGCGATTACCCGCAGGGAGAATCACCCTTCCGCTGGATCATCGACCCGCTGGACGGCACCACCAATTACACCCACGGCTTCCCCTGGTTCTGCGTCTCAATCGGACTGGAAACAGCCGGCGACCTTGTAGCCGGCGTGATCTACAACCCGCTGCATGATGAACTTTTCACGGCTACCAGGGGTGGCGGCGCGTTTTGTAACGGCCACCGGCTGCGTGTCTCCATGCGCGCTCCCCTGCAAAACACCCTGCTGGGGACCGGTTTCCCCTACGACTGTGCCAGCGACCCGGCCAATAATTTTGACAATTTCATCGCCTTTCAAAAGGCCGCCCGTGGCATCCGCAGGGCCGGCGCGGCGGCGCTTGACCTCGCCTACGTGGCCGCCGGACGACTGGATGGCTTCTGGGAGTTGAAGCTCAAGCCGTGGGATGTGGCCGCCGGCGTCTTGATGGTGCAGGAAGCCGGCGGGGTTGTCTCCACATTTGACGGTTCGCCCTACGTTATTGATATGCACCGGATTGTAGCCAGCAACGGCCTGATCCATGATGAGATGACGGCCCTGCTGGCACATTCCAGCCCTTAAAATCAGGTCAACGCCTTTGCCCGATTATCGCCATCAATTATTGCCTGAAACCTTACACATCCGGGAAGTGATGCATGAAACGTAAAATAAAAGCCCTGCTGCTGAGTGCCCTGGTGCTCCCGGGACTGGGTCAGCTCTATCTGGGACGCAAGGTCCGGGGAGTTGCCCTCATCCTGCTGGTCAACCTGCTCCTGCTGGTGACGGTGTTTATTCTCCTGAAAGGACTGGCCCCCGTGATCGCATCCAGGATGATGTCCGGAACGTTCGATGCCCAAGATGTTCAGGCCGCACTTTCCGGGGTAACCGGCTTTGGACGGGCATTATTGGCAGGATTTGCACTGGTATGGTCATACTCGATCCTGGATATTATTGCATTTCACGACAGTGATGAGACGTCCTCGAA
>JAJYBH010000197.1 GCA_021779135.1 Deltaproteobacteria bacterium
TCGACGAGTGTCATCAACACCAAGGTCAGCACAAAGCGTGGCGTAGTCACGGTAGCGGGCAAAGCGAAGAATGTGGCCGAAAAAGATCTCGTAACCAAACTCGTTAGCGACATCGATGGCGTCAAGGCGGTAAAGAATCTGATGGTCATCGAGTAGTCTTCGGCCGGAGTTCCAACACTGGCATGTTTGATGCCGAGAGAAGGTGACAGCATGTTATTGCAAGTCGTCCGCACCGGGAACCGTTACGATTACGTCAAGGATTTCATGCTCGACAGTCTGATAGAATCGAAAGGGATCGTCAGATTCAAACGTATTTCCGGCTGGGTTACGTTAGGTGTAGACCGGATCAGAAGAAGCAAGCGGGATAATGCCGCCGGCGGCAGCGATTCAAGATCGCACGTTTGACTCGAAAGCAACGTATGTTTGCTCTGTTACACAAAAAAAGGCGCACCACACAGTGCGCTTTTTTTGAGTTTTGCCGGTGCCATTCCGGTCGAGTGATCCGCTCAACTGAACGGGAGCAGTTACCTGTTTACCGGTCTGTCAGATCACAATACAAAGGACCATGCGATGAATCATAAAAACGAATTAGCAGAAAAACTGTTTCGCAGGGAATACGAACAACTTGGAAAGCAGGAACAGCATGTGGTTCATCATATCGCCGAGAGAACCAACATTACGCGAAATGTTGCCCAAGACCTTGCCGAGCAATCGACTTTTGGCCAGAGACTGGCTGATAAGGTTGCCTCTTTCGGCGGTTCCTGGACCTTCATCTCACTCTTTGCGGTTGTTCTGGTTGTCTGGATTCTCCTGAATTCGTTCATCCTCGTCAAGTCCGGCAGTGCTGCGTTCGATCCCTATCCTTACATTCTTTTGAATCTGTTCCTATCCATGCTGGCAGCCATCCAGGCCCCGATAATCCTGATGTCTCAAAACCGACAGGCCTATAAGGATCGGATGAGTGCTGAACATGATTACGAAGTCAATCTGAAAGCAGAACTTGAAATAATGACACTTCATGAGAAAATGGATTCACTGAGGGAGACGCAATGGCGTGAACTCATGTCGATCCAACAGGAACAGCTCCAGATTCTCAGCCGGTTGATCAGTGACCGGCCCCGATAAACGGCCAAACAATTTCCGACGTACTAAAGAAGGATCAGTGGAGCGACGGGAGCGTACCGGATTATGAAACAGCCCAACCGACCATGAACAAAGGACAGAATGCATATCAGGCAATGGGTCGTCTAGCCGGCTTCCTGCTGCGGGTCGCGCGCGGATTCATGCGCAACCAGGGACTGCTGCTTTCCGGAGCGGTCGCCTATTACACCCTCTTGTCGATTGTGCCCCTCTCGATCCTCTCCCTGATAGTGCTGATCAATTTCATTGAAGAGCAGCAGTTGATTCTTACCCTGTCACTGTACCTGGAATTGCTGATCCCCGGCTATGCCGCCACATTGACCGAACAGGTTCGGGCATTCCTCGGACATCGGACAGCGGTCGGCTTCATCGGCTTTGCCGGCATGCTGTTTTTCAGCTCCACAGCCTTTTCCACGCTTGAAAACGCCATATCGGTGATCTTTTATCATCGGGTCAGGATTCAACATCGCAAACTCCTCGTCTCCGTCATCATTCCCTACCTGTACATCTTTGTGATGGGACTGGGGATAGTTCTGGCATCGTTTATTGTGGGGGCAGTCGAGACACTGGAAAGCAGGCAACTGACGATCCTTGGCTGGAGCCTGAACCTGGGGGGAGCAACCGGCGTGGCGCTCTATATCCTGGGGATCGTTGGCGAGATTTTGATGTTTACCTCAATTTATCTGGTGATGCCCGTAGTGCTGGTCAGGTTTCGTCACGCGCTCATCGGCGGGTTGACCGCGGCACTATTGTGGGAGATCACCCGCCGGGTGCTTATCTGGTATTACTCGGTCGCATCCATGGTAAATGTCATCTACGGCTCCATCAGCATAGTGGTAGTGGCTCTCGTCAGCATAGAGGTCGTTGCGATCATCCTCCTGCTTGGCGCCCAGGTGATTGCAGAGCTTGAGCGCAAACCCGGCGAAGCAGCCGCAGAGGAACATACAGGGTTTGAGGTATGATGGCGCCATGTCAGATCTCGCTTCCTCTGCGTGAGACCGGAATGATGGCCGGCATTTGCCGCAATTCTCTGTCAATACTCACGGTAATGTCGCATTATCCAGCAACTGGATCCGTTCAATTCCATCCACCTCATCAGCTGCACTCCCTGGAACAGTCCGCACAGTTCCTTCTGAGCCCTACCGTCACGTGAAATCCTTCAACATGGCTGGAAGTCCGGAAAAAAGCAAAGGACATATCGTGGGCGTTGGTATTTTAATCGGTTACTTCCCAAAACAGGATGAGGCCCGAAAAGCACTGCGTGGACTTGCCCGGCAAGGCTTCAAGCGTGCCGCCCTGCTGCACAAGGGGGCGGACGGAGGTGTTCACCGGGTAGATTCATTCTTGCGACGGCATATCCTGGGGGTGATCCTGGCTGCCTGGCTGTCCGGTGGGACCGGCTGGATCGCGGCCCTGCTCCTCCACTGGACGCAGCCGCTTCCGGTCTGGGCTATTTCCGCTTCCCTGGCACTGGGCCTGGCATGTGCCGCAAGCGGCGCCCTGGCGTATGTTGTCTGGCTGCGGAAATCCAGCCCAGGATTGTCGCCAGAAGTCCTGCGTGATCATGCCCGCTGGCTTGTATCCGGGGAAAGCGTACTGATTCTCCAGGCGACCATTGAATCATTACCGCGTCCGGTGGCACTGTTGCGGGAAAGCAGCGACCCACCTCCGGCACTGTTCATCATGCATCCCAAGCGCGAGCGGCGCGCAGACGGGCGGAGTCTTGAGGTAAAGCTTTCCCCGTCGCAGGTTCAGGAACATGCCCAGCGTCATGCCAGAGAGCAGCAGGTGGCCACCAGGCCGTTGCGCAGTACCGAGCTGCTTAAACGTCTCAAACAGTCACGGCAATGGGTTCGCCAGGTCTGTGCCGATCTCACCGCAGCCAGTCGCCTGGAGCAAAAAGCCACCCCGGCTGCGGATTGGATCCTCGACAACGAGTACATCCTGGAGGGGAACGCCCGCGACGTACTGTTGAACCTCCCCCGGCGTTTCTACCGGCAGCTCCCCGCACTGGGCTCTGATCCCTACCGGGGTCTGCCCTGTATCTATGCCCTGGCCAAGGATCTCGTATCCCATACGGAACTGCGTCTGAACCAGGAAAATATCCTGGCGTTTATCGAGGCCCATCAATCCGTGCGCATCCTGACGATCGGCGAACTCTGGGCGATTCCCCAGATGCTGCGCATTGCTCTGATAGAAAGCATCCAGAATCTGGCCGTGACCGCCCTGGCGGACCTGCGCGAACGTCAGCTGGCCGACTTCTGGGCCAATCGTCTGATCGCCGCCAATCGCCGTGATGCCAACCATCTCTTCGCGCTGCTGGCGGAACTTGCCAAAGCGGAACCGCACCCCAGCCCTTATTTTGCGGCGCAGCTGATCGGCTTGCTCTACGACGAGGAGGCTGCCCTGGCGCCGGTACAGAGCTGGCTTGAACGCACGCTCAAAACCCCGCTGCACGACCTCACTCTGCGAGAACAGAAGCGGCAGTCCAGAGAACAACTGTCCTGCGGAAACGCCTTTACCAGCCTGCGTCAACTGGCCCAACTGGACTGGCGGGAGACCTTCGAGAGCCTCAGCCGGGTAGAGCAGATACTGCGCCGCGATCCGGCCGGAGTCTATGCCGGGACGGATTTTGCGACCCGGGACCGCTGTCGCCGGGCGATTGAAGAACTCGCACGCCTATCCGCCCGGACCGAGGAGCAGATCGCGGAACGCGTCATCGAGCTGGCAATGCATGCCCGGCGCGGGACAGCCGGTACGGAACACTACAACCACGTCGGCACCTGGCTGGTCGGGGAAGGCCGGGCTGAACTGGCCCGCCTGCTGGCATGCCGCGAATCGCTCCGATATCGCACCCTGGACTGGATCTATCGCCGCCACGCAGCAGTCTATGCCGGCGGTATCCTCGGCTTCTCCGCCTTGATCTTG
>JAJYBH010000077.1 GCA_021779135.1 Deltaproteobacteria bacterium
TTGCCTATGTGGAACCGCTGACGATGATAGTTCTGGGCGGAATGGTACTGTTGCTGCTGCTGGCGGTATTCCTGCCGATCTACAATACGGTCGGGATGGTGAAGATACGATGAAGACCAAGGCTTTCACCTTGATTGAAGTTATGGTAGTTATTGCCATCATCTCCATCCTGGCCGGGATGATGCTGCCGGCGGTCTGGAAGTTCTGGGAGAGTGAGGAGATCGCGACGACCAGGCAACGCATGCGTGATCTGAAGATTGCCATGGTCGGCGACAAATCCCTCGTGCAGAACGGGACCCGCACCCACTATGGTTTTGTGGGCGATTTCGGCGAACTCCCTTTCGACAACAACTCATCCTGCGCATTCAAGTTCCTCAACAGCAGCGCGGACATGGCCGGTTCTCGCTATGACGCCGCCAACTGGAGCAGCAGGTATCTCTCCTCGTCTTCGGATGCGAACGACTACGCTCTTGACGCCTGGGGAAATGCCATACGCTGCACGAACAGGGTAGTTGTGGATGGCCGTTTGGCCGGGGTGAGAATGACCAGTGTGGCGCCGGGCGGAGAGCTCATTGAAGAGGTCGTTGATGTCAATGACGTGCTCCCCACGAACCGGCTGGCCGGCAATGTCTTTTCGTCCTACTCCGGCCTTCAGATCAACATTACGCCGGAGAAAACCGGCTCTTTTACCGCGATCAGCATGTGCAAGTCAGTGGCCCCGTTTTCAGGCTACACGACCCTCTTGCCCTACAAGCTGCCCATCGGGAGGATCAAGCTGGACCTGGCTCTGTCTCACAGCAGCAATTGCGGTTCACCTGTAAAAACGACCAGTTTCTATTATTTGATACAGGACAACCTGAAAGTGATCAAGATGCCGGATCTGACGACCCCATGAACACACTTATCATCGAGATACACGATTCCTGCTTGCGGGCGCTGCTGAGTCATGACGGCGTACCGGCGTACTGCCGGGCGTTCGATTTTGCGCCATTTGCGCCTCCTTCAGGTACGGACGCGGAACCAGGGGATGCATCGGCCAACAAACATGCGCCGAAAGCAGACGCCCCGCTCCTGATCTATAACAGTGCGGAAGAAAAGAACTCCTGGAGGCGTGCCCTCACCCCGATCATTACGCAGATACGCTCCGATATAAAGGGCTCCATCGACGCGACCCACCTCATCATCCCTTCAGACGAGGTAACCATCGCAACGCACCACCTGCCCAAAATGTCGCGCGCGGATGCAAAAAAACTGATCGGCAACATCATCCGCAAAGAGTCAAAAGAGGACTTCCCGCCCTACTCCATAATTCCGGGCGCAACGGATCAAAAGACGCAGACCTGGTATTCCCTCTTTATTCCAACCAGTACCCTGCAGAACTACCGCAAAGCCTTCTCCGCCTGCGGATTGCGCCTGGGCAGCATCACCACATCGGTCAACGCCATGATCAATGCCTTCCAGAGCGTGCGCGAGGCGATTTTCAATACCTACGCCATATTTGAGATCCAGCACGGTTTTGTGGATGCCTTTTATATCTCCAGCGACGGCATCCTGCATATCGAGCGGCTTCCCTACGCCGCATCCGCCACACTACCCGGGGAGGGTAACGTTACTGTCGAGAAGGCCCAGAAAAACAGGCTGTTCAAGATCCTCAATACCATCTTCAGCATCAATTCAAACTACCAGAACACCAACCCACGGACACCGGTACAGATGGTCTGGATTTGCGGACTTGAAGGCGGCCTTGAAGAAATTGCAGCTACCATCAAGGAAGCCATGGGGGTCGAGGTGGCCATTGCCCCGGCCATACCCGGCGGATTGCCGGGCGAGAGCGGATTTGTTCCTCTGGCCGGCCTTGCCTCCGCGCTACTGCAGGGGACGGCAACGGCCTACTCCGCGGCGGATTTCTTTCAACGTTTTCCTTTACGCAAGACCTCCGGCAGTATTATTTACGTCGCAACCGCCGTTGCCGCGCTTCTGATGCTTGGTTATAACGAACGCGAGTACCGGAATCTGCGCTCACAGGTTCAGCATGCTCAGGTGGCGGTCAGCCCCAGACAGGATCTGGTCAGGGCCACTGCCGCGGCAGCCGACGCAAGGAGACTGGAAACACTTAAAAATCTGACGTCAGGTCAGATTGTTTTCTACAATCTGTTCCGCCAGTTGGCCAATGACCTGCCGGATGGCGTCTTTCTGGAGAGCCTTGAATTTCACCTCAAGGATGGCAAGGGGTTGCTGGGTATTTCCGCAATGGCGCAGCAGAGCGACAAAATCGGAGAGAACATGCTTCTGAGCAGACTCATGCAGATGCTCGACCGCTCGCCGGCCCTGAAAAACCATACTGAACCGGCCATTACCGTTGTTACCAAGGCTAACGAACGCTACCTGAAGATTTCCGTTACCAGCGAGGTCACTCCGCTTGACACGTCAAAGTAAGCTCATAGTACTGCTGGCGTACCTGTTGATCCTGGCGGTGGTCATGCTCGGCTACCATATAGATCGCAGTGCCAAAATCAGGCGTCTGCGTGCTGACCTGCTCAGGATTACCACCCAGAAAAACAGGACGACAACCGACCAGGCCGAGGTGAGCAGACTCTCCCGCCTGATTCCAAGCGAAGTCAACAGCCCGGCGTTTATCGAATCGCTTTACCGCTGCGCACTGGAATCCGGCCTGAAGCAGCATGAGGTAGCGACCGAGGCGGCAAAAATGCCGGCAACCGCCCGTCCGGTGATTGCCGATACAACATCGGTTGTCAAGCACCGCATCAAGGTCAGCGCCAGTGGCAGCTATCGCAGTTTTGCGGAATACATCCGGCGGGTCCAGAACATCGGACCATTCAGCCGGATCACCGACTTCAAACTGGCCCCGGATGCGGGACAACTCAAGGGGACTTTTACCATTGAACTCTATTCTCTGCCGGTGATACATGCGAAATAATCACTCAGCCAACAGGGCAACCCTGCGGGGACTATTCCTTGCCTTCGGGATTGTCTTTGCCGCAGGAATCTCTCCCGCTGCTCCTGCTGCTGAAAATACAGACCAGGCGCATCTGTCCGTGATTTCCGGAGATAGTGCCCAATGGCGCCGGGATCCATTTGTTGACAGCGCGGCAAAGAGAGGACGGCTTCCGGCCGGCGGAATTCGGGCGGGTTTGAAAAACAGTGCCGGTGGTACCGGACAATCCGAACTTGACATCCAGGGCATCATGCAGACCGACAAGAAGGCTTTTCATGCCTTGATAAACGGGCGGGTAGTAAAAACCGGCGACAGGCTCGACGGTTTGACCATCAAGGAGATCAGCCGCTACCGGGTGGTATTCCGGGACGGCCATAACAATACGAGTAGCTACGACATCTTCCAAGGCCGCATTGATCGAGGCAAACAATGACTACTAGAATCTGGCTGATATGTGCCATACCACTCTGCGTGGCGGGGTGCGTGAACCCCACGACAAGCGGCCTCAGGGACACCAGGGTCCTTCCCGCCTATTCGGCCCCGCCCCCCCTGCAGAAACCGGTCCCCCCGCAGAAAGACCCGGAGGCATACCGGTCACATGATTCGGGGCGCACCTATTCGCTGACCATCAAAAATGCCGATCTGCGTGATGTGCTGATGCTCCTTTCCCGGGATAGCGGGGTCTCGATCGTCGCCGAGCGCGGCGTGCATGGCATTGTCCAGGTCAACGCCAGGAACAAGAAACTGGGAGAGTTGCTCTACACCATTCTCAAACCGCTCGGTTACACCGCTTCGGTAGAAAACGGGAGCATACTTGTCGGCAGGCCCAAGCTGACCACCCGCACGTTCAGGGTCAACTATCTCAAGGACAAAAGAAACTCCACCAGCAACATGAACGTGTCCGGATTTACAGCCGGAAGCGTCAGTGTCTCGACCGAAGGGAAATCCGATTTTTGGGGCGCCCTGGAAGGTTCCCTGGAAATAATGGTCTTTGGCACGACCGGCATGGGCAGACGCGAGAGTGGCGGCTATCTACGCGGAGAGACAGAACGAAAACTGGCCGCCGAATCCAAAACAGCCGCAACAACCCAAACAAACCGAAACAGCACGCTGCAAGGCAATTACACCGGCAATGGCGGCTATGCTGAAAACGATCCCGCTATTCTTCGGCCAGCAGAGATGGATGATCAGGCCGTCCTTCAAGCCCAGCTCAGCAGGAATCAACTCAAACAACTGGTTGTAAATGAAATAGCAGGGATAATCCAGGTTACCGATTACCCCGAAAACCTTGACCGGATCTCCTCGTTCCTCGCGGATGTCGAGGAAGGAAGCAAGCGCCAGGTGCTCATCCAGGCCCATATCATGGAGGTATCCCTCAAGGACAGTTTTTCACTGGGTATTGACTGGAAATATATCATCGACCAGGCGTCCCACCTGACAGTTGCTCAGGCGCTTGTCCCGGTCAGCGGTGCGGCGGGCACGACCGTAGGGAGCAACGTCTTCAAGCTTTCAGCGTCCGGGGACAACTTCAACGTTCTGCTGGATGCCATGAAGGAGCAGGGCAATGTCAACATGCTCTCCAGCCCCAAGATCACAGCGCTCAACAACCAGAAAGCCGTCATCAAGCTTACCACGAAACAGGTCTCATGGGTCTCCACCAAGACTACCCAGAACAACGCCATCGGCGGCCAGGACACATTCACCACCATCCCGCAGGTGGATGAAGTCGGCATCTTCCTCGACGTAACCCCCCAGATCGGACAGGACAACTCCGTATCGATGCAGATACACCCCAGCGTTTCGGAAATCACGGAGATATCAACCTCACCGGACAAGACCAGCACAAAACCGGTTATCGACATTCGCGAGATCGACACCATGGTGGATGCAAAAGCCGGTGAAACCATCGTCATCGCCGGGCTGATCTCCGACAAGCTCAACGAGACCAAAAGGAGCGTGCCGTTTCTGGGTGACATCCCGTACCTCGGCACCCTTTTTTCCTACAATTCGCAGAACCGCAACAAAGTCGAACTGGTCATCATGATGACCCCCTACATACTCAACGCAAAAAGCATTGAAGAGATCCGCAAGGAGCATGAACTGCGCATGCAGAACATTGGCGGTAATTTTCATCTGATCAATAACCTGGGCAGCATGGTTACCGAGAAAAAGGGAAGAGACTGGATAAAGAACAGTCAGCCTGGCCTTTTCGATTTTCCCGAAAGCGAAGGCAACAAAGGTACTACTCCCCCCCCGGCAGTCCAGCCCCCCTCTGCTACCAGCGGACAGCAGCCCGCACTGCCCGTACCCCTGTCTGCAGCTCCGGAAAAGCCACAGGCACCGCGACCGGAAGCGAAGAAACCTGTCGAACCGGTGCAGATTATTGAGGTCACCCCGACGGAATCGATTCTACGCATGCAGCAGCAACAGGCTGAGATCGAACAGTTGAAAAACGAGGTGACGCAGGCCCGGGAACGCCTCGCGCAGGAACGTGAAGAAAGCGAAAAACGGGCGGCACAGGCAGCGGCGGATGTCCGGATGCTAAAAGCCACGGGTGTCGCTGCGGAAGATGACAAACCGGCCGTAACCGCAAAAGCTGAGCCCGTTAAAATTACAGCGCCGCAACCGGTAACAGCGAGTCTGCAAACCGCAGCCGTCACGAGCAGCCGCGAGCAGACCCTCTTCAACTCAGCAGTAAGGGCCTACAGAATGGGCGATTGCAAGGAAAGCGTCAAAACCTTCGATACGTATCTCAAGCAATTTCCCAACTCACCCTTTTCACAAGACGCCAGGCACTACCGTGATGACTGCGCGGTCAGACTTGCAATATCCGGCCAATAATCCAGCTACGGCAGCCGGCCCCAGAACCCTGCAACAGTACTGCCGGACTATCCGGCGATCAGTGTAATTCCTGCGCCGGCAATCACATCCATAACGTGAGAAATTAACGAAAAGCCCCCCTGCAATCGGCATTGCAGGGGGGCTTTTCGTTATTTGGCGGAACATGCGAATATTGATATTACTTGATCCGTATACCTATGTCATCTCCTACTAAAATTTCCGAAGGAGCAGGGGTATCTATCTTGCCATCGGGCCCGGCTGAAAGGACCCATACCGGGGTTGGCACCTCTTTTCCCAAACCGTCAACGACGAAAAAAGACTTGGCGTCGATAATATAGGCATTCCCCCAGGGATCCTGTCCAATCTTGGCAATATAAGGTCCCTTCCAAAGTGTTCCATAGGCAGTATTATCATCAGAATAGAGATGATTTTCTATGTCGTTGACTGTCGTTTGGTCATAGCCGGCAGCTGCCAGGTCCGGCATAGCTCCCTCCGAGCCCCGCAACAGCGTAATCCCTGCTGTGGTGGGATTCGTATAATTCGGCCATTTTCCGACATCCTTTCGAAACACAATAACAGCGCTGGAGATACTCTTGCAGTCAGCTTGTGCACGGGATATCTTCGATTCATCTATCTGTTTAAAAATCATCGGGACCAGAATTCCTGCCAAAATGGCTATAATGGCGGCAACAACAATAACCTCGATCAGCGTAAAACCTTTTCTATTGTTACAAATCAGCATGTCCCCCCCTTTTAATTAAGTTCTGGAATATATATAACTCATTTTTTAATTTTGTAAACATCTAGATTGCATCCTGGCCTATGTATGGTCGGTTTGTCTCCGCGGAAAAACAATCCCGGCAGTTGGGTAACGGTCTCAATGAAACACCTTGTCCCACACCCACAGATAGCTGAGCGAATAGGCAGAGAGGAGGATGACGTGTTTGACAATCAGCGCCCTGCGCCGCGCCCGTTCGGCATCCTCTCCGTACCAGTTGTCCACGTAGGTAAAGGTTCGGCCGGCGCCCGTGGCCAGGATGGCCACCGCCGCGACAACGCTACCCCAGAAGAAGAGGCGTTCCAGATGGTTCAGCACGCTGCCCACAGCAGGGTCTTTCAGATGCGCATTGTGCAGCACGGCGATGGTGACAATCGTCGCCAGCCAGATACCGGCGGCAAAATCATGAATGAAGCCGTTCAGAACAATCAGGGTCTTTTTCAATGTGTAACCTCCCGGAGATAGCGACCGGTCCAGCTAACAGAGGACGAGGAAAGGGGAAATCAATAGCCGTTGACAGGACTCTAACCGACCGCGGAATGTCCCGAGCAGGCTATGCAGACGAGTCCGGCTCCGCTCTCGCGTACCCGGGTATCCATGACAGATTCGCCACACCCGGTACAGACCACGGATTGCCTGATCCGGGCAGTTTTCAGTTCTTCATAGGGAACCCGGACTACCGAGATAATGGCCTCTTCCTCTTCCGCCATGATCCGACTGGCAAAGGCAGGTCTGTCTTCGCGAAGCTCCGCCGGGATGCCTTTCCCGTGAAACACCACGCGGACGCCCCGCTGCCTCACGCGCGAATAAAGGCTGTAGGCATGTTTCCCATAGTCGCGGAATATCAGGTTGCCTTTGCCGAAGGTACATCCACTCACGCACTGCAGGGCATCGACACCGCAGGCGTCGCTTTCGACAACGGCAAAAAGCTCTTCGTCATCCGAGCGGGTGACTCCGAGCGCACTCATGGCTGCGTTGGCCAGACGGAATCCAATGGCCAGGCCGGGACAGGAATGCCCATGAAATGTGATGATATCTTCAAATTGCAAGGTGGTATCCTTTCTGGAGCGGTAGTAACTGTTGCCACCCTATCGGCAGCATCCATCAATCAGCCACGAGGCCGAGAAGGAATGATTATACAGAAGCGCTCGCGGCAACACCAGACGAATGCATCCACCATCTCACCGTTGCCACGGCCAAATATAGTATGGAAGGTTGTTTTTCAACATCCGCAAAACCTACCGGGGAATACGGCTGACAAGAGCCCCAAAGCGTGGGTCGCGGCGTACATTTTCGAGGGATGGATCTTGCTGCAGGTACACGTATTTATTGAAACCGAGCCGTAACGCCCTGTGCAGATAGGCTAACGATAGATCGATATTCTTGTCAATGGACTCAAGGCTGGCCATGGCGTAATAGAGTGTCGGAGTGCCCCCGCCTGTACCCACGGCCCTGGCGTAATACTCCCGGGCCGTATCATGTCTGCCCAGCATGACATATACCTGGCCAAGGGTCATCAGCGCCGCCACCGAGTCGGGGTCTCCCCGGAGGTACGACAACAACTGCCCTTCCGCATCGTGAAAGGCCCCGATCCTGTAGTAATACTCACCCAGAAAAAACTGCGCCTCCTTGAATTTCCTGTCTGCGGCCAGCAGATTATTGATGAAATCATGGGCCTTGGTGAACTCCCCCCGGTCGAGATAAATCTGGGCCAGGTTGAATTTTGCCTCGTTGTCCAACTCCCCGAGCGAAGCCGATCTTTCGTAATATGCTTGAGCGGCTACGAGATTGCCGATAGAGACATACCCCTCCGCAAGCCGGGACCACGGATCGGGTTGGTTCGGGACCTTGATGACCGCATCGCTGAAAAGGCTGATGCTGTCCTGCCAGACTTTTCCCCGGACATAACTGGTATGGGCCAGCAAAACCAGCAGCGGCAGTGCCAGGCATACCGCAATCCGGGATAGCCGGGGACTCCAGCCGGTTTTCTGGACAGCGGTGAACAGGTATGCCGTCACGCCGGCGACACCCACCATCGGGAAATAGAGATAACGGTCATTCATCAGGGTCACCAGGGGAATTATCTGGGAGACCGGCAGAAGCCCCAGGAAAAAAAGACCATACCAGAAAAAGCAGGCAGGCTTTTTCCGGTACAGATAGACACCCAGCAAAACGAGGCAGACGGCCAGGCCGGCAGAAATCATGACCGCCGCATCGATGCTGAATCTCGTCGGCGGAAAATACATGACGCAGAGGTCGGCAGGCGACGGCCAGACCAGTTTGGCCAGATAACTGGCCAGCACCGGCAGCATGGTCGTGGGGATCAGCGCCAGATTGTCCGGGTAGTTGACGCGGCCTCCGCCATGGTCCGGCACCTGGGTCATGATCGCGAGGATCCCCACCGCGAGTGCCGCACAGAGAAACGGGATCTTGTCGGCATGATCTCCCACTCTGCGGCGCACCGGCGGAATCAGCACGTCATACAGGATCAGCATGACCGGAAAGATCACCGCGACGGACTTGGCGAGCAATGCAAGTATGAACAACAGCACTGAAGCGGCATACCATACCCTGGTGCCCTTGCCCTTCCTTTCACGGTATCCCAGCCAGGCATGGAAGGCCAGCAGACAGAAGAGCATGGCCAGCAGGTTCTTGCGCTGGGAAGCCCAGACGACGCTCTCGACCTGGACCGGGTGGATCAGGAAGAGGGCACTTCCGAACCAGGCCCCCCACTTCCAGAACCCCTGGCGGATTAAAAGGAAATACAGCACAACACCGGACAGGAAGTGGTAGGCCAGATTGGCGGAAAGGAAGCCGGACGGTTTCATCCCCCACAGGCTGTAGTCCAGCATGTAGGAAACGATCTGAACCGGGGCGTAGTTTCCAACATAGTAGCTGGTAAACGCCAATTTCAGGTTCTGCAGAGTGAAACCACGAATGGCCGGGTTCTTGGTGATGTAGTCCTGGTCATCCCAGTTGATCAGCAGCGAGTGCGACGGGGCCTCATGAAAGGCGAGCACCATGAGAAGCAGCATGATCAGGATCGGCGCGGCATGCTCTTTGAGCTTTGACATGTAACCATGAAAATGAATAATTAATTCCTCAAATAATTTGTTATGTCATGAATAGTATCGCGAAGTGATCTTGGCTGGTGCCCATGAATGAAATCATTTCTGCAGGAGAGATCATCCATCCGGAAATAATCGAAAAACATTCCTGCAAAGAACACTGGCACGTTGGAATGGCTCCGTTAATAACGAATTTAATTGCGGGGAAATGAACTGGGGGCGCCTGCCGTCCGGTTAATGCCTGCCCAAACAATGACAGCACCTCACCCAAAGACATGACTTCAGTCTCGGCAAGATACGTGCGGTTCCTTTTCGATCCACCCGTTAATGGAGATCACATCACTTCCCGTCGTTATTAGTAAGAATACCGATGGCACCGCCGAGCATCCTCCTGAATTCTCCAAATGATCGGATCTTTATAAATCGCTTCCAGATAATCCTCGGTCTGAAATAAAACCGTTTGTACGCCTTGAGGGCGTAAACCTCTGTTTCTGCCCGGGTAACGCCAGTATCAACGAATTCGATCAACCCGGGTTTTGATTCATCCAGGGTATACTCCGCCCAGAAATCACCCAAGCCGCGTTCCTGGTAATAACGGTACACCTCGGTATCCGGCATGGGCAGAAGAATAGAGTACAGCGCGTAATCGAGCGGGAGTTCCAGAGAGAACCTGATGGTATCCTCGATGGTTTCACGGGTCTCGCCGGGAAAGCCGAACAGGAAAAATCCGAGTATGTCGATGCCGCTCTGTTTCGTGTAACGAATGGTCTCCACCACCAGTTCGGGGGAGATCCCCTTGTTCATCATCTTCAGGATTTCCGGGTTGCTCGATTCGATTCCGTACAGGATCGTATGGCAGCCGGCTGATTTAAGACTGTCGATCATCTCCTTATCCATGACATCGACCCGGCTTCTCACCGTAAACCCGACATCCAGTTTTCTGCGGCGGATCTCCTTACAGATCTCGATCACCCGTATCCGGTCAACGGTAAAGGTAGAGTCGTAGATGTCGAAATCGCGAATGGCAAAGTTTTTCAGATTCAATTCGATTTCATCAACAACATTCCCGGGTGACCGGAAGCGGTATTTCAGCTGATTATGACTGCAGAAGGCACAGTTGAAAGGGCAGCCCCGGGTAGAGATCAGGGCGGTAAAGTTCTTCTTCCGGCTGAGGATGTTCTCATAGAGCTCATTCTTGATCAGGTGCCGGGCGGGAAACGGAACCGAGTTCAGGTCCTCGACATACTGCAGGGTGCGATCGATGATGACCCGGCCGTCTTTCCGGTAACCGAGCGACTTGATGCCTTCGAACGACCGGCCTTCCCGAAAGGCTCTGATGAAGTCGGGAAGCGGCAGTTCAGCCTCACCGATAATGCAGAAATCTATGGCATCATAGGCCATTGTTTCATCGGGATAGAGCCGCAGGTGTTCGCCACCCACCAGGACAGGAAGAGCGGTATCAGCCTTGAATCTTTTTATCCACTGCAGCGCTGAATGAAAGCTCCAGGTGGTGACCGTGAAGCCGAGCAGGTCCGGGGCAAACCCCCTGATCCGCTCGAGCGCCTCCGGATAGCTGAGGTTTTCCGCTTCCATGTCGATGAGATCGACCACCACCCCCTCGCGCTCCAGAAGCGCGGCCACATGCAGAAGGCTTATGGGGGGGACGAAGCCGAGACGTTCATCCCGGAAGGCCACCGCCTTGTTGTGGGGGTTGATTTCGATCGAGGTGAATATGAGGCTGACTTTCATTGAATGCTCCATGGATAGCGACCGGCAGCCCCTATTGCGGGAAATAGCGGCTTACAAGTTCCCTGAAACGGGAATTATCCCTAACTGACAACAACTGCGGATCTTCATAAAGTTTACTGTAATCGTTAAAACCACGTTGGAACGCCTTATCGAGCCACTCCAGAGACGCCTGCGTATTACCCGCCATGGCCTCAACGCATGCAAGATGGTAGGCAACATCAAAGTTCCCGCCCTGCTTCGCTTCGACCTGAAGATAGTAGGCGCGGGATTGATCGAGGTGCCCCCGGACACGCTCAAGATCACCAAGCAGCGCAACCACCTGCATTGCCTCCGGTTGAAGATCATGGGCATGCAGATAGGCCTTTTCAGCCTCGTCATAGTTGCCGCGTTTCATGTAGTTGTTTCCCAGGCTTGCCCACCCGGTGACATACGTCGGTTTTATAGTCAGGAGTTTGTTCAGCAAATCATAACCGTTGTCGAGTTCATCCGCCTCCGTGTAGAGATCTCCGAGACCCTGCAGAATCTCTGTATTCAAAGGATTGAGTCTGAAACCCCGCTCGTAGCACCGGCGAGCTGCTATCGTATTCCCCGCAGCACTGTACACCCCTGCAAGTACCTCCCAGGCTTTGTCGCTATTGGGTTCCTTTGCAACGGCATCGCTCCAGAGGGTCAGCGAATCATGCCAAACGGCTGCGCGTTGAAAACTGGCAATCGACAACGCCACAAACGGCAACAGGAGCAGCCCATACAATGCTTTGTGAAGTGACGCTCCGATACGATCGCGCAGCCAGACAGCACCCGATCCCGCAAGCGCGGACACCCCCACCATCGGAAAATAGAGATAGCGGTCCGCCATCATGGTGAGTATCGGAATCAGCTGTGACACCGGAAAAATGGCGACAACGGAGAACAGCACCCAGAAACCGAGCCGCCGCTCCCTCCTGTAGAGCAGCACGCTCACGATTAGCAGGACACCCAGCAGCAGGGCGGCGGCGGCCACCGTTCCATCCAGGGAATGATGGATTGTGGGGGTATATACAGCGCTAAGGTTTGCGGGCCAGACGAGCATCCCCAGATAGCGGCAGAAGACCGGCAGCATGCTGAAGAAGGTCGCCAGGAAGGTGCCGCCATGATACGGAACGCTGCCCCCCTCGGGGGTGCTGAAACCGATCATCGTAACCGCCGCAATGCCGCCGGCGACCGCAACGTACGGGATCTTGTCCAACAGCCGCACACGCCGCTCCCCATGGTAAAAGCAGAAATCGAACAGCAGCAGGACCCCCGGCATGATCACGGCAATCGACTTGGACAGCAGCGCGAGCGCGAAGAACGCGAGGGAGGCGGCATACGCCCACCAGCGGGCCTTGCCGGCCGTTGCCGAACGGTACCGGCAATAGCCCTCCCAGCCAAGCAGAAAAAACATCATGGCGAGGAGGGTCTTGCGATCGGATAGCCACGCGACCGATTCCACCTGGACCGGGTGAATCAGAAAGAGCGCCGACCCGACCAGACACAACAACCGGTCGGCATACAGACGATAGAACAGGCGGTAGATCAAGAGTGCGTTAACGGTGTGGATCAGAATGCTGGTAGCATGAAACCCGCCGGGATTATATCCCCAGAGCGCATGGTCCAGCATGAACGAGAGGGTCAGCAGGGGCACATATGAACCGACGATATAACTGCTAAACGCAGTTTTCAGATGTTCCAGGGAGAATCCCCGAATTGAGTCATTGTAAAGAATGAACCAGTTGTCATCCCAGTTAACCTGAAAGTCATACCCGATGATCCTGCCAAATACGACCGCAGCAAGAATGATAAGCAGTGCCATATCGAACAACTGACGCCGATATACGGAGGCCCGTATCGTCACTTCCGTCTCCAACGGAGCCGCATCCGGAATTGCAGGTCAAACAACAGGTTCAGCTCCATATGACAGTTCAAATAACAGTCCCGACACCTTGAGACATCCTTTCGTGCCAACTGATACTCGGCGGAATGCCACACATCCAGAAGATTCTCCTGAAGAACGGAACCAATCGGCTTTCCCCAGTTAATCCAGGGTACACAGGGGAAAACATTGCCGAAACAGTCTACCGCCAGCGAATTGTAGGCGGCATTACAGCGGACTGGTGACGGAATCCCTGCAAAAGATGAGCGAAAGAGCCGAAGATGGGCCGGCGAGTTTTCTATGGGCGCCCCCTGATTACGTGCTGCTTCGAGATACTCCGACAAACGCTCGATTCTTGCCAGAAAGGCGTCACAGGAAGGTGAGGCGTCATCTGACGCGAATGGCTGGCGGGGAATAAAGTCAATGCAATCGGCACCAAGTTCACGGGAAAGCGTAATTATATCAGGCACTTCGTCGATGTTATCTTCACTAACAACCGTAACAATCTTGATACGCAGATCGGAACCTTTCAGCTGCCTCAAACGATGGAGGCGATTGACTGCTGTGACAACCCGTTCAAAGGCCCCCGAGAAATTTCTGACACGGTCATGGGTAGCCGCCCTGGCACCATCAAGAGAAATATTTACAGAATCTGCACACGACTTGATGATGCGGTCAGCCTCGTCATCACCCAGGAGATAGCCATTGGTGTTCAGTCTTACTATCATTCCGTAACTGCGGGCGGTAGCGAGAAGCTCAAAAATGTCCGGACGTAACAACGGTTCACCACCGGTAAAGCCGATCCCGGGCACGCCAAGGCGGGCAAAGCCGGCAATTACAGCTTTAAAACGGTCAGTATCGAACTCCTCTAGCCCTTTGCCTTCGAGTGCAGCCCCCCGGCAAGGTATATCGCACATGACACAGTCGAAGTTGCAGCGATATGTCACCATCAACGTTCCAAGTGCCGGACCGCACATGGACCTCTGCATGACCGAGGACAAGTTGAGGAGGAGGTACTGCCGGACCCGCCTGAAAAGCCAGCCGGGGCCTTCCTCGCTGAACTTTCCGGCAATCAGCTCTCGGTAGTCCTTTCTGATCACAATGTACCTCTCCGCAGTGAAACCAGGTTTGCCAGGATGGTCTGGTACGCTTCGCACGGTGTCCAGCATCCGGGACAGGCCCTGTCACGGACCGCCCGCCTGACCCTGTGTCGCTCCGCACCGCGCCAGATACGGTACAGATCATAATCGTTCTCCCTGAGCGACCCGAGGGGGGCGGCGAAACCGGAACAGGGGAAGACGTTTCCCTGCGGGTCGATAAAGCAGGAGGCAGCGGCAGCCTGGCACACCAGGGGGACCGAGCCGTCCTGCTGGTATGTCCAGGCCAGTCGCTGATAGCTGCGCTCAAGAAATGCCACCGGATCGAGCAGCCTCCGCCTCCGTGCGGCACCGATCCGGGTCAGCATCCGCCCGGCCTCCAGCGGTTCGGGAACGCCGCTGAAGCCCTGATTGGCATAGTAATGGCCTGACACATGGGCCAGATTGACATGAAAGTCGTCGACGGAAAGACCGCCGAGTTCACTCCGGGCGGCTGCCAGTGTCTCGTCGAACGCATGCAGGTTATCGGCCTGGATGGTGTACCCGAGGTAAACCGAAAAGCGCCGGGACCGCAATTCTCTGAGTTGGCGAAAGGTGTCCAGGGCCCTGCTCCACGAGCCGGGCAGGTTGCGGATGCGGTCATGCAGCTCTTGCGGGCCGTCGAGGCTGACGGTCACCATCAGACGCGGCATGCGCATGCGGTCAAGGATCTCCCGCACCGTCGCCACGATCAGATCCGTCTGGAAGCCGTTCGTAGGGAAATTGAGCAGGTACAGTCCGCGGCAATGCCTGTCGATACTGCGGAAAATGCCGGCAAGGTCCTCACGCTGGAACAGTTCCCCCCCCGTGAGGTTGATCCAGGAAAACCTGCTGGCCCGCGCAAATACGTCATCGATCTCAGCCAGAGTCAGCTCATCCTCAACCGGTTTCCGCCAGATGTTGCACATGATGCAGCGCGCCTGGCAGCGGCTGGTTACCGCATAGGTAAGCCGGTAGGGGTACCGGTTTTCGGCGATGTTGCTCTGGATGACATGCCGGGCCAGCTTCGAGAGACGATGCATGGGCTATCTCCCGTCCAGTTTTTCCAGCCGGAAGGGGGCTGCCGGGTCCAGGTACTGCCGGCGGATAACACCGAAAACATCCGCGACTTCGATGGCCTCCATGCAGGCCCCTCTGCCCGACGCGTGCCGGCAGGTATTGAGCTTGGTATTGAAGTTAGTGATACAGGGGCTGCAATCGAACCCCTGATACACGGCCAGACCTTTCGCCCCCCAGGGACCATAGAGAAGCGGGGTGTTCGGTCCGTACAGGCCCACCACGGGGGTATCGACCGCCGAGGCGATATGAACAGCCGACGTATCGGCCGAGATGACAAGGTCCGCGGCAGCTATGAGAGCGAAGTACCCGGCGAAATCCAACTGGCCGCAGAGATCGACCGCTGCCGATTCCAAGCGCATCTGGCTCACGGCCTCTCTCACATGGACCGACTCCCCGGGCAACCCGGTGAAGACAACCCGCACCGCGAACTGCTCGACCAGCAGATCGGCAAGCTCCGCATAACGCCGCGGGGGCCAGCGGCGTTCATGGAAATTATCACTGGTACCGATATGGATAACCACACAGACATCGTCCGGTTGGAACCCGTTTTCCACAAGAAGGGTACGCCCTCTTTTCCGCACTTCATCAAGTCCCGGCAGCCTGAATCCGGGGGGGGAGCTAGTCGTATCCGAGGCCCCGGCTGCTATGGCGAGCGAGAAAAATGAACGGGTGACATGGATCGTATTGTCATAGGGAACGCTTCGACTGAACAGACGGTTGCGAGATCGGCTCCGGGTGCGGAAACCTATTAATTCCCGAGCACCGATCTGGCTTGAAACCAGTGCGGAAAAATGGGCAAACTGCTCAAAATCGATGATAATGTCATAGTTGTTTTTTTTCAGCAGTGAGACGCCACGCATCCATGTAGTGATAAACAGCGACACTGTGTCGGTATTGATCGCAACGAGATTGTCAACCGAGTCTATGGCCGCCAGGGCATCCCGGTTGCTCTCCAGCGTAAGAAAATCAATGATTGCGAATGGATGGGCCTTACGTAGCGCCTGTATGGCAGGGAGGATCATGAAGATATTGCCGATACCCCAGAATTTGATCAGGAGTATTCGTTTCTCATCAGCGGATGCCGGGGGTGGTTGTCTGCGCAGTTTATTTACCAGGGGAAACAGGGGGAGGAGGGGAATCCCGAAGTAGGTATCGATGATGCGTATCAGTTTCCAGTTCATTAAGTTTTAATCTTCTCATAAGTGTTACGAAAAAGTAAAGAAAACGATTCTGCAAGTACTCAGATATACCGCTTCCTTTTTTGTTTGAATATATCACTTTTCGTTCACGAAACGATAGCTGAGAATCTGCAATTAATCTAAAATAATGGGAGTTAATTGCCCGGTTCTTGGTAAGTTAGCGGAGTCAAC
>JAJYBH010000198.1 GCA_021779135.1 Deltaproteobacteria bacterium
ATAAAAATGAACATTATGAATGGCAGAAAGCACTGCCGAGATGACCTCATTGGCAGCAAACAGGTGGTGCAGGTAGGCACGCGAGAAGTTTTGACAGGTGTAGCAACTGCAGCTTGGATCGATCGGAAAGAAGTCGCGTTTGTAGTTCTTGTTGGTCAGGCGGATCTTTCCGCGTCGGGTGAAAAGTGTGGCGCTTCGGGCGTAACGGGTAGGTATGACGCAGTCGAACATGTCTATGCCGCGTTCGACGCTCTCCAGAATGTCTTCCGGCAGTCCGACACCCATCAGGTAACGGGGCTTGTCTTCGGGCAGGTGTGGAGCGGTCCATCCGACTACCTTCTTGAGCAGTTCCAGCCCTTCACCGACGCTGACGCCACCAATTGCATATCCGGGAAGATCGAGCTTGCGCATCTCCCGCGCGCACATGGCCCGCAAGTCTTCATAAACGCTTCCCTGGACGATGCCGAACAACGCCTGATGGTTGCTGGTCATGGCGTCCCGGCATTGCTTCAACCAACGAATGGTTTTTTTTGTGGATTGCTCGGCATAGTTCCGGTCGCATGGGTAGGGTATGCATTCGTCGAAGGCCATGATGATGTCGGCGCCCAGGTCCTGCTGGATATTGGTGGCTGTGGCCGGGTCGAGATATATCTCTTCCCCGCTGATCTCATGTTTGAAAAATACCCCATCTTCCGTTATTCGTTTGTTGGGTAGAGAAAATACCTGGAAGCCGCCGGAGTCTGTCAGGATCGGACCGTTCCAAGCCATGAACTTGTGCAGACCGCCGGCTTTTTTTACCAGTCCCTCGCCAGGCTGCAGGTGCAGGTGGTAGGTGTTGCTGAGGATGATTTGGGCGCCGGTCTCGATGATCTGGGCCGGTGTGAGCGGTTTCATGGCCCCATGAGTAGCCACCGGCATGAAAATCGGGGTCTGGATGTCGCCATGTGCGGTGCTGACAATGCCGAGGCGTGCTGAACATTGGGTGTCTTGTTTGAGCAGGGTGAATTTCATGAAATAGCAACTCCTGTTAGATATATCCTGTACGGTTACTATCAGAATGTTCCACTAATTGCAAATGCGCCGCAGAGGTATAGATCACGGTAGATTAAATTGCATGTTGTATACACAAAAGAGTTGCAATTATTTATAACGATGTTTAGTATGCACGGCTGAAAATAGCATGTAATCCTATCGCAGAAATATATCCTCAAATATACGCACAAAGGAGGTTGAAATGGTGGATGTCTCCAGAAAGTTCTGGCGCGGTCCTCCCCGTCATTTTTAGTCTCCTCTGCAATGCAAGTTCTCTATTTAATCCTGCAGTATCACATCTTAAAAAGGAAGGAATGCTATGCAACTGCTCACGTCTTCAATCGGCAGGAAAATTTTGATGGCAATCACAGGCCAGGCCATGGTTCTTTTTGCTGTCATCCATCTGCTCGGCAACAGCTCCATCTTCGGATGGCTCCCGGGTGGCATCAATGCCTATGCCCATCACCTCCACAGTCTGCCTTCACCCATTATCATCGGTTTCCGTCTCGGTTTGCTGGTCTTTGTCTGCGTTCACATCTGGTATGGCATTCAACTCACCATTGAAAACCGTGGCGGCCGTCCCAAGCAATACGCCGTCAAGTCCACCCAGAAGGCGACCTTCGCCAGTGAGAACATGATTTGGACCGGTGTACTGCTGATCGCCTTCATCCTCTATCACCTGGCGCAGTTTACTTTCCAGGTCACCGACCCCAACACGGCGGCTCTCACGCATCTGGTAGATGGGGTGCCCAATGTTCTGGGAATGGTTGTAGCTGCCTTCCAAAACACGTTTATTGCACTGATCTATGCCGGAGCCATGCTGATTCTGTTTCTGCATCTGTCACACGGTATCCAGAGCTTCTTCCAGACGTTGGGGTGGAGCAATGACCGGGTACAGCCGTTCATTACCAAGGCCGGCACCCTGGCAGCACTGGCCATGTTTGTGGGCTATGCCATCATTCCGATTTTCATTCTCGTACGTATTCTGAAATAAGGGGGTTATTGTGATACTTGACGGAAAATGTCCAACCGGACCAATTCAGCAAACCTGGGATAAGCACCGCTTCGATCTGAAACTGGTCAATCCCGCCAACAAACGCAAGTACAACATCATCGTGGTCGGAACCGGTCTGGCCGGTGGCGCCGCCGCTGCCTCGCTGGGTGAACTCGGCTATAATGTGCAGGCCTTCTGTTACCAGGACAGCCCGCGCCGTGCACACTCCATCGCTGCCCAGGGCGGCATCAACGCCGCCAAAAACTATCCCAACGACGGCGACTCCATCTACCGACTGTTCTACGACACCATCAAGGGCGGCGACTTCCGTGCCCGCGAGGCAGACGTCTGGCGTCTGGCTCAGGTCTCCAACAACATCATCGACCAGTGCGTTGCCCAGGGTGTGCCCTTTGCCCGTGACTACGCCGGTTATCTGGACAACCGCTCCTTCGGCGGCGCCCAGGTTTCCCGTACATTCTTTGCCCGGGGCCAGACCGGTCAGCAACTCCTATTGGGAGCTTATTCGGCTCTCTCCCGTCAGATAAAACTCGGTACGGTCAAGATGTATGATCGCCGCGAGATGCTCGACCTGGTGGTCGTGGACGGCGTTGCCAAGGGTATCACGGTCCGCAATCTTGTAAACGGCCAGTTGGAGAATTACGCAGCTGATGCCGTATGCCTCTGCACTGGCGGTTACGTCAATGTATTCTATCTCTCCACCAACGCCATGGGCTGCTCGGTAACGGCCAACTGGAAGGCTCACAAGAAGGGCGCCTACTTCGCCAACCCCTGCTACACCCAGATTCACCCGACCTGTATCCCCCAGGCCGGCGACTATCAGTCCAAGCTGACCCTGATGTCCGAGTCACTCAGAAACGATGGTCGTGTATGGGTTCCCAAGCGGAAAGAGGACTGCGGCAAGCATCCCAACGAGATTCCCGAGGACGCCCGCGATTACTATCTCGAGCGCAAGTATCCCTCCTTCGGCAACCTGGCGCCCCGCGATATCGCCTCCCGCGCTGCCAAGGAGCAGTGTGATGACGGTCGCGGCGTCGGACCCGGCGGCCGTGGTGTCTACCTTGACTTTGCCGACTCCATCAAGCGCCTCGGTGAAGACACTATTCGTGAGCGTTACGGCAATCTGTTCGAGATGTATGAGAAGATCACCGACGAAAACGGCTACAAACGTCCCATGCGCATGTACCCGGCCCCGCACTACTCGATGGGCGGCCTGTGGGTGGATTACAACCTGATGAGCAACATCCCCGGTCTGTTCGTGCTGGGCGAGGCCAACTTCTCGGTCCACGGCGCCAACCGCCTGGGTGCCTCGGCACTCATGCAGGGTCTGGCCGATGGCTACTTCGTCATTCCCTACACCATCGGCGGCTACCTGGCCACCGTCAAGCCGGGCGGAACTGCTACGGACAATCCTGAATTCAAGAAGTCGTCCGACGACGTCAAAGCTTACAATGACAAACTGCTCTCCATCAACGGCAAGAAGACAGTTTTCGAGTTCATGCGTGAACTGGGCGGTCTAATGTGGGAGAACTGTGGTATGGCTCGTACCAAAGAGTCTCTGGAGACCAACCTGAAGAAGATTCCTGCCCTGCGTGAAGAATTCTGGAAAAACGTCAAGGTTTCCGGTTCAGGTGCTGACCTTAATCAGCAGCTTGAAAATGCCGGCCGCACGGCTGACTTCCTGGAGTTCGGTGAGTTGCTCTGCCGCGATGCGCATCACCGTAACGAATCCTGCGGCGGCCATTTCCGCGCAGAATATCAGGACGAGGGTGAAGCCCAGCGTGACGATGTCAATTACTGCTATGTCGGCGCCTGGGAATACAAAGGTGATGACAAGACTCCCGAGCTGCACAAGGAACCGTTGAAGTTTGAGAACGTACATCTCGCCGTAAGGAGCTACAAATAATGAGCGATCACAAGACCATGACACTGACACTGATCGTGTGGCGCCAGAAGGGGCCCAGCGATCCCGGTAAATTTGAAACCTATACTGCTAAAGGCATCA
>JAJYBH010000199.1 GCA_021779135.1 Deltaproteobacteria bacterium
ATTGCAGTTTTCATGGTCTCTCGCATGTGTGGTTGGGTTTTGGATGGAGCGCCTGGTCTCATCCCTACAGATCCTTCATTTCTTCCTCAAAGCAGTCCGGGCAGAGCCCATGGGAGAAATCCACACTGGTCTTTTCAGTCAGATACTCCTCAAGTACCTTCCAGGCCAGCGGGTCTCTCTGATCCGCACCGGCACTGCGGATCTTTTTGCACTTGCAGCAGATGGGAAGGATGCCGTGCAGGGTTTTTTGGATCTCCGTCAGGAGCCGGGATTGAACACTTACGCCGATAAAAACGAAAATGGAACCAAAGAAAAAGATGAGGCTAACGAACGTATCACTGATAAATGAGTAGTTAAAAACAAAGGCGGCCAGAACCACAAGATAACCGCATAGGAAGAATGTCATCAGTGAACGATGCAGCAGCAGATTGAGTCTGATATATCTCCGCTGGCGTTCAGGGACAAATGGCAGGGCCTTCATAAGACCCTTCGTCCCCACAATGCTGATCAGCATGATTATCGCACCGGACCCTATAAGAAGACTGTCACTGAAAATGTGGATGCTCATCATCAAATTCCTAACGAATAATAAGATCTCATTCCTGGCCCATACTGGCCAGTGTCTGGCCGGCACTCTCCGCATCAAGATTTCTCAGATGCTCCCACCGACCCGAAAGCGGTTCCTCGGCCGGGTTTTCCCCCATTCTCTCAAGCAGGGCCGACACAATCCGCCATGAGGGCAGCGGATCTCCTCCCGGTGTATCGCGACGATGGGCCCGGGGTGGATGCAGTTCAGGAGTGAGCCCCTTTATCGGCAGACCGGGCTGCATGACCTGCTTGAAACGCTGGGCGCGCCCTTCGTAGTTGACGAATATACCGTCCTGCTCGACCCAGGCGGATGCAGGGAGAACCACCTCGGCACAATTCAGCACGTCGCCTGGACGCCAGTCAACGGCGCCCAGCACCCGGATACCTTGCAGCAACTCCTCGGAAAGGTCGGCTTCGAATGATATGATTCCTTTGACACGTTTGTCGGCCATGGCCCGGAATAAGGGGATTGCCCCGTATTCGTCGGACAGGAGCGCGCAGCCGTAGTCGTTGGGTTCGTCCATGAGGATGGCCAGTCTGGTGGAGTCGGATATTGCCGCCTCAATCACCCCCAACCCTTTGTAGCGGCTACCACAGATGACCACCGGACGCCGGGCCTCTACTAGCGGCACATCGGTCAGGGCCGCGATCGGTATGGTCTCGAAGAGTTTCAGTTGTGCTGAATCAATCGAGCCTTCGCTACCCAACGTATATACCCGGGCACCATTGCGCCAGGCCTGACGTACGGCCAGGGCCATCATGGGGGCTTCGTCCAGCAGGTCGCATCCCAGGATGGCAACCAGGTCGGCACAACGCACATCCTCCTGAGAGGCGCGCTTGCCGGCGTTCCGTAGCGAAACCGCCTCCAGCGACCGTTCAGAATGGTCTTCCTCGCTGAAGAAGCTGAGTGTCCCGGCCCCAAGCAGATCTTTCAGGCGTCCGGCCATGATGTTCCCCTCCAGCGACATGCGGGGTGAACCTACGATGGCCAGGCTTTCGTGGCCGTGCAACTCAAGAAATTCTCCCAGTCGCTCAACCAAGGCATCCATGGCTTCATCCATGCCGGCCGCTTTTCCGTCCACCAGCGCCTGGCGGGGACGGTCCGGGGCATTGACGCAGGCGTTGGAGAAGCGACCACGGTCGCAGATGAACCAGTCATTTACGTTGTCGTTTCTGCGGGCGGTGACCTTGAGAAGCTCCCGATAGCGGGCCATGGGGACCGTGTTGCATCCCAGGGAGCAATGGGGGCAGATCGAGGGGGCCATGTCGTAATCCCAGTAGCGGGCCCGGAAGCGGGCGGTCTTGTCGGTGAACACACCGGTCGGACAGATATCCACCAGGTTGCCGGAAAAGGGCGATTCCAGTTGTCCATCCTGTTGGCGCCCGAAATAGACACTCCCCGCACTGCCCGTGACGCCGAAATCGGTGCCGCCGGCATATTCCTGATAGAAACGGGCACAGCGATAGCACTGGATGCAGCGGTTCATCTCGTGTTCAATGAAGTCTCCCAGGTGCTGGTTGACATGGGTGCGCTTCCGGCCGTCGTAGCGGCGAATGCCGTGCCCCCCCGCAATCGTGAAGTCCTGAAGCTGGCACTCGCCCCCTTCGTCGCAGACCGGACAGTCGTGGGGGTGGTTGATCATCAGCCATTCGATCACGCTCTTGCGAAAAGCAACCGCTTCCTCATCGGTCGTGGAAACGACCATGCCGTCCTGGGCAGGCAGCATGCAGGACATCTGCAACCCCTTGACCGGACCGTCGATCATCTTAACCGCGCAGACACGGCAGGCGCCGGCCTTGCCCAGGGCAGGGTGCCAGCAGAAGTGCGGGATGGTGATGCCGATGCTGCGGGCCGCCTCCAGCACGTTGGTGCCGTCGGGGACCTCTGTCTCTATGTTGTCGATGATCAGTTTCGGCATGGGCTAGACCTTCGTGAAGGGGCAGGTACGGTGAGTAATATGTTCCCGCAGTTCATCCTCAAAATGCCGCAGCAGGCCATCCACCGGGCCCATGGCACCGGGGGCCAGGGCACAGAAGGCGTAATTCAGATGATTGACGTGCTCACGCAGGATGTCGATATCCCCGGATTCGCCTTGGCCATTCTCGATCCGCTCCAGAATATGCTCCACGAAGGGGAGCCCTTCGCGGCAGGGCGTACACCAGCCGCAGGATTCCCGCGCATAGAAACGGATCAAGTTGAGTGTGGCGGCCACCATACAGGTGTTCTGGTCAAAAACGATGATCCCGCCGGTGCCGAGTCGAGAACCGGCCTTGGCCACCGTATCGAAATCCATGGATACGTCCCAGTGTTCCCTGGTGAAAAAGGGTGTGGAGGCGCCACCGGGAATACAGGCCTTGAAACTGCTTCCTTCCCTCATCCCGCCGCAGGGACCGTCAATGATCTTGCCCAGGGTCATCCCTAACGGCAGCTCGAAACATTCCGTGTTGCGCACATGACCGCTGATGCAGAAAAGTTTGGTGCCGGCCGCTTCGGGAGTGGCCGCCTGCGCCTTCCACCAGGCGGGTCCCTTGCTGATGATCGCCGGGATATTGGCCAGGGTCTCCACGTTGTTGACCACGGTCGGCTGCCCCCACAGTCCCTTTACGGCAGGGAAGGGGGGTTTGGCGCGCGGATTGGCGCGCTTGCCCTCCAGGGAGTTCATCAGGGCAGTTTCCTCGCCGCAGATGTAGCGTCCGGCCGATTGGTGCAGTTCGATTTTCAGGCTGAATCCTGAATTGAGTATGTTACTGCCCAGCAGACCAGCCTTGCGTGCTTCAGCGATACCTCGCAGCAAATTTTCCGCCGCCTGTTCGTAGCCGCGCCGTATGAAGATAAAGGCATGCTCCACTCCCAATGCATAGCAGGCCAGGATCATGCCCTCAATGAGCAGATAGGGGTTCTTCTCCAGCAGGACGCGGTCCTTGTAGGTACCCGGCTCCATTTCGTCGGCATTGCAGATCAGGTAGCGCGGACCGGGCAGGTTGCGGGGCACAAAGGACCACTTCTTGCCGGTCGGAAAACCTGCTCCGCCGCGCCCTCGCAGACCCGAGTCAATCGTGGCCTGCTGCACCTCTTCGGGCGACATTCCGGACAAGGCAGCCCGCAGTGCGCTGAAGCCCCCTTCGGAACAGTATTCGTCGCAGGTTATGACGCGGTCGGGACGATTATGTTTGAACAGGATTTTTTCCATGAGATGCAATTGACCGGGGGGGCATAAGCCCCCCCGGTATGAGATCACTTTTTGAAGGTTTTGATGATGTAATCGGCAAGTTGTTTTGCCTCTGCGTCGGAGATGGCCTTGGCGTCAAAGGCAGGCATGCCGCCGCCACCCTTGCGGATCTTGCTGGTGATTTTCTTGGAGTCCCTGATGCCCTTCAGGGTTTCCTTGGGGTTGATAATATTTCCGCCATTCGGATGACAGGAGGCGCATTTGTT
>JAJYBH010000200.1:0-338 GCA_021779135.1 Deltaproteobacteria bacterium
AATATCCATTTTCAGTCTGGTTCCGATGCTGATTGCCAGTGGGACCGGTTCTGAAATTCAGAAACCGCTTGCCACGGTTGTTGTGGGCGGACTGGTGACGTCAACGCTGCTGACGCTGCTGATTATCCCAGCGGTGTACAGCTGGTTTGAGAAGAGGAAAGTTGATGCGGAAATGTAAGGGCAGCAAACCCCTCTAAATCTCCCTTTAGCCTAAAGGGGATTGAGGGGGGAGGTAATATTCCATCGCACAGGGAGAAATGACATGAAAGAGATAAAAGCAATAATCAGACCGTCGAAGTTATTGGAAGTTACCGAAGAACTTCATGAAATCGATGGAT
>JAJYBH010000200.1:348-3908 GCA_021779135.1 Deltaproteobacteria bacterium
GGATTGCCTGGCGTGACGGTTTCCGAGATAAAGGGATTCGGCAAAGGCAGGGCCAGGAAGGCAACAGACAAGATTGTTTATGAAATGGTGGAGTTCATTCCGCGAATTCAGCTGGAAGTTGTTGTCGCGGATGAGATGGTCGATCAGGTCGTCAATGTGATCCAAAAATACGCCCATACCGGCAACACCGGTGACGGAAAAATCTTCATCTCCACGGTTGATAACATAGTGAAGATTCGAACAAATGAAAGAGGAAAAGATGCTGTCTAGCAGTGCATCGTCAGACTCTTTCACGACATAAGTCTGTCCAGCCTGAATAGGGGGTATTCTATGAACAGAATGAAATTAATGCTGTTGGCAATGGTCCTAACGGTGCTAAGCGGTTGCGCGGAAAGCTCCGCCCTGATTAAGGCCAACAGCACAAGCATTCGCACTGACATCTATGAGGAATTAACGAACGGTGGGATTGTGCCCCAAGGGTTTGCAGATTTACGCATAACCGCCACGCTGAAGACCCATAAACCGGGAATCTATTCTGCTAAGGATATTCACGGAACGCCTGATTACATGCTGCTGCTGAATATTGACGGTCAGGCGGTGCTGTTGCGTGGACGTTTACAAAAGGAAAACAGTGAATCAAGGGGGCTGGTGGACCCGGAAGCCGGTGATGGAATCAGATATCAATTCAGCAAAAGTCTGCGCCTGAGGGCAGGCACACACAGAATCGTTGTGGCCCTGCCCGCTGACGGGATTGCCATTGAAAAGGAAATAAACCTTATCGAAGGGAATGCGAACAGACTGGTTCTGGAACCGATATACGGCACGACTCCGGGAAAGAAATGTCTGGAAGCTTACGGTGCTACAAGTTTTAAGAAAGGAATTAGGACACTCAGATTGATGTTGAATGGCCGGAAAATAAGTGGGAATTCCAATGACATCTAGATGTATAAAAATCCTGTGCATGATCAGTTTTTGCTTACTCCTCAGCGCACATGCTTTTGCCAGTGTGTTCCCGCATGGTTCTGACTCAGCCGTACAACAGGTTGCATCCGGAACAGGGCAGCCCCCATGTAATGATTGCCCCTGTGATGGCGAGCATGGAGACCGGGGGTGTGATCCTGCTTGTTCATGCTGCCCCAGTTTTGCGTTGCTGCCGGAAAATGGGAGTTTCATTTCTTCTCAAATTGTGGTCTTTTTTTCACCTGCTGAGCCTCTGTTGTTGATGCCCCAAGTCTATTTTCCCATCTTTGTCCCACCGGAAAACTGTCCCTGGACGTAACTCTCCGACATCATGCCGAGGCGCATGATTGATTATTACCGTATTCAATCTGGTTATTGTGTACGTCCGCATGCGTTATGCTTGCAGACTGCTTGCAGCAACCTGATGCCTATATACAACCAAGGAGCATTATCGTGACAACAAAAAAACAATCAGGATTCCGATTTACCTGGGATTTTCTCTGCTCGCTTAAACTGACCATGTTTCTCTTCATCACGTTGGCGGTCATCTCAATCATTGGGACGATCATTCCACAGGGGGCGCCGCCACCGGAGTATTTGCAAACCATCAGCCAGAACAAACTGATGCTCTATCAGTCGCTTGGTTTTTTCGATATGTACCACTCATGGTGGTTCATCCTGCTGCTTTCATTGTTGTGCATAAATCTGATTGCCTGCTCCATCAAACGGCTCCCCCATATCTGGAGGACGATCACCCAACCGGTACTGGTTATGAGTGATGGATTGGAAAAAACATTATCAAGCAGCACAACATTCAGGACGAATGGAGACACCAGTACCCTCAGGGACCGGGTAGCCGCTGTCCTGAAGGCGGAATTCGCCAATCCCGTGATTACGCAAGAGGGCGGGGGGGTCCACCTGTTCGCCCAAAAGGCGCCCTGGTCCCGGTTGGCTGTGTATGCCGTTCACTTGAGTGTGCTGGTAATATTTATTGGTGCAATCATTGGCTCTCTTTTCGGCTATAAGGGTTATGTCAATATTGTCGAGGGGCAAACCATATCAAATGTCACGTCCCGTTCCGACAAGGAGATAAATCTCGGTTTTGCGGTACGTTGCGAGAAGTTCAGCGTAACTAATTATCCCAATGGCGCGCCCAAAGAATTCAAAAGCATTTTAACCGTGCTTGAAAATGGCAAACCGGTGCCGGATTACACCAATGTGCGCGTTATTGTAAACGATCCAATGACTTACAAGGGGATCACCTTTTACCAGTCGAGCTACGGAAATGCCGGAGATTATTTCTTTACCGTCAGTGATTTGAACGGTCGAAATCCGGTATCCTTGACTGTCGGCAGCAATTTGTCAGCGAAACTGCCGGATGGCAGCGAAATGCATGTTCTTGAGTCAACCCCTGACATCAGTCCCTATGCACCGGAGCTCACCGGCCCGGCGGCGCGTGTCGAGACGCACACACCTTCGGGCAAGACGGACTCGTTTATTGTCTATGCAAACCATCCTGAGTTGAACGTCCAACATGCCAAAGACAGCGGTGGACCGCTGATTCATTACAAGGGAAGTGAGGAGCGGATGTTCACGGGCCTGCAGGTGGCAAAAGACCCCGGTGTCTGGCTAGTCTGGTTCGGCTGTCTCCTGATGGTCGTGGGTATTTATGCCGCCTTTTTCTTGTCCCACCGTCGCATCTGGGTGCGAGTCGAGAATGGGAGCGTAACCATCGGGGGCAATGCCAGCAAGAACCAGGCAGGTTTTCAGCTTTTCATGGAGCAACTGGCAACAAAGCTCAAAAAGCAGCTTTCGTTGGAGGAAAACAAATGACTAGTTCACTTCTGTTCAATATAACCACATTACTCTATCTCGCTTCAATGCTGGTGTTTTTTGCCTTCATCGCCAGCCGTGCCAAGGCGCTCGGCACAGCAGGCAGCGCCATTGCCTTTGGTGGTCTGTTTCTGCAAACAATCGCCATCGGACTGCGCTGGAAGGAATCCTACACCCTCGGAGTTGGTCATGCCCCGCTTTCAAACCTCTATGAGTCGGTCGTGTTCTTCTCATGGACGATCGTCCTCATCTACGGCCTGCTTGATCTGAAGTACAAGTATCGGGTCATTGGAGCTTTCGTCATGCCTTTTGCCCTGTTGGGCATGGCCTGGGCGCAGATGGGGATGGACAGCGGCATCGAGCCGCTGGTGCCGGCCTTGCAGAGTAACTGGCTACTCTATCATGTCATCACCTGCTTTCTGGGATATGCCGCCTTTGCCGTCGCCTGCGGCATCTCGATTATGTATCTGATACGGGAAAGTCATGAGCGGTTGGCACATGCCAAAGAAGAGAGTATTATCGCCACGTTTCCAACTAGCCGGGTGCTTGATAATTTGAACTACAGAGCTATCATGACCGGCTTTCCTTTGCTGACCCTGGGGATAATCACCGGCGCCGCCTGGGCCAATTATGCCTGGGGGACTTACTGGAGCTGGGACCCGAAGGAGACCTGGTCGCTGATCGTCTGGTTCATCTACGCGGCCTTCCTGCATGCCCGCATTACCAAAGGATGGGGCGGACGGCGCGCAGCCTGGCTTTCGATCATC